>JAYSON010000040.1:0-5962 GCA_043722725.1 Chloracidobacterium sp.
GCCGAAATCCTTGAGAGCCTCGTCATAATTGAGTTTTTCAAGATAGGCGTTACCGCGAGTGAAGAAAAGGTTCTCCCAATTCGCACCGCGATCTATAAGGGTCGTGATGTCTTTGATCGCGTTATCATAATCTCCTTTCTGAAAATAAGCATCGCCGCGATCGTTGTAAATCATATCCTCAAAGTGCTTGGGTGGAAGCGTCGAGGGCGCACTTCCCGCTAGAGCCCTGTTGTAGTCGGCGATCGCCATATCGAATGCTTTCTTTTGCTTATACAGATACGCCCGCCATTGCAAATTCAAACCATTGTCAGGGTTCTGCTGGATCTTTAGGGTTTCATTCCGTATGGCGCAGTCGGTATCACCGGTTGCACAATTCTCTTGACCGGCGACGTTGCCTACAAGCGAAAGCGAAACGATACAAAATAAAAAAAGCAAGCTTGCCCTATAACGGGCACCATTTATCCGATGCTTCATAATCCGCTCTCCTGCTATGATCCGGCATTCTCGGAATGGGCTTGTTGCCGCATTCCTTTCGTACATGCATTAACTGCCGCGTTCCAAATACTTTTTCAGGTATGGTCCTCGCGCTGGCTCTAATACTCGGCAACCGATTGTGCATTTAGATACAGCGAAGTGAGGAGCAGCAAGGCGGGAACCAGAACGCGAGAAGGTTCCATGGCGGCATCGTTCCCTATTTGAAGTTTTTTGAATGGATTTTCGCTGACGACCCTAAGGGTTAGTCGAACTACTAAGTTGACGTCGCGGATTACGGGCCACGATCTACACACGCCAAACCAACGATACATCTAAGCCTAATCGCCGTCAACAACTTTCTACAAGCGTAAGAGTGTTTAGTCCACCAAAACACACGCTCAATAACTGTCGCGTATCTCGTCTTTCGTTTTAATTAACAGCAAAACTAACATTAACGACTGCCGTCATGTCCTTATCTATCGACGACGTATCGTAGATGCCCGAATCCGAAACCTCGGTCGAGTCGGCGGCGGTTATCTGCAGCACGCCCATTCGTGCCGAACGCACCGCACCGATCGAATTACCCGTGCTCGCGGCGATCTTTTCCGAACGCACCTTCGCGTCCTTTGCCGCTTCGCCGAGCATCTCGACCTTTAGATCACCGATCTGCGTATAGTAGTATTGCGGTGCGTTCGATTCGATCAAAATTCCCTGGTTGATCAGTTCGGTGGCCTCGCGTGCGATCTGGGCGATCTTATCAACTTCGCCTGATTTTACTTCTATGGATTGTTTCAGCGAATAGCCTGTGATCTCGGACGTTTCATTACCATTTGCGTCCGCCCGCTTCAGCGTTGTGGTCGAAATCGACGAAACGGTCATTTGATTTTCCGCAATGCCTTTGCCGGTCAGATACTGCTTGATGCGCGGGATGTTGTCGGCAAGCTGTTTATATGCATCGGTCAGTTGCGGCGACTGTGCAGAAACGCCAGCCGTCCAAACGACGAGATCCGATTTGATTCGTTTCTTTGCCGAACCCGTCACGGTTATCGCCTCATCGCCCTTTTTCGCCGTTGAATAAAACCATCCGAAAATAAGTGACGAAATCATCAGGCCGATCGCCAGGGCCACTCCACCGTTAAACCAATAAGTATTTTTTTCTCCGTTCATTTTCTAGATCCTCCTCAAGGACGAGGTAATAATATCTTATATTTCGGCCGGCGTGAATGAAGCCGGACACGATATAAAGATGTGGAAAACCTCACCCGGCCCGGCGATAGTTATGCCTTGTCAGAATAATCCTCCTGTTTGCAATTGAATTGGCGTAAAGATACGATTGGGAATTGCCATATGAAATATCGTGAGGATTTAACGCTATGAAATTTCCCGGTGGATTCGACATGCAGTCGATGATGAAACAGGCCCAGCAGATGCAGGAGCAGATGGGTAAAGAGATGAAAGAAACCGTCGTCGACGCCTCGGCGGGCGGTGGTGCCGTAAATGTAAAAATGCGCGGCGATTTTGAGGTCGTTTCGGTGACTATCTCGCCCAATCTTGTCAAAGACGGTGACGTTGAGATGATCCAGGACCTGACCGTTGCCGCGTTGAACGAAGCGCATCGCAAGGTCGAAGAGTCGCTCAAGGGCAAACTTGGCGGCATGCTGCCGCCGGGACTGATGTAGTGATCGTAAATCGTGAATCGTAAATACTACGGATTCATTCTGGCTATTCACGATTCACGATTAACGAGAATTTATGCTTGACTACTCAGAACCTGTTGCACGGCTGATCGACGAATTCAAACGTCTGCCCGGTGTCGGACATAAATCCGCCCAGCGGCTGGCTTTTTACATCCTGCGGCGGCCGAAGGCGGAGGTCGACAACTTTGTCGAATCGTTGCTAGAAGTGAAGGAAAAGATTGTATTTTGCAATATTTGTAACAATCTCACCGACATCAACCCTTGTAACTACTGCACAAATCCGAAGCGCGACCGCTCCATCATCTGCATTGTCGAAGAGCCTTATAACCTCGTCGCGGTCGAAAAAACCCGTTCGTACAGAGGCTTGTATCACATCCTGCACGGCTCGTTGTCGCCGATCCGCGGCGTCGGCCCGGACGAATTAATGCTGCCGAATCTACTCCCGCGTCTGATGCCCGAAAACAACGAAGGCATCGAGGTCAAAGAGATAATCGTCGCGACCAACCCGACCACCGAAGGCGAAGCGACCGCCAACTATATCGCCCGTCTGCTTAAACCGCTTGGTGTTCTGGTCACACGCATCGCCATGGGAATGCCCGTCGGCTCCGATCTCGAATACGTCGATGAAGTCACGATGGATAAAGCACTATCGAATAGACACGAGATATAGTGACGGTACCACAAGCCTCCCTGCTTACGTGCGTCCGAAGGACGCAAAATACCGTTCGCACTGCATGCAGGGATGCTTGCCGTCTAAGCGTATGTCACTTGAGTTCAAACAACTCACTCTCACCGACCTTATCCTCAACCGCCGTGGGACGTTCACATTCCTCCTCGTTCTCGGAGCATTCGGTATAGCTCTCCGTCTCTTTTTCCGCCGGATCGAGACGGTTAATTCTGAGGTTGTGCCAAAAGGCACGGGCGTCATCTTCGTTCTCAATCACCCGAACGGCTTGATTGATCCGGCACTGGTTTTCGTTGCCCTGTCGCGAAAAATATCTTTTCTCGCCAAGTCAACATTGTTCAGAATGCCCATCATCTCGTTTTTGCTTCGCACCGTTGAAGCGTTGCCGCTTTACCGCAAGATCGATGCGGGTGAGGACGTTTCCAAAAACCAGAAAACGTTCGAGCTTTGTCGCGAACTGCTGCAAAAAGGCGGCTCGATCGCGCTCTTTCCCGAGGGCATTTCCCACAACTCGCCAAAAATGCTGCCCGCCAAAACCGGTGCGGCACGTATCGCGCTCGGAGCGGTTTCGGTGGCCGTGGCCTTAGAGCCGCTTGATCTTCGTATCGTTCCCGTCGGCCTTTTCTACACGAGCAAAACCACATTTCGCAGCGAGGCTTTGCTGCATTTTGGCGAGCCGTTCACGGTTGGGCCGGTTGAGCTCGATGCCGAGGGGCAGCCCGTCCGCGAAGCCGTCAAAGCTCTGACCGCAAAGATCGAAGACGCTTTGCGCGAGGTCACGCTGAATGCCGAGACGGAGTCCGACCTGCACACCGCGAAAATTGCCGAGCAGATCTTTGCGACCGCCGAAGCTAATGGGAATCTCGGAGAGAAACGCGAGTTTCTACAGAAGTTCGTCACGGAAACCTCGGATGATATTCGCGATGACGAAGACAAGCCGCTTCGCCAACGTTTAATCGAATACGACAAAAAGCTCGCCGGTCACGGCATTGAACCGGAACACCTTTCGCTCGCCCAATTTTCGAGGGTATCTGTGATAAAACGGGCGTTACTCCAAACATGGCCGCTGGTATTGCTTTCGCCTCTCGCCGTCGTCGGGGCAATTATTCACTATCCGGCGTACCGACTCTCCGGCTTTCTCGCCCGCATTTACATGCGGCATGACGCTGACGACATCGCGTCAACAGTTAAAGTATTGGCGGGAATGGTGTTCATGCCGGTGACATGGTTGATCGCGGCGGCGGTTGCTTATTACTTTTCCGGGTGGAAGATAGCGTTGGCCTCGATCCCGGTCTCGGTGGTCTGCGGCTACGTCGCTCTGTACACGCTCGAAGAGATCGAAGAATTGCGCGGCTGGGCGAAAACGATCTGGTTATTTTTGACGAGGCGCGAAACCTTTCTGCGAATGTACGTCGAACGCCGCGAACTGCACAACGAACTGCGGGAATTTGATTGAGTATTTTGGGGAGTTTTTAACCGCCGAGACGCAGAGACGCTGAGAATAAAGAAAAAAAGCTGGGCCAGTATCCAGCCGCAGCTTCTAAATATTCTTCGTAACCACTCACTCCGCGTCTCAGCGGTGGAAAGAAACTAGCTAAAACCTCACCTTTTCCTCCGCCGATTCTGTTGCGCTTCGCGACGTGCTCCACTCATCTTCTGTTTCGTAAAAATTGACATCGAAGCTCATCAGAGTTTTTACCGGAACTCCGTTAAATTCATTCGGAGCGTCATCGAATTTTGCGATCGCTCCGCAGCCGATCACTTCGGTTCCGATCTCCTTGCACAGGTCGAATGTTTCCTGCATCGCCTTGCCCGAACGCAGGATATCGTCAACAATTATCGCCGGGTGCACCTCGCTTTCGCTCATATATTGGCGAAATTGCCGCTTGCCTTCTTCCATCTCGGCCCAATAGATCTGCTCCGCACTCAGAGCCTCGCGGACGCCGAATGCGACCATAATTCCACCTGGGCTCGGACTGATTATCGAAATTTTAGGCAAAAGCGCGGCGATCGATTTTTCCATTCGAAACATCCTGCTCAAGCCGACCGAAAGGATTCGCGCATTATCGTAAAAGCGAAATGCCAGCGGCATCTGAAAATAATGCGACGCATGCTTTCCGTTCGGATATATGAAATGTCCTTTGCGATACGCTCCGGTTTCCTGCAGGATATGCATTACCGATTCCGAGGTTGGAATTAGATCTATCATCAATATCTCCTTGTGCGACCCGAAAATTTAGCCGGCGAATAAAATATCTTAAACAGGGAATGCGTTTTTTTCAAACGTCTCCGGACAAAACTTGCTCGACCAAAGCCTTCTGGGCGGCGTTCATTTTTTTTGGCATTTGGCCGCTGCCGAACCATCCGAGTTCCTTGATCTCGCGACTCTTTACTTGAGGCGTTCCGGCACCTATCGCCGTAAAAAGAATCTCGATATGCGTGCCGGCCGTCCGAACGCTCAACATCCGTAAACCATTCATTTCAATACCGGTTTCCTCACGGATCTCGCGCTTTATGCCTTCATCCGGCTGCTCGCCGTGTTCGATAAATCCGCCCGGCAATCCCCAACCCGATTTTGGCCGCAATACGTGATTCAACAGCAAAACTTCGCCTTGCCCATTAGTAATAACCGCTGCCGCCGACACCGTAAATTTTGCCTGCGTGATGCGGATGATCTTCGAGCGAATGATCATCGGCATTTTCTTCCAGACAACGCCCGCCCATTTTGTTATCATCTATATCGTGCCCAACACAGCGGTTCATCCCAATGGACCTAACTCCCAAATTTGGAAACTCAACGCCGTTAAACATTTTTTAACTATAGCTAGAGATTTGTCCACAGTCTCGATTCATTAGTTACATCTTAGCTTTTCTAAAAGGATTTACGAATGAAAAAAGGTTACGCCTGTTTTTTAGGTTTGTCGGTCGTGTGCATTCTCGCACTCTCCTCAGTTACAGTTTCAGCACAAAATTCAAAGATACGATCCGATCTTTCGCGGTCGTTCAAAAAATTCGATCTCGTGCGGCCCGATGGGGCCCGCGACGAGGGCAGTGTGCGCAGTCTCCGCCTGCGTGCGGCGGGCCGCGACCACCAACTCGTGCTTTC
>JAYSON010000041.1:0-18489 GCA_043722725.1 Chloracidobacterium sp.
GTTGCGTCACCGCGTCCGAGCTCGGTAGTATTCGAAACACCGGTCTGCGCTCCAGCCGACAGCGTCAGTAACTGCTGGAAGTTTCGCGTTGCAAGCGGAAGCTGACGAAGCGTTTCGCCCGTTATAACGCGCCCTTGCTGTGAGGATTCGGTCTGGAGCAGTGGCGCAAGTACCTCAACGGTTACATCACCAACGGAAGATACGCTTATGTTTGCATCGACAACAGTTGTCTGCGTTATATTCACATCGGCTTCAGCCTTGTACGGAGCAAAGCCAGACGCGGCAATCCCTATCGAGTAGCGTCCCGGCGGCAATTGTTGAAAGCTATAAGAGCCTTCATCGCTCGTCGTTGTTTCACGTGTGAAGTTCGTTCCGGAATTTGTGACCTTAACTGTGGCGCCGGCTATTACCGCACCTGCCTGGTCAGTAACAGTCCCCGCTATCTGGCCGGTCGTGCCTTGGCCGAAAGCGGCAGCGGCAAATAACAGGCATAGGACCAACGCTAAAATACTTTTGTGTCCAAACATCTTGAAAGCCTCCAATAAAAATGAACGTCCGTTTTTTATTACATTAAACTAAATGGCAAATTTGGCTGAGGGTATACGTTAAATCATTGCCTTATTCGCCTGTTTCTTAAATTTCGCCAGTTTTTCTTCGCTGAGAGTTCCGTAAGCGAAGATCTTTGTCAAACAATTGAGAGCCTGATCATCGTTCAGGCCGAGGTGGCGATTGCCACCGAACAGCTTTTCGACCAGGAAATAATTAAAGAATTGCATATATGCCGCCGTGAACACTGTCGCCGGATCGACCCCTGTCCGCAGGTCGCCGCGTTGTGCAGCCTCTTCAAATTCTTTCGCAAAGATCTTTCGGAACCGGTCGGTGATGCCGTCAAACATTTTACGGAAGTGGCGGTTCTGAAACTCGAGTACGTCGATGTACATCAGCAGCCAAAAGTCCGAGTGTTCGTTTACAAGCTTTCCCGCCATTTCGCCCAGCCGGCGAAGATTTTCGGGTTCCAGCGGCTCGTTGATCTGTGCAAAGATCGATTTGAGCTGGTCGTCTATTACCGTTACATACCCGTTAATGATCGATTCGAAGATAGCTTCCTTGGTCGGATAGTAATTATAAAGATTCCCGAGCGAGACGTCGGCACCCTTGGCAATGTCACGCATCGAGGCCGCGTGAAATCCGCGAGTAATAAAAAGCTCACAAGCCGCGGCTTCTATTAGATCCTTACGTTTACCGATCGCTACATCGCTTAATTTTGGCATAAAGAAAACGAACGCTCGTATTTTTATTCATTTCCGGAGTATTTGTCAATAGCAAAATACACTGAGCTTAATTTCTCTCCAAACAGGAGAACTGTGGCGGTGTGTTCAGACAATTGTCTATTTTATGTCTGAAAACAGACACTTAATGTCCGTTAGTAAACAACGCCGCGAAATTCGTCCTAACGCGAACGCCTGCAAGACAGTCAAAACACTATCTCTTGAAGTGGAACGCTTATTGCACTGCCTCTTCTATTATGCGCTTTTCATTCTTACGATTGTTTAGTTTCCTGACCGCCGCGGCAATATGCGCCACGTTGCTTCCGGTAACGAATTTTGCCCACGGTGGCGAAGATCACGGTGAGCAAAAGCCTAAATCAACGGCGAACGCTAAAGGCATTGTCACGCATTCGGCCCGGATCGGTGATTTCGAAGTGATGATTAAACACCAGGTTCTCGAGCCGGATGTCGCTACATCGGGTCGATTGTTTATCACCAAGTTTGAAACAAACGAGCCGTTCAAGAACGCTGTAGCAAGCGTTGAGATAGAATCGGCCAATGGAAACGTGTCTTTGACGGACGTGGAGGCCGTCGAGCAGCCGGGAATATACAACGTTAAGATACCCGCTTTACCGGAAGGAACGTACACGATGCGAACGAAACTTTCGTACGACGGCGAAACCGATACCGCGACATTTTCAGCCATCGAAGTAAAGCCCGCAGTGGCGGCGGCAGCCGAAACATCTTGGCTGACCAACGCTTTGATCGGCATCGTTTTCTCGCTGGTGGTGTTCTTGCTTGGTGGACTTATATTATTCGTGTGGCGATTTGCAGGCAGTCCCGGAGCCAATAAGGAAGCACTTTCGGCGTGAGAAAGATTAGACTTCCGTTTCGATTAACATCTGATGGGTAGAGAACAAAGGGCCATTTCTAAAAGGTTTTTCAAGCTTTTTCGTATCGCGGGGATAGCCGTCGTTGTTGTTGGGTGTTTGGAATCGGCTGCGGCGCAGCAGGACTTGGCTGTGCCAGGTCAAACTGCCGTGCCTACAGCTTCTTTACAATATGTTGCACAAGACGGACTAACGCTTGAAAAGCTAATTGAAAGTGCGAATTCTCGTCGTGCGGATCTGCTTGCCGCCCGCCAGCGTATTGCAATTGCCCAAGGACGTTTAACTCAAGCCGGACTGCGGCCGAATCCAATATTGAGTACAGAATACGGCAGTCCCCGTTTTTTAGGAGGCGAACCGGAAACGGATTTTTCCGCCGGTCTTTCTCAAACCTTCGAGCTTGGCGGCAAAAGGGATAAAAGGATAGCGGTCGCCCGATTGGAGTTGGAGCGGACCTCTTCCGAGATTGCTGCGATCGAACGGCAGATCGCGACAGAAGTCCGCCGAAATTATACAAAAGCTATTTCAGCGGCCCGACAGTTGGACGTTATCGAAAAACTTCGGGCTTCGGATGCCGAGTTGGTTCGCGTCACCGAGGCTCGTCTTAGCGAAGGCGATGTAGCGCCGCTTGATCTCAATCTGGTAAAGGTCGAGAGCGACCGACTTCGCATTCAGCAGATTCAGGCAAGTGCTGATCTTGAATCCGCAATGTTGGAGTTGCGTTTATTAATCGGTCTCGACGTATTGGAAACACTGAGAATTGCGCCGCAAGCCGAGCGTCCGCCTCGTCTCGAACTCAACCTTTCGGAACTATCCGGCTTGGCGTTGCGAGATCGTTCCGACTTACGGGCAGCTCTTATTGCCGAGAAGGTCGGCACGGCAAAGGTTAATTTGGCGAAAGCCGGAGCGGTTCCAAATATAGCGGCATCGGTTCGATTCTCTCGCAAAAAAGGAATCATTGATCTGCCGAGTACGGCGGGTGGCGGATTTGCGAGGGACTTGTCCAATGAACTAATTTTCGGAGTTTCCCTGGAGATTCCTGTGTTTGATCGAAACCAAGGCGAAATTGCGGCGGCAGCCGGTGAGCAGGTACAAGCCGTAAGACAGCGCGAGTTTCTTGAAGCAACGATAAAACGCGATGTCGCGATCGCATATCGACAGTATAGGGCGGCAGCCGAAAAGCTGGTCATTTACTCGACGCAGATATTACCCAAAGCTGAAGCCAATCTACAAACGGTTCGTTCAGCTTACGGACTTGGAGATTTTTCGATCTTTGAAGTGGTTGCCGAGCAACGAAGGTTAAACGAAAACGTTACGGGTTATAACCAGGCGTTAGAAGACTACTACACCGCACTTGCGGCGCTGGAAGCTGCGGTGGGCAGTACGCTTCCCTCTTCCGCGTTCGCCCCCGGTTCGATGTCTGTTTTGCCCGACACAAATACGGTTCCAAATCAGTTTGGTAAAGACGAGTTTTTGAGGTCGATTCATCAGAACACGGCGGAACGGCTTGGCTCATTGAAATCACCCGACCCAAAGATCCAAGAGGAGAAAAAATGAAAATAATAAGCAGCATTTCTGTTATATCAATAATTGCCATTGCTTCGGCATGCTCAACGAGTACAACGCCGAATACGAACAAAGCCGCGACTGGAAACACGGCGGCTGCTAATTCTGTAGCCGGTGACACTACCGCCCCGGCGAAGTTGGATGACGTTCCGGCAGCCGTGAAGGCCGCGATGCCTGATGGACAAACATTCTCTGTTCAGCACAAGGATCTGTCCGACGCTCAGATCGCTTCAATTGAAAAGGACACGAGCGGAAAGGTTGCTGATAAAGATCATCATTCTTATTTAGCATTTTCCACCGCGAACGGTGCGAAGACCCAAATCGGGGCGGCAACCATCGTGAAAGCTTCGGGCAAGGAAATAATCGTTGTTTACGGAAACAAAGGTGGTTCTCCGTCAATCAAAGAGATCAAAGCCGAAGGAATGCCTGCTGCTTTTCTGAGCCAATTCGCCGGAAAGGGCCATGATGACGATTTACTGCTTGGTGTTGATATCAAGGCCAACGGAGTGAGTGAGGACCAGGCAAAATCGATCACGGAAGCGATTCGGATCGACGTTCTGGCTATGCAGGCTTTATACGGCCAGACACACGCGCATTAATGAAGACACTGTCGAGAAAAATTATATGTCTGAAAGCGGTTTCGGCGGAAGCGGCACGGCGATCCAAAGCGATTTGTCTGCTCGTCGGATTGGTTCTTACCGTGTGGCCGCTATCGCCATTCGTTAAGGCGAACGGCGGTGACGACCATTCGGTAGGCAACGGTCAAGCTAATGCCGGAACGGCGGCGGGAACTATCTCGACCATTATGGCTGAGCGTAACATTCAGAACGAAAGCGGCCAATTCACGATCATTTTGAAACGGTCGCCGGGTGATCCCCGCGTTGGCGAAACGGAACATGTTCTCGTAGCACTGAGTGAAAAGGTGCAGGGTGGATTCGGTTCTGGGCCGCTGCCGATCGAGAAGGCTTCAGTTTTGTTAAGCGTTACGCGACCGAATAGTTCGGTAGTGGCCGAAAATCTAACGATGAGTGAAGAATCCGGCGGACTATATCGCGGTTCTTATTTGTTCGGTGATTCCGGAGACTACAAGCTAGTTTTCGCCGTTACAACTGAAGATAAGAGGAGTTTCACGGTTGATTTTCCTGCTGCGGTTTCGAAAGCACCGGTTCGAACGGCTTTTTGGATCGGGCTTTTGATTCTTCTTTTGCTCGTAGGCCTTTCGTTTGCTGCTGTATTTTACTCCTTAAAGCAGAGAGGGCCGGTGAATCTGAGACGAATCGCACCGTACGCTGCGGCCCTGGTTATGGTACTCGTGCTCGGAACGGCGACACTCGCGTTGTTGCTGCCGCCCAGGCAGATACGCGCGCCGGCAAGCATTCCAAAGGACGCATTTTTGACGACCGCCGACAATGCCTTGCCGTTGAAAACGACGATCACCGTACCAAAGGAGTCCCAGCTTTTGTTCGGTATAAAGACCGAGCCTATTCAAGTCAGGCAGATCA
Organism: Chloracidobacterium sp.; assembly: GCA_043722725.1. Taxonomy (GTDB): domain Bacteria; phylum Acidobacteriota; class Blastocatellia; order Pyrinomonadales; family Pyrinomonadaceae; genus OLB17. The sequence goes on from JAYSON010000041.1 coordinate 5,224, forward strand.
CGAGCGGTTTGAAGACAACGGGTTTAGTTCGCGTGCGCCCCGACGCCAAAGGTGTTGTTACGGCACAGGTCCCCGGAAGAATAGTTTTCAATCAGGCGGTGGCCTTGGGATCAGTTGTTTCGCGCGGCGAACAGATTGGCTATGTTGAACAGGTCCTGGATGTATCGGGGCAAGCGGGCCTTGAGTCTCAAAGATTGGAGGTGGAAGCTCAGCAACGCGAGGTCGAAGCTCGCCGGTTGGAGTTGAGGAACACTGCACTTTCACTGCAGTCGCAGCAAGCCCAAAGCAGAGCAAACGCACAGCAGGCCCGAACGCGTCTGACTCAAGCTCAGCGAGAGCTGAGGCGGTCACAGAACCTTTTGGAAGTCGGTGCGGCACCGCGTAAGCGAGTCGAGGAAGCCCAAACCGCTGTCAAAGTTGTCGAAGAAGAAGTTGTTACCGCCGACAAACAGGTTGGGTTGCTGGGAGAACAGATCAGGACGGCTCAAGCGGGTCAGAGTATTTTCCGCTCACCAATCGTCCGCCAGCCAATGCGCAATTTTCCCTTGATCTCGCCGGTTACGGGGATCATTGATCAAATTAAAGGGACGAGCGGACAGCAGGTCGGAAGCGGTGCCGAATTGGTGAATATCGTTAATTTAGCAACCGTCCTCCTGGAGGCGCAGGTTTTCGAAAAAGATCTTCCGTTGATCCGAGAATCAACGCGGGCCAGCTTTACGTCCTCGACTCTTTCCGGAGAGGTTTACACGATCGGCACCGCCGATGGCGACGGCAGACTCGTGTCGATCGGCCAAACCGTCAATGAACAAACAAGGACCGTACCTGTCGTTTATGAAGTGAAAAACCCTTTCAACCGATTGAAAGACGGAAACTTTGTGGAGGTCACTATCGACACAAGCGGCAATCGGCAAGTTCTGGCCGTTCCGAAATCCGCAGTGGTCCGTGAGCAGGGCGAGAGCTTTGTTTTTGTATTTGACGGCGGCGAGACTTTCGAGCGGCGGCCCGTTGCTCTCGGGGCCGAAGGTGCTGATTTTTATGAGGTCGTATCAGGATTAAAGGAAGGTGAACGTATTGTCACCGAAGGAGTTTATCAACTGCGGACGACACAGCCCTCCACCTGAACAAGAAAGAATGAAATACGGAAAAATAATTTTTTTTCGTGAGCGAAAATCAAAATTTAGACAAGGACAATTAACACAAGAAAACAAATGAAAAAACTGAAATTATTTTTAGCATTAACGGCATTGACCGTCGTGGTGGGCGGTGCGTTCGTATTCGTGACAAACGTGGTTGAAGCGCACACACGCACAGTCAAGATAAAGATCGACGAAAACGGCTTTTCGCCGTCTTCGATTGACGCGGAAACGGGTCATAAATTAAATCTCGTTTTCAACCGGGCCGGTAGAGATAATTGCGGAAACGTAGTCGTCTTTCCAAAACTCAAAGTCCGTAAGAATCTGCCAGTTGGCAAAGACGTTATCGTCAGCTTTACGCCGACCGAAGCCGGACAGATAACTTTTAGATGCGGAACGGGAAAGCATAAAGGCAGCATCATCGTTAGCGAAGGCTAAACAAAAATAAAAACAGAGGTGGAAAAATGAAAATAATAATCTTGACAATCATTTCAAGCGTCGCAGCGATCGCTTTCTCGGCTTGCAGTCAACCCGCGAGTAACAATTCGATGAATCACAACTCGATGATGATGAATTCCAATTCGCAAATGAATATGAACGGAATGAATCACAATTCGATGGCAATGAACTCGAATATGCCGATGAATCATTCGGGAATGAAAAGCGACGCAAATGCGGCGTCCGCGCCGTATGATTTGCAGTTTATCGACACGATGTCGGCTCACCACACGGGCGCGGTTGAGATGGCGAAAATGGTGGACGGCAGAACGCAAAACCCCCACTTGAAAAAATTTGCCGCCGATATTATTCGCGACCAGGAAAAGGAAATCGCGCAGATGAAAGATTGGCGCGCAAAATGGTTTGCCGGAAAGCCGGCGGCGATGAATATGGAAATGCCCGGGATGGCGGATTCGATGAAGATGGATATGGCGAAACTGTCAACCGCAAAAAATAAGGATCTTGATCTGGCGTTTATCGAGATGATGACTTCGCATCACGCGGGCGCGGTTTTGATGGCGAAAGAAGCCTTGCAAAAGAGCGAAAAAGCTGAGATCAAAACACTTGCCACTCAAATAATCAAGGCTCAGGAAGCTGAAATCAAGATGATGCAAGGCTGGAAGACGGGTTGGGCAAATTAGGAAAACGGAATTCTCGGAAATAGATGCTCAATGCGGTTATCAAATGGTCGTTGCAGAATCGGTTGATCGTTGTTGCGCTTGCCTCCCTGCTTATCGTTTGGGGCAGCTATGTCGCGTTCAATCTGCCGGTTGACGTTTTTCCCGACCTAAACAAGCCGACGATCACGATTCTTACTGAGGCAAACGGCTTAGCTCCCGAAGAAGTCGAAACACAGGTTTCCTTCCTAATCGAAACCGTAATGAACGGTGTTCCCGGAGTGTCGCGTGTTCGATCGCAGAGCGGGATAGGCCTTTCAATTGTTTACGTGGAATTCGATTGGGGCACTGACATCTACCGCAATCGTCAACTCGTAGCGGAAAAAATAACCGAGGCCCGCGAACAGTTGCCGCCCGGCGTTTCGCCATTTCTGGCGCCGATCTCGTCGATAATGGGCGAGATCATGCTCATTTCTATCTCTTCGAAAGACGGAACGACCGACCCCCTGGAACTGCGCACTTTGGCAGACTGGACCATCCGCCCTCGCCTTTTGACGATCACCGGAGTTTCTCAGGTAATTCCGATCGGCGGCGGCGTCAAGCAATATCAGGCGCTGGTCTCACCCGAAAAACTGAGGCAGTTCGGCGTAACCATTGAGCAGGTGTCGGATGCACTTGAAAAGTCGAATATCAACTCGACCGGAGGGTTCGTTGACGCTCAAAGTCAGGAATATCTGATCCGGAATCTCGGTAGATTTTATTCGATAGACGAATTAAAGCAGACGGTTGTTGCCTATCGCATCAATACGCCGATCCGTCTCGGCGACGTTGCTAATGTCGAATTCGGTGCAAAGATAAAGCGGGGCGACGCAGGAACGAACGGCAAACCCGCAGTTATAATGTCCGTTCAGAAGCAGCCGAATGCTTCGACGCTTGATTTGACTGAGAAAGTGGACGAAGCGGTCCGCGAACTTCAAAAGACACTGCCTGCCGATGTCGAAATAAATCCTAAATTGTTTCGGCAGGCAAGTTTTATCAATGCCTCAATATCGAATGTCGTTGAGGCTCTACGTGACGGAGCGATCCTGGTTGCGATCGTGCTTTTCCTATTTCTTCTCAATTTCCGCACCACGTTTATTACGCTAACGGCGATACCTCTATCGTTTATTGTAACGTTTCTCGTATTGTGGGCATTTGGGATTACGATAAATACAATGACGCTTGGCGGCCTTGCTGTTGCTATCGGCGAGCTGGTGGACGATGCGATAGTTGACATTGAGAACATCTTTCGACGTCTGAAGGAAAACAGCGTTTCGCCAAGTCCGCGTCCGTCGTTGGAAGTAATCTACAAGGCCTCACTGGAGGTAAGGTCGTCAATCGTGTTTGCGACCGTTATCGTCGCCCTTGTTTTCATTCCGCTATTTGCGCTTTCCGGCGTCGAAGGTCGGCTACTTGCCCCGCTCGGACTTGCATACATCACTGCTCTCGTCGCATCACTTTTTGTTTCGCTGACGGTGACACCTGTTCTAGCCTCCTTCTTGTTACCGAAGTTGTTCAAACGCACGCAAAAGGAATCGAAAACCGCCACTGAAGAGACAAAAGACGTATCGAACCAGAGCGATTCGGTTTTTTCGAGAGTGTTAAAGTATTTTCGAGCATCTACCTCAGGGCACGAGGATAGTTTCCTTGTTCGGTGGCTGAAAAAATATGACGATCGACTGCTGCATTGGACACTTAGAAATCCTTACAAGGTGATAATTGGTGCCCTCATTTTGTTTACGGTGACGATGGCGACATTACCTCTGCTGGGTACGTCGTTTCTTCCTGACTTTAACGAAGGGACCTTGACGGTAAACGTACAGGCGCAGCCCGGCACTTCACTCGCTGAGTCGAATCGTATCGGCCAAATCTCCGAAAAGCTGATCCTGGAAGTTCCTGAGGTCGTGTCTACCGGGCGACGGACGGGCCGCGCCGAACTCGATGAGCACGCGGAAGGTGTTCACTACACCGAGATCGACGTCGATCTGCGAAAGTCCGAGCGGACGCGGGACGAGATCCTTGCCGACATCCGCGATAAGCTTGCCGTCGTGCCGGGTGTAACGACGAATGTTGGACAGCCGATCTCGCACCGGCTGGATCATCTTCAAAGCGGTGTTCGGGCGCAGATTGCCGTAAAATTATTTGGGGACGACCTCGCGACACTTCGATCAAAAGCCGAAGAGATCCGCAATGCGATTCAAACGGTGGAGGGAACGGCTGATGTTTCGGTCGAACGACAGGTTTTAATTCCGCAAGTTCGGTTCAATGTCGATAGGATTCGAGCGGCCCAGTACGGCCTTCAGCCCGGCGAGATTACGAGGACACTTGAAACAGCTCTTAACGGGAAAACGGTCTCGCAGGTAATTGAGGGGGCCAGACGTTACGATGTTGTCGTCCGATTTGACGAAGCTTCGCGCGGGAGTCTCGATGCTCTTAAAAACGTAACGGTCGATACTCCACAAGGTACACAAATACCCATTTCCGCGGTCGCGAATATCGAAGAAATTCCCGGGCCGAATCAGATATTGCGCGAAAATACGAAGCGCCGAATCGTGGTTGGAGCAAACGTGGCGGGACGCGATCTCGGCTCAGTCGTTAGCGACATACAAACCCGCGTAGCCGCTCAAGTGACTTTGCCCGAGGGATATTTCTTGCAATACGGCGGACAATTTCAGGCTTCTCAGGAGGCAACCCGAACACTATCGCTGCTAACGATCTTTTCTTTGGTCGCTATTTTCTTTCTTTTAATTAAGGCTCTCGGCGATTGGCGAAGTGCGGCTCAGGTGATGGTCAACATTCCGCTCGCTTTAATTGGCGCAGTCTGGGCATTGCATCTTTCGGGCGGCGTATTTTCGATTGCGACGATGGTCGGCTTCATCTCGCTAGTCGGCATTACATCGCGCAACGGCATTATGATGATCTCCCATTACATCCATCTGATGCGTGAAGAAGGCGAGGACTTTACCGAAAAGATGATCATTCGCGGATCGCTGGAACGATTGGTTCCGGTGCTCATGACCGCTTTGACAGCCGGACTTTCGCTAATCCCGTTCATCTTGGCGGCTGACGCTCCCGGCAAAGAGATTCTGCATCCGCTTGCCGTTGTAGTACTTGGAGGTATCTTAACCTCCACGCTCCTCGATCAGATTGTAACTCCTGCTATTTTCTATAAATTCGGGAAGCCGGTTGCCGACAGAATCGTCGTAGAACGGGAAGGACCAAGCGTGGCGGGCGAGTGGGGAAACCCGGAGACTAAAACACCGGTCCCCGCATTGGGAAGTTAAAAACCGGGGCGAAATTATAGAAAGATGGGAACAGCTACGTCATACACAAATTGGATTGACGTCGCATTATGGATTTGGTTCGCGCTGACAGCCGTTTCCACCGCATACGTCGCCTGGGATTTGTTCACGCACACACCGGAGATGAAGGTGATGAAGTGGGGCTGGATTTTGGTCACGCCTTATACCGGTGTTATTGGCCTAATCGTCTACTGGTTTTCGTGCCGTGAACCTGCACCCTACACGCACGAAAAGTTTATTGCCCCACTCTGGAAACAATCCGTCGGCTCGACGATTCACTGCATGGCGGGCGATGCAACGGGAATCATCGTCGCGGCGCGAATGAGATGGATCATTGACGACTGTGGAGCATTATTCGTCAGAGACACGGTGATAAAAATGAATACACACTTGACGCATTGCCCTTCGGAACATTGAAAGTTGACTAATTAAAATCGAGGAGAAAATTATAATGACAACCAGAGTTAGAATTCGAAGATCTTGGAGGGGGATGCTTGCGTTGTTGATCGGCGTCGGCCTTGCCAGTCTTAGCTTTTATGGAAATGCATCAGCGCAGGCCACTGAGATAAAGGCCGTTACCGATATGTTAACCCAGGAGGCGGCAGCGGTAGAAAAAGGTGATTTAGGCGCTCTCGACAAAATCTGGGCAAACAGTGAAGACGTAACGGTTTTTGAGAGTGGACATGCTAATTACGGATGGAGTGATTACCGCAATACCCATCTCGCACCCGAACTAAAAGACTTTAAGAATACGAAATATGTGTTTTCGGACCTTAAAGTGAAAGTCGACGGCAAGACCGCGTGGGCGACTTTCAAGTACACGCTCTCCGCTGAAATAGAGACGAGAAAAATTGACAGCGGCGGGCTTGGCACTGCCGTTCTCGAAAAGCGGGACGGACGTTGGCAGATCGTGCACTGGCATTCGAGCGCACCGCGAAGAGCACCGGCCCCGACGCTGACACCAAAGAACTGAGTTATCGAAATTTCGCGGAACGTCGTTTGCATTCTGAATGGTTCAGCACAAAAAGACGTTCCATTTCAAGGATACTCAGAAAGCTTTGGCGGACTGAGTAATCATTCAAGGAGGACAAGGAGGAAAAAATGGCTACACATAAGGATCCGGTCTGCGGAATGCAGATCGAGGAAGCGGACTCCGCCGGGCAAACCGATCACGAAGGAACAACCTATTATTTTTGTTCGACCGCGTGTAAGGACAAGTTCGAAGCAAGTCCGGAAGATTATACGAGTCAATAAGCAAAAGCGTCGAGGCAAAGCAGTTCGCCCGACGCTTTTTTCCGGTCACCCGGCCGATTAGGAACAGAAATGGTCGGGGTGGGCCCGGTGAATTAGGCGCCGAATTCAACCGTTTTGTAACAAGGAGGTTATAAAAAGATGAAAGACATGAAGAATACGGAAGATATGAAAAGCATGTACCTGAATCTATCGATCATGGCGGTTCTGTCATTTATATCGATGTTCGTGTTTATGTACATGATGGTCGATTCATTTGCCAACGTCTATCCAAGCTTGAACCAGTTTTACATGGCCGGCCTTATGACGGCACCGATGATCGTAATCGAGATTTTTGTGATGTGGTCGATGTATAACAACAAGAAAGCCAACCTGATCATCGCGGGCGTCAGTATTGTTTTGCTCGTCTTGTTTTCCTTATTTATTAGAAAACAGACCGCAATCTCGGATAAGGAATTCTTGAAATCTATGATCCCGCACCACGGAGGCGCTGTTCTGATGTGTGATAACCCTAACCTTCAAGACGCCGAGATCAAGGAACTTTGCAAAGGTATAACCTCATCTCAGCAATCGGAAATTGACTGGATGAAGAAAAAACTGGCTGAATTGGAAAGGAAATAGTGTGCCGGTTGACAAATAGAATCAGCTATAAAATAGCGTGCTAAGGATAACAGCAACATCTCTGCAAGGGCCTATGCGTCACCGCACAGACGAGCGCTTTTTATTTAGTTAGATTCGAAACAAGCCAGAGACTCCCGTTCAAAAGGCGTTGGACACCAATGTTAGGTTGGCGATAGTAACTCTGACAAGGAGATTCTTATGAAAATCAATTCGTTGAAATTTGGTATGGCAAGTGCGATCACCGCCGCCGTCTTTTGGGTAATTTGTTCATTATTCGTCTGGATGATGCCTAGCGGAATGATGAATGTGACAACAAATATGATGCATATGGAAATGGCCAGAAGCGGTTGGACGCTTTCGCCAATGGGCGTCGTTTGGGGCCTTGTCGTATGGAGTTTGTTTGCGGGAATTTTTGCGTGGCTCTTAGCCACGATCTACAACCTGTTAACAAAGAATTGAAACGGCCCCGATCCGCAGGATTAAAGTGCGCGGGAAAGAGCGCGAAAATCTTCGCGGTAGGTTGTGTGGTGAGTGCTTCGAACGCCCGCAAATTCAGAGCCTGTCCTCTGGCATACGGCTTGCCAACGTACCTTAATGGGTAGCTATTGAGCATTAAAGAGGTTAAACCAATGAAAACACAACAAGTTCAAAATAAAGAGTATGGATTTAGCCGCACAGTTGATGCGGCATTCGACGATGTTGTTGAGCGCACCCGTGAGGCCCTAAAAAAAGAAGGTTTCGGCGTTCTTTCCGAGATCCGTCTGGATGAAAAGCTAAAGGAAAAGCTGGGTGTGGATTTCCGCCGCTATGTGATCCTCGGTGCGTGCAATCCGCCGCTTGCTTATAAAACGCTGCAAGAGGACATCAATATCGGACTGCTTCTGCCGTGCAACGTCATTGTCTATGAAGCAGATGACAAGAATAGGTCAGTTGTGGTGGCAATTGACGCAAAAGCAATGCTTTCGGTGGCAGGTGGAAACTCCGCGATGAACGAAGTGGCAAACGAAGTCAACGATCGATTACGACGGGTGATCGAACAAGTGTGAATTGAATTTTAGTTGGACGAATAAATTCCTAGAGGTAATTATGAAAAAACAAATGTTAGTGATTTGGACCGCGATCATTGTGGTTCTGTTTTGTGTCGGCGGCATTGCCGCTCAAGATACCAAAAAGATGAGTGGCGACAGTAAAATGATGGCGGAGATGAAAAAAAGTCCGCATCACATGTTGATGATGGCTCACCAGAAAAGCATGGCCGAGTTTGCAAAGGCGCTCCATCACGAGGCGATGATGCCTAAACCTTTGGACGTTGAATTCGCGCGATCGTCCGTTGCCGAGTTGAGATATAACCTCGATGCAATGGATGCCATTCACCAAAAACATATGGCGACGATGAGCGATGAGATGAAAGCAAAGATGAAGATGATGATGGACAAAATGGAAAAGGGCCAGGCGACGACAAAGGAACATATCATTGCTCTCGAAACAGCCGTGCAATCCGATCAGCCGGACTCTAAGAAAGTGGCGATGCATGCCAACGCTCTCCTCAAACATTTCGGGATGATGTCGAAGATGCACGCTGGAAAGAAAGCGGGCAAGAAGATGCCGATGAAGCCGATGTAATATCGGGCCTCAACGCCGGTTTTGCCGTGGAGCGCACAACGTTGCGTTCTCGGCTGGGATTCCTATCTTTGAGAAATGAAGGGTATAAACACTATATGGAACGTCGTAAATTTATCCGTGCTTTAGCGGGCACGGCGGCATTTGCCTCGTCGGGCGTTGGATTGCTGTTGAGCGCCTGTAATACGGGACAACTCGAAGCGAGAACGGACATCATCAAGAAGGCCGGTGAGCCTTTCGCGGGCTATCCGCATGACCCGGTGCGGGCGGAGAATTTTACAAACCCGCTGTTCATCCCCGGCGGCGAGGGGCCGTTTGGCGTGCTGAGCGTAACCGATACGCCGTTGACGCTTACCGCACAAGCGAAGACGTTTCCGATCCTCGATGGCCGGGCCTCGCCATTTCTACTGTACGACACCAGTTATGCGGGCAAGAGCTATCAAAATCCGATTCTTCGCGTCAAGAGCGGCAGCCGTTTCAACGCGACGCTGCAAAACGGTCTGAACGAGCCAACCATCATCCACTGGCACGGCCTGCATTTGTCGGCGAAGATGGACGGCCATCCTAACGACAGCATCGCTCCGGGCAAGAACTACCCCTACGCATATCCGGTCACCAATCGCGGCGGCACCTACTGGTATCACACCCACGCGCACGAATTGACCGCTGAACAGGCTTACGGCGGCCTGGCAAGCTTCTTTATTGTCGAAGACGATGACGAGATGCGGCTCGTAACCGCTCTCGACCTCAAGCTTGGCGAAACCGATCTTCCGCTGGTAATTCAGGATAAACGCTTCGACGCCGCCGGCGAATTGGTTTACCAGCCGAGCATGATGGAGAAAATGATGGGTTATATCGGCGACATCGTGCTGGTCAACCTGACTCCAAATCCCTATCTCGAAATCGGCCCGCGCATTTATCGATTCCGGTGTTTGAACGGCTCAAACGCACGCGTTTACAAGCTCGCCTTTAATCGTGGCAACGAGCAGATGCCTTTTCAGGTAATCGGCACCGATGGCGGACTGCTTGATCGGCCGTATCCGGCGACGGAGGTGTTTCTCGCACCCGCCGAACGGCTCGACGTCCTTTTCGACGCGAGCCAATTGCGACAAGGCGAAACGTTGTTTCTTAAAAGCCTCGCCTTCGACCCGATGGAACAGGAAGGCATGGGCGGAATGGGCGGAATGGGCGGCAACACACGTCTTGCCAACGGCCTTGAGTTCAACCTTTTAAAGCTCGTGGTCGCGAAACCCTCGCAAGGCTCACGCGAGGTGCCGGCGAACCTGTCGGCACTTGCGCCGCTTGACACGGCCGGCGTCATTCCGCGCCAGGTAACGCTTTCGTTGGAACGCATGCAATGGCTGATCAACGGCCAGAGTTACCGGCGTGACGCCGCCGCATTCGATGTCCGGCGAGCTGTCGAAGTGTGGGATATCGAGAACGCCACAAACAGCATGATTCATCCCATGCACCTGCACGGCTTTTCGTTTCAGGTGCTTGGGCGGACCAATAGTCCGGCGGCGCTGCGTCCGCTGGCCACGGCGAGTGGCGGACGTGTCGTAACCGACCTCGGCTGGAAGGACACGGTTATGGTCTGGCCCGGCGAAACCGTACGTATCGCCATTGACTTCCGGCAAGCGTTTCCGGGCGAGCAGCTTTATTTGTTCCATTGCCACAATCTGGAACACGAGGACGGGAACATGATGGTTAACTACCGCATCCCGGCTTAAAGAGTTTATTGGAAGACGGACACATAGGAGATTAATGTTATGAATGAATCGAATAAGACACCCTTGGTCATTGCTTTTGTTGTCGTTGTCGTGCTTTTTCTGATATTCGGCGGCGGGACGATGACTGGATCAATGATGAATGGTGGAATGGTGGGACGCGGATGGATAGGCGGGTTCAGCTGGATGTGGATTCCGACTCTACTTACCCTCGGCCTCGGTGTCCTCCTTGGTTGGATTATCTTCGGAAAGAAGAAGTAATCGGATTAAAAGATAACTGAATGTAGTTTTGAAAATTTTGGAGGTAAAACAATGAGAGCGCAACAAGTTGAACAAAAAAAGTATGGTTTAGCCGGACGGTCGATGTGGCATTCGACGAAGCGACAGAACGAACCCGTGAAGCCTTGAAACACGAAGGTTTTGGCGTGTTGTCCGAGATCCGGCTGGATGAAAAACTAAAGGAAAAACTCGGCGTGGATTTTCGCCGATATGTGATTCTGGGCGCGTGCAATCCGCCGCTTGCTTACAAAATCCTACAAGAGGAAATCAATATCGGGCTGCTTCTGCCGTGCAACGTCATTGTCTATGAAGCAGATGATAAAAATGAATCGGTTGTCGCGGCGGTAGACGCGCAAGCAATGCTATCGGTCGTCGGAGAAAACCCTGCAATGAATGAAGTTGCAAACGAAGTCAACGAGCGTTTGCAAAGAGTAATTGAGCAGATTTGAATTAGAGAAAAATAGGAGATAAAAATGAAAAAACAAATTTTGGTGATTTGGACGGCAATCGTAACGGTTCTTTTATGCGGCGGCGGCATCGCTGCTCAAAACGGTAAAAAGATGAATATCGATATGGAGGCAATGAAAAAAAGTCCTCATCACTTGGTAATGATGGCGTATCAGAATAATGTCTTGACGTTTGCCAAAACCGTGCGCGATATGACGAAAGACGGCAAATTGGAAGACGTTGATCTCGCGCGAAACGCCTTTGCCGAGATAAAACGCAGTATGGAAAAGATGGACGATATTCATCAGTCGCACAAGAGCAAAATGAAGCCGGAAATGATGACAATGATGAAGCCAATGACAGAAAAAATGCAGGCCGAAAAAGCCATTGTCAAAGAGCATATTCTCGCACTGGAAAGACTTTACAGGCAGACAAGCCCGATGCACAGGAAGTTGCAAAACACGCTGCCGCGCTTGTTTCGCAGTTAGAGAAGATGGATAAATCCGACCAGAAAATGAAAATGTAGGATAAAAAGAAAAGCGTCAAGCTCGGATAAGACAGTATTTTAGTAATTTTCAGAAGATAAAGAGTCGAATAGGGGAAAAAATGCAAAATATTAGTAATATGACACGACAGTTCGGAAAAATAGCTTGGGCTTGTTTTATTGTCCTGAGTTTTTGCCTATTTTCCCTAAATGCACAACAAACGGTGCCTCAACAAACACCTTCGACGATAAACCAGCCGCAAGCTGACAAAATGCAGATGGACGATGAGGAGGTGGAGATAGCTCATCCCTTCTTCACGCATATGGGAATGCCGGAACGTGTTGGTGTTTACAGTCTCCGACTCGAAGGATTATCTAGTCGCGTCGATGGAGCGACAAAGGGTGATTTTGGTTTCCATTTTGAGACAGGGCTGACGAAGCGTATCGGAATTCATATTAGAAACGACAGTTTCCTGGAGAGGACCCGCTCGGAAGTTATGATTCAATTCGCCGCCATCAGAAGGAAAAACGGGATGAGCGGGTTCTCGCCAATCATCGAATTTGAAATCCCGACACGAAGGGGCGGCGGTTCAAGGATAAATACACTGGTCGGCTTTTCAACGGCACTGGTGAATAAACGTGCCGCTTTCAATCAAGTTGTCCACTACAATCCGCGAGAGAGCTCGGCAGATTATAGTGCCGCACTTGTTTTACGGATTGGTAAACGCTATTTTCCCGTCTTCGAAATTCTAGGAGAAGGAATGCGGGGCGACCGTCCGATTGTCAATCTTCTCGGCGGATTTAAGGTGAGAATGAATAAGAATCTGACGCTGGGCTTTGCTGTGCAGGTGCCGGTAACCAGTCGTAAGGATTTCTCGTCACAGTTAGTATTTCAACCGGATATTGAGTGGAGGCGCAAGCAGTAGGCTTGAGCCAACGGCATTTAAGAAAGGATTTTGAGGTTTGCGAGAGTCAGGTCGAAGGGAGATAAATATTATGAAAATCAAGGCGTTAAATTTTGCGGTGGCAAGTGCGATTACTGCCGCCGTAGTGTGGATAATCTGCTCGCTGCTCATCTGGATGATTCCGGGAGCAATGATGAATATGACCGCGAATCTCTTTCATATGGAGATGGGCAAGTCCGGCTTTGTTCTTTCACCAATCGGCGTTATTTGGGGACTTATTGGATGGACTTTATTCGCGGCAATTTTCGCTTGGATTTTAGCAACGGTTTACAACCTTTTGACC
>JAYSON010000042.1:0-11359 GCA_043722725.1 Chloracidobacterium sp.
AGCTGACAACCGACGCAAACGGAAAGTTCACCGTAAAACTCGACCGGAAAGGTACGTGGCTCATACGGCTGGTCGTTATGCAGCGATGCAAATCCGACTGCGGCGAATCGGATTGGGAAAGCTTTTGGGGAGCGTTTAGTTTTGGAGTGAGGTAGTTTCTGACTCAAACAGGATGCGCAGGATTCCCAGGATTTATAGTATCCTGAAAATTCTGTAAATCCTGTTATTTCTTGTTCGAAATGATTGAAATTACTCCATTTAAAGTTGGCAATCTGACGTTTGGCGACGGACGACTTGCCTTTATTCTCGGCCCATGCGTAGTGGAATCGGCGCAGCATGCGCTGTTTATGGCGCAGGAGATAAAGGATATCTGTACGCATGTCGGCGTCGATTTTGTTTATAAATCCTCGTTTGATAAGGCGAACCGAAGCTCGATCGAGAGTTTTCGCGGGCAGGGAATGGAGTTTGGGCTTGAGGTGCTGGCACAGGTGAAGGCTGAGATCGGCGTACCCGTCATCACCGATATTCACGAGCCGTGGCAGGTGGAGAAAACGGCTGAGGTTGCGGACATTTTGCAGATTCCGGCATTTCTTTGCCGACAGACTGATCTGCTGGTCGAGGCGGCGAGGTCGATGAAGGCGGTAAATGTTAAAAAGGGGCAGTTTCTTGCGCCTTGGGATGCGAAAAACGTCGTCGATAAGGTGCGGGAAGCGGGCGGCGAAAAGATTCTTTTGACCGAACGTGGGGCGAGTTTTGGGTACAACAATTTGGTCGTCGACCTGCGAAGCTTTCCGATAATGCGCGGCTTTGGCGTGCCGGTCGTTTTTGATGTGACGCATTCGCTTCAATTGCCGGGCGGTCTTGGAAAGGCAACGGGCGGGCAGTCGGAATACATCGAAAACTTCGCACGTGCAGGTGTTGCTTGCGGCGTGGACGCAGTTTTTATGGAAGTTCACGACAACCCGGCCAAAGCTCCGAGCGACGGGCCGAATCAATTGCCGCTTGGACGATTGGAAAAATTATTAATCAAGCTCACTCAAATTCATGATTTGATAAAAGATTGATGCAGGAATTCAGGGCGATATGAAGAAATTTATAATCTTTTGTCTTGTGCTCGCTATCCTTTCGCTTGCATCTACGGCAGCTGCTCAGGAAAAAGTTTGTACTTGTAAAAAAGCGACGAAAGATCAAATACCATACGGCGGAAACGTATTAGAAGAACTTGCTTCAATACGTCTGCGGCGACTGACGGGAACTCTTGTTTTTCCAAACGGTAAACCATTAGAGAATGGGGTGGTAGAGATTTTTAAAGTTAAGAAAGAAGACCGAGATCGTGGAGCTTCTGAGATCTCTGCCTATAATACGCGGCTCGCTGCATGTTGGACAGGTAAAGATGGAAAATTCTGCTTTCCCAGTATTAAATCAGGAACTTACGTTATTCGGGCGGGAACTGGGTCACCTAACGGATTCAATTATGTTTTTCTAAAGGTTTTCTTAGAAAAAGACAATTTAAGCGTTTCGGACGAGATAAAACTGTTTCCGAGCCTCGCTATGTAGTCGATACAATATGAAATTCATGCGACCTTTTATTCTCGCAGTTGTTTTCTTGCATTCTGTTGTCGCAACTTTCTCTCAGGACGAAACGCGTATATCGGCGACATGGCAGGCGCAGAAGTACGACATTTCCGCGACGCTACCGCAATCGGAGGCGGATCGCAACCTGGCTGTGAAGGCAAAAATCGATGTGAAAAATGTATCCGCTCAGCCGGCGTCGACGCTGACGCTGCGGATCGGCTCGGGTGCCGAGATAACGGCTGTCAATATCAATGGTTCGACAGTCGATTTTACAAAGGGTGAAGAGAAGATAAACTCCGCGACCAGTTTGCAGCGAATCATCCTCAGGATACCGTCGGTGCCGCCGAACGGAACGGCTTCGGTGACGGTCGATTACAAATTTAATGTGAAGGAAAACTCCGGATTGAATGCGATATCGCCGGTCGGATCGCAGTTTTTGCCGACATCTTTCTGGTATCCAACGCCGAACAGTTGGTATTTTGCGCGTGGGGCCGATTTTGCCCCGGTCCTTTTGCAGGTTCAGGGCGGTGGGCAGACTATCGTAGCGTCTGGAACCGAGTCTGGCGGAGCGTTCGATCAAAAGCTTAACAGCCAGCCGTTTTTCGTGTCGGGAAGCTGGGATGCTGTCAATGCGGGCGGCGTAACGGTAATGATCCCGAAAGGTACTGGGGCCGACGAACAAAAACGAGCGGCCGAACTGGGCGCGATCGCGTCGGAATCGAAGGCGTTCGCGGCGAACTTGCTTGGAGCCGCTCCCGAGGTTCCGATCCGAATTGTCTCAGTCAAACGCGGCGGGGGTTTTTCGGGCGGCGGAACAGTTTTTGTCGATGACGCTGTATTGCGGCGAGGCAAGATCGATTCGCAGACGGCGATGAATATTGCCGACGCGATGGCAAAGCTGTGGCTTGGAAATGCTGTCGCCGTAAACGGCGACGGATTTGGCGTCATCCGCGAGGGACTTTCGAAATTTATCGCAACGCAGTTTATCGAGAGCAAATACGGCAAGGACATTGCAGATGTCGAGCGCCTACGTCAACGGACTGCTTACGCGGCGGTCGTACGGCGTGATTCGCCGCTGAATATTGCTTCGCCCCTCGACGATTATTATTACCCCGAGGTCGCCAACAAAGGAGCAATGATCTGGCGACTGGTGGCGAAGAAGGTTGGACAGGACGAGCTGTTTAGCACGATCCGGGCCGGAATGCGGGACGGCACATTCACATTGACCGAGTTTCGCTCGGCAAATGCTGCGAACAAGGAATTTCTTGACTACATGCTCGACCAGATCACCGAGATGAATTTACAAGTAGGGTTGCCGCAAGTCGCGGGCGGTGAATCAAAGCTTGCACTTCGCAATTCCGGTGCGATCGACGCGACCGTGAGTGTCACGGCGGTTCTGGCAAACGGCGAACGAATTTCCGTTCCGGCGACGATCCGAGCGAAAAGCTACGGCGAAGTGATTTTCAAAACCGCCAATAAGATCAATCGCGTCGAAGTCGATCCCGAAAAGTTCTATCCTCAAACCGAATATTCCGACGATGTCGCCCCGCGCGAAGTGACCGACAACGATCCGTTGCTGGCGGTAAAGCGGTCGTTCGACAAGCAGGAATACCCGGCTGCCGAAACGACAGCTCGGAGCATACTCCGCGAGGTTCCGAGATTTGACGATGTTCGGGTACTGCATGGCCGCTCGCTCCTTGCTCAGAACAAGAATGCGGATGCTGAAAAGGAATTCCGTGCGGTTCTCGACGAGAAATTACCGACATCGCGAAGCTTGGCCTGGGCAAACGTCGGCTTGGCTGAGATCGCTTCGAAGGGCGGAAATGCGGCTCAGGCCGTGAAGTTTGCCGAAGATGCTATCAGAGCTGATGCGGAATACGGGGCAAGCCTAGCGGCACGCGCCATCAGAAACCGTTCGAATGCCGCGTCGGCCACTGACGAATCGGTCAAGACCTTTTTCGGCCAATTCGACAAGGCCGCGATCTCAAATAGGAAAGTGGAGATGGACGCAATGGCCGTCGCCGGCGATGTCGCTAAATTTATCGCGGGTATCACGGGCCAGGCCGTCGAATGGAAGACGCAGGTGCTGCATATAGACAAAATTGACGCGGGTAGCGTTTTGGTCGAAACTAATTTGACGATCAAGTTGCTTAATCGCGAACCGGAATCCGGTACGGCGGTGTTTCGTTTGGCAAAAGTTGGATCGGGCTGGAAGCTGAGCGGGGTGGATATCTTTGAGGTTAGATGATTAAATTTAAAATATTATGACATTAGCTCTAAAAGAAATCGTGTTTATCGTTTTCTGTCTTGTCCTATGCGTTCAGGGTATAGATGGCCAAAAATCCGCTAAGAAGCAAACGGATATGGAGCATCTGACGGGGAATTGGGTTATCAGTGAAAAGGAGAGTACTTTCGGCCAAAGAGAAAATGGTAAGTCCAAAAGTTATCGAATTGACATCTCGTCGGTAGGCAATGAGTTCTCAATCAGGCATAGATACGATTATATAAATCAACAAATTGATAAACATTATTTAATTTTTGCCGATGGTCGTGGAGAGAAAAATGGTGAGGTGAAGTCAAAAACAAAGTGGAGCAAAAACAGGTTAATTCGAAAATTTAGTTATAAGACTAATTTCGGATGGACGGACGTTACTGAAGAATATCAGTTATCCGAGAACTCGAACAGACTGGTTTTTGAGTACAGAACGGATTCTAAAATGTCGATGCTTCAGCATTACTCCCGATTGGTATTTTCACGATACTAGTACCATGATGGACGCTGAACTACTTTCGCGGGCTCGGAACATAAAACTTTTGTTGATGGACTGCGATGGCGTCCTCACAGACGGCCGTCTTTACTTTTCGGAACGTGGCGAGGAAATGAAGGTTTTTCATGTACGTGATGGGCAAGGCCTCGTAATGTGGCACCAATCGGGATTCAGCTCCGGGATTATCACCGGACGCGATGCGGAATTGGTGATAAGGAAGAGAGCGGACGAGATTGGAATACAATACGTTAAAGCCAATTCCACAGATAAGATCCGCGACTTTGAAGATATTATTGCCGAGGCGGGAGTTTCACCGGAAGAAACGGCTTTTATCGGAGACGACGTCGGCGATCTTGAGCTGCTTGGCAAGGTCCGTCTTTCCATCGGTGTCGCCGATGCGGTTGATGAAGTGCTCGCAAATGTTATGTATGTCACAATAGCGAATGGTGGTTACGGAGCGGTTCGGGAAGTGACCGATCTTTTATTGAAAGCAAAGCTTTAGTACGCCTAATTACGGGACCAGCAGGCCGAAATCTGCAAATTTCTTCAAGACGAATTGAATTTTGTCGGGTAACGGGTTAAGTTGATCGCCATCATCTAGGCCGTTCGTCGCCCAACCTGCCTTCATTTCTTCGTTGAGTTCTTCAACATCTCGGGTTCCATCCAACAGTAATAGCAACGCGGACGCGAGTTTATCGTCAAGCTTCAGGTTCGTTCCGTTTAGCGTCGTTACTGTTTCGCTGCCTAAATCGACCTGACGACGGGCGAAGGCGCTTGCGGCGGGACGTTCGCTCACGACCATGACAAGATTCGGCTGAAATCGATGCAAATCGATGAAACCGGCGTAAAATAACTGCATGAAAAACGAAGCAGTTTTTTCCGTATCTTCCGAGGTTACGAATCCGCTACCCGGTGCGATCAAATCTTTCGACCGTTCGATAAGATCGACGAAACCGATCCGTCGGGGCGATTCGCCGTCTAGTATAACGATTCCGGCTTTTGTGAGCGAATGATTGGTCTGGAAGGTTGTGCCTTTGGAATTGACGAAGCTCTCGGCAACATCTTCCACGATATTCGGCTCCGACGATGCCGGACGGACATCTGATGAAATGAGAAAGTTTTTGAGAATTTCTGGCCCCGGATCGCGTCGCAATTGCATCGTGCTGCGGCAGATGAGTGAGCTTCGGAATCGCCGGCACGTGATGAAGTCGAAATATTGTTCTCGGCTAAGGAGATCAGAGTCAAATGAATCGAGCATTTTTCGTGCATCAGGGCCGACGCGTCCATAATTTAAAAGCTTGGGGTCGGCTTCGCAAAGGAATTGCAGTCCCGATGTTTCGAGCTTGCCGGCGAACTCATTGAAATAAAACGGCTGATTGTCTTCGGAAAACTCGTCGTGGGAGATGTTAGCGTCGACCCGATCCAGAAGTTGCGATAGTTCGTTACCCACCAGTGCTTTATGAAGAGGCTCGGTAGCGCCGTCATGGATGAATTTGACGAAACTCGTTCCGTGCCGTACCTTTTCTCTCCCATCTTTTATATCTGCCACATGAAACTGCATCATCTCCCAAACCATTTCACGAACATGGCTGCCGGGATAAACATTGTAGCTAATGTAGCCGACACCGTTTGGGGCAAGGCAGGCCGAGTAGATCTCCAATACCTTGGTGCGAACCTGATCGGGCACCCACGAAAAAAGGCCGTGAGCGAGAATGAAATCGAACTCTCCAAAACGCTCGCGGGTGAATTCCATCAAATCTTCACAATGAAACGAAATATTCGACAATCCGAGATCGCCCGTGGCCGCGTTCGCTTTATCGATGTGGATCTTCCCGAGGTCGACCCCGACGAAATCACTGCCGGGCATCGCGTATGCGAACGACAACAGATTCGATCCATCCCCGCATCCCAGTTCAAGGACGCGCGATTTTTCCGGCCTCGCGGGCGTCATTCCGAGAAACGCCGCCATCGACGCCAGCCGGTCAGGATGCGTTTGCGAAAATGTGAAGCTTGGATACGGAATTGTTTCGTATGCCGGATCGCTTTGCATAGTGTTGTTTACTGGATCAACAGGCCCAATTTTGCCATTTCATTCAGTTCGGCCTCGACCATTCGCGGGAGTTCGAACTCGTACTTTGCCTTGCCCGGAGCTTCGACCTCCGTTTTCGCTTTGATCTTCGCGATCAACGCGGCCCGGTCCCGCGTACCGTCCAATAGCGACATGACAAGCCTCATAAAATCGCTGTCCGGTTTGAAACCCATGCCGGAAAGCGATGTGACTATCTCGCTTTCACGTTGAATCTGCCATCGCGCGAATAGACTTGATTTGGGAAATTGGCCAGGCGACGACGCGAAAGTCGGCTGATATCTATGCAGATATACATGACCGCTTTTAACGAACTCCAACAAATACGCGGACGCTTTTTGGATCTCCACGCTGTCGAGCGTCTCGCTGGTCGTGCCGATAAGCCGCGCGGCGTTCTCAATCAACTCGTCGAATGGGATACAGCGGGTCCAGACCTGCTCCAGATATATCAAGGCCGCCTTTGTCAGTGGATGATTGCTTTCGATCGATCCACCTTCGGCCGCAAGAAATGTCTCCATCGTTGAGTCCGATATTCTCGGAGGCGTCGACTGAGGGCTAACCTGTGATGCTACATAGAAATCCCGCAAAATGTCGGGTTCGGGTTCGCGATTGAGCGGTACATCGTCGCGGCAGATCAGGGAGCTGCGAAAGCGTCGGTTCGTTAAGAAGTCCACGTATTGTTCGCGGCGAATGAGATCAGGGCAGAATTCATCAAGCTTTCTTTCTACATCTGCTGGAAAACTGCTGTTTTCCGTCCAGAACGCTCCAACTTCAGAGAGAAACTGTAATCCGTGCGGCCTGATCTGGCTAACAAACTCGTGAAAGTAGAATGGCTGATTGATGTCCGCAAAATCGTCGTGAAAGATATTCTCCGGCGTGCGTTCGGCGAAATGTGCTAATTCCGCTTTGAGGACGGCTTGATACAAGCTGTTCGGATCGATAACCTCTGAAAGAGATTTCACAAAAGCGGTTCCAGCCTCCACTTTTTCCATCGGATCTCCAATCGACCGTGTATGAAATTTCAGCATGCCCCAAGCCACTTCCCGGAGCCGGCAGCCGGGATAGGTGTTATAGCTAATGTACCCAACGCCGTGCGGTGCGAGGCACTCGGCATAGATTTGCAGAACTTTCGCCCGGACAAATTCCGGCACCCATGAGTAAAGCCCGTGCGCAATAACGTAGTCGAATTCGCCGTAAACCTCCCTGCTGAAGTTCATCACGTCTTCATGGATCAATGAAATGTTCGACAAATCCAACTGTTCCGCCGAAGCCTTGCCATCCGCAATGTGGACGGCCGAAAGATCGACGCCGACGAACTCGCTGCCTGGAAGAACATATGCGAACGAGAGCAGATTCGCTCCGTCGCCGCACCCGAGTTCGAGTACGCGGCATTTATCGGGCGGTGTGGGCTTCATGCCGTTGATCGCGGCCAAAACAGCCAAGCTGTCCGGCCTTGTCTGCGGAAACGTATAGCTCGGATAGGGAACCCGGTCGTACGCGAATTCATTATCGTTCATCACGTTCTTTGATCGACGCTGTTCGAAAAAATAGTAGTTTGTACCGAGTGATTATATACACATATTGATGTGCCCGCCAGAAGTCTGGAAGTCGAAGGCGATTTATGTCATAATCATCTGCGAATTATTCATATTGTTGTTGTATCGAGCGGGCGTAACTCAGTGGTAGAGTGTCAGCTTCCCAAGCTGAAAGTCGCGAGTTCGACCCCCGTCGCCCGCTCCATAATCGACTCGATGCGGATGATTCGTCGCTGAACCGGCGAGATCCGTGTCATGATTTCTTTCTGACCCCGATCTTAACTCTTGGGAACGGTTTACTGATACGACCTCGTTCCCAGCCAGGGTGGGAATTCGAAGGAGGTATTACGCATTCGATTTTCTTAACTTCTCCTGTATTAGCGTCACTTAATTGCACGTCCCTCTCGTTTCGCTCCCCTCCTTTAATTCCAGATAGTACATCAATTACTTACTCGCAATCGGTTTCGGTAAAGGACTCGACGAAAGCCTTTGTCAAAGCTATCTATGTTCGAGTCTTTTGCTTACTAACGCAGTTCACCCTGCAGGGACTGAGGAAACAATTATGAAAAAACTTCTGACCACCGCATGTTTGTTTGTGGTGACTGCGTTTGCGGTATATTTCATCGTCCCGGCAGTTTTCGGGCAAGAGAAGAAAACGGCTAAAGTTAGTCCATCGCCTGCCGGGCCTGTTGCGGCTTCCCAGGCCGATGGGTGGCGCACCATCCAGTTTGAGACCACTCAGGTTACGGCGCCGGATGTTGCGGTTACGCCGGATGGCGAATGGCTGATCTTTACGATGCTCGGCAAGCTGTTTCGCCTCTCCGTCAAGGGCGGCGAAGCGGAGCAGCTCACGTTCGGCCTGTACTACGACAACGACCCGGCCATCTCGCCCGACGGCAAGCTCGTCGCGTTCCAATCCGACCGCGACGGGAGCGCCGGCAACATCTTTGTGCTTACTTTGGCCACCAAGGAAATTCGACAACTGACGCGCGAGGTCTGGGCAGACCGACCGAATTGGGCGCCGGATGGGCAATCGCTGGTGTATCTCCGGCTTCTGCGGGCGTTATGGCAACCCTACCGTTTCATGCCACGGGCACCGGCGGAAGTGCGTCAAGTCAGACTTGCAGGCGGTGAGCCTGCGACACTCCGCACGCAAGGCGATGTCTGGTCAGCCTTTTATCTGCCGGATGGGCGACTGGGCTGGAGCCTCCTGGTGCGTGAAGCAAGTTCGGAAATCGAGGCGCCACTCCTGGATAGTGCGTCAGCACCATTCCTGCCCTCGCGCCGCGTCACGACGAGGATCGAAGTCCAGAACAACAATGGCAGCGTGTCGACGATTCGGACTTTTAGGGGCATGGTGGATCCGGTTGTCCCAAGTCCTAAAGCCGATGGGTTTTATGTCAGATCGGATGCTGACGCAAGACATGACGTAATGTTTTCTCCGATCTCCGACGACGTCCCTCGACGCATCTTCCCCGTTTCAGGCGAACACGCCGGTTTCGCGGTGTCCGCGGATAACGGAAAAATGTATCTGGGCAACCTCGGCCATCTATGGAAGGTCGCGCTTCCCGGAGGCCAGCGCGAAGCGGTTCCCTTCCGGGCCAAAGTGACATTGGAGATTCGGCAGTCAACAGCACCCCCAAAATGGTCGCCGCCCCCCGGCACAACTTCATCGCTGAGAACGTTTGGACAGCCTGAGCTTTCGCCGGACGGTTCGCGTATCGTGTTCCAGGCTCTTGGTGACCTTTGGGAGCAACCGATGAGGGTTGGACAGGCCCGACGGTTGGTCATGGGGGAAGGAAATAAATCCGATTACGCTTTCTCACCCGACTGGCGGGAGCTGGCATTTGTATTCCGTTCACAGGGTAAGCGCGAAGTGCAAATTCTGGATTTCGAATCGGGGAAAACACGGACGGTGGCGCCACCCACTGAGTGCGGATATGAGCAGCTTAACTGGAGTTTGCACGGTAAATTAATAGCTGCTACGGCCTGCGACCACGATATTCTTGCGATTGACCCTGTCGCGGCGACCATGAGCGTCCTGCTTCCGAAAACGAAAACCAGCGGTTGGGAAACATTTCCCGAACTCTCGGCCGATGGCAAAATACTACACTTTCACGCCAACCTCACAGGAACCGACCCAGCCCTGTACCGCCTGCGACTGGAACCCGATGCGAAACCGGAACCGATAGCGCCCGCGATCCGGGACGGGCTGAAAATGAAAATGCATGGCCAATGGTTGGCACATCCGATACCAAATGGCGGCATCCATTTGTCGGCCTTGGATAGAAGGAATGGAGCGCCGTCGAAATCGCGAACGGTTTCCGAGGCCGACGGCTATGAGTTCAGCTTTACGCCGGACGGTACCGCGTTGCTTTATGTGGCCGGCAACAAACTTTGGCGTAGTCCACTTAAAGGCGGTTCTCCGCAAGAGATTCCCATCCGGGTGGAGATTCAGGCACCTGTGACACCGCCCATGCTGCTCGAGCGAGTTCGTGTACTCGATTTTGCCACGGGAGGGTTCGGTGCCGAAACAGGTCTCCTGCTTGAAAACGGCCGAATCCGGTGGATCGGTCCGGCAAAGAGTCGCGTACTTCCCGTTGGTACGGTGACTATTGATGCGGCAGGCCGCTTTGCGATTCCGGGCCTTTTCGACATGCACGGACACGGGGGCGGGTGTGGCGGACCAGCGAATGTTTCTTACGGCGTAACCTCAGTTCGGAACATGGGCGGCCGGCTCGATCAACAGAATGCCTATGCTGATAGGTCCGATTTCACCGCCGACGCAATTCCGAGATGCTACTACGCGGGGAGGATTTTGGAAGGATCCCAGGGTCGCAATGAGGACTCCTTGGGCAAGTTGCACCCTACTAACGAAGAGGACGCGCGAATGTTTGTTCGCCGTGCGAAGGAGCAGGGGGTTCATTTCATCAAGCTCTACAGCCGTTTACCATGGCCCCTGCAGCGAGCGGCGGCCGATGAGGCCCGGGCTTTGGGACTTCCAGTGGTCGCTCACGGCATCACACACGAGGAGGTCGTAAAGGGAGTGACGCTTGGCTTCGCCGGATTTACACACTGGGGGTCGGGCTGGCCGCACTGGTGGTCCAGTTCGAGTTTTTTTATGCCGACGCATTGCAAATGTTTGCGGCGGCGGGCAATACGTGGGAACCAACCCTGGGCCTTGCCGTTGCCGGAGGCGACGAAATATCGTTTCGCAATGACCCGGCGCGTTTCCGGCGCACTGGAATCGGCCTCTCGACTCTGCCGGACGATACGCTGAATGGCATGTGGGCAGAACGTTTGCGCACCATGCGGGCGGCATATCGACGCGGTATTGTCTTCCTGCCTGGAACCGACCGTGGGCCCCAGGGGCTTGCTCTTCAATTAGAGCTGGA
>JAYSON010000043.1:0-3333 GCA_043722725.1 Chloracidobacterium sp.
TTTCGATTATTTCCTGTTTGCGCGTTTGAACCGCAAAATAGGTTTGAGCAAAAGCAATTTCCGATTTCGACGAATCGCCGTTTTGGGCGATCAGGTAACAGGCGTAACGAGTTAGGGCTGTGTCTTCGATCTCTCTGGGAGCAGCGTTTCCCACCTCAATGGTTTTCATCACGTCCGCAAAATGGTTCAGCACGCTTTCGCCTACGTTGCGGCAAGACTCTTTCGCCTTTTCAATTGTGTTCTGAAAATTTTGCCAACTCGAATAGCCGAGGATGACGCGAAGGTCCCGGGCGCTCCAACACTCTGTTCCGCTTAGGTCATAATTGGCAGATTCGAATTTGTGAAGTAACTCCTGGATGAGTTCTTTTTTCATAGCATTTCAAAGTCAGTTCCGCTGTATCAAAATGAAACATGTTATTGACATCATTAAGATGTTAGGCGAATTAGCTAGCGGTAATCGAGTCGTCAAGAAATCCATGACAACTGTTTCGCCAAAATATTTGAAATCGAAGAATCTACCGCCCCGTCGGCGAAACGCCGCCACCCCTCCTAAGCAAGGAGGGGAGCTTGAGGAACTTCACGCCTGAAGGCGTAACTCTTACTCGGGTCATATCCGCAGGGGCATGACGATGTATTTGTAGTCGTAGGCGGTGTCGCCGGCGATACGCATTTGGGTTTGGGCGTTGGAGTCTTTGAATTCGAAGGAGATGCGGGTCGGGCTGCTGGTTTCTTTTACGCGGACTTTGTCGCCGTCTGTTTCTTTGGTCTGGCCGCTATCGACCGCTCCCACCACCCCGTCAGCCGAAACGGCTGCCACCCCTCCTCGGGCAGGAGGGGAGCTTTCTTCCGCATCGGTAGCGGAACCCGTTTGGATGGCGGAGACGGTGTTTAGGAATTCCTGCAGGTATTGCCAGTTGAAGCCGAGCTGCATTTCTTCGCCCTTGTAGTCGGCAGGGACGACCTCGTTGCCTTCACCTTCTTCACTGGATTGGGCGGAGAGTTCGACCTCACCTTCGCGGACCGTGAGGCGGATCGAGCGGTTGCGTTCGTCGGCCATGAGCGCGACGCGGCGGACAGCCCCCTTCATTTCGTCAAGGTCGAAAATGGCGGTTTTATCGTTGTCCTTCGGCATGACCATCTCGTAATTCGGGAAGTTGCCGGAGAGTTTTCGGGTGATCAGCAGGCGGCCTTCGAGCTCGAAATAGATGTGGTTCTGATCCTCGCCGAACGAGACTTCTTCCCCAGAATCGCGTGATATCTTGACGAGCTCGAGCAGGGCCTTTTTCGGGATAAGTACGTCCATGGTCCCATCGATGGGATCATCCAAAACGCGTTCGATGTAGGCGAGGCGGTGACCGTCGGTCGTGACCATCCGGGCCTTGCCGTCGGCCAGCATGAACTTTGCTCCAGACAGCGTAAAGCGTGACTGCTCATTTGTGATGGCAAACGCGGTGTGCTGGATAAAGTAATTAAATATCTCGGCCGGCAGCTTGAGCGGGGCCGATTTGAAGATCGGAATCTCGGGGAATGTCTCGCGGCTGACACCGGCAAGGCGGAATTTGCCGCGGCCGCAGGTGACGTTGACCCACTCGTTCTCTTCTTTTTTGAAGGTCACGTTCTCGGCGACAAGCAGGCGTGAAAGATCGAACAGCTTGCGGGCCTGGATGCACATCGCACCGGCCTTTTTGATCTCGGCTTCAGCATCGCAGCGAATCGTGACATCAAGATCGGTGCCTACAATACGGATGGAATTTTCACCAAGACTCTCGATCAAAATATTCGACAACACGGGAATCGTGCTTTTGCGCTCGACCACTCCCTGAACATAACCCAACACTTCCTTCAACGCACTCTGCTTGATGACAAATTCCATTTCTGACACTCCTGATCTTTGGTTTCAAATATTATAACCGATACTTCAATTTCTTCCTCGTGTATTCGTTCTGTTTCCTTCTTGTTTCTCTTGTTCCGGGGAGAGTGTTGTTTTCAAATTCCACGCTCCAATTTGGGCAGCCCGTTTCTGACTAAGAGTAAATACTTTATAAAACTAAATAGTAGTAGTAAGAGTGCCTGTGTAAATGTGCATAAGCGGTCTAATCTCTTATAAACTCGTCGTTTAGCCGACCACAGTAATTGTGAATAAGTTGTGGAAAACTGTGCGGCCTGCGGATAAATTGCTGACTATTCTTTCTCCAGTTAGTTCCATAGGTTAGATTCCTGCCGGTTCGGTGGAAATGTGCAAAATCTTTTGTCAATTACTGCAAACAAAGCGTTTAGCTAAATCTTGCCGATCTCCTGCATGTGGACGGATGTCAGCGAACTATAACGTTCAAAAACCTTTAATTAGCTGCAAAGATTGTCGATTAGCTCACTCACCGTCCTGTGGAAATCACGATCCTCTTTTACCAGGGCGTCGATCTTCTCAAACGAATGCATGACGGTCGTGTGATGCTTGCCGCCGAACTCGCGGCCAACCTCGGGGTAGCTATGTTTTGTCAGCCTTTTACACAAATACATCGCAATCTGCCGCGGCACCGCGATAGCCCGCGAGTTGTTCTTTGACTTCAATTCCTCGACCGACATCTTGTAATGCGCGGCGACAAGGCGTGCGATACGGTCCATCGTCAGGCCCTCGGGACGCTCGCTGTCGATGACGTTTTTCATCGCGTCCTGGGCCAGCATTTTCGAGATCGGAACACCGCGAAGGCTCGATATAGCGACGAGGCGGACGAGCGAACCTTCAAGCTCACGGACATTACTTTTGATCTTGCTAGCGATATATATCGCGATATCGTCAGGCAGGAAAATACCGTCAAGATCGGCCTTTCGCTTCAGGATGGCAACCTTTGTTTCAAGGTCGGGCGGTTCGATATCTGCAATAAGGCCCCACTCAAACCGCGAATGCAGCCGTTCCTGCAGCGTCGGTATGTTGCGCGGCGGGCAATCACTGGAAATTACGATCTGTTTCTGGTCGTTATGCAGCGTGTTGAACGTATGGAAAAACTCTTCCTGGGTGCGCTCCTTGCCCGCCATAAACTGCACGTCGTCCATCAAGAGCACGTCGATCGAACGATACTTTTCGCGGAAGCTCTGAGTCTTGTCGTACCTGATCGCGTTGATTAGCTCGTTCATGAACTTTTCGGAAGTTACGTACGAAACGCGGAGATGGCGGTTACTTTCCTTTATCGAATGGCCGATAGCGTGCATCAAATGCGTTTTGCCGAGTCCGACGCCGCCGTAGATGAACAGCGGATTGTACGTCTTGCCGGGCGTGTCGGCAGCACCTTTCGATGCGGCATGAGCGAATTGGTTTGACGAGCCGACGACGAATTT
>JAYSON010000044.1:0-7405 GCA_043722725.1 Chloracidobacterium sp.
ACGCCGCCGCGCTCTCGCCAATAGAAGCCGGTATCGGTTAGAATTTGTTCATCTTCAATGATCTTATCCATTGGCATCGACATAATCGAAGTTTATCGCATACGCGAAACGATGACTAGAACTCCGCGTTTCGCCGCGCGTGTATTCACCGAACACGAACGTGCCTACTGCGAAGGCAAGGGCGTAACTTCGGCCCAATCGTACGCAGCGCGTTTTGCGGCAAAAGAAGCTTTTCTGAAGGCACTGCAAACCGGATGGCGCGGCAAAATTACGTGGCTGGATATTGAAGTGATCTCAAATGCGGATGGCGTCCCTTCATTGAACATCACGAATGAAGCGGCGAGGCTGATTGAGAAAATGGGAACAACCAATGTTCATCTTTCCATATCGCATACGACTGAACATGCGATTGCTCAGGTGATCTTCGAAAAGCTCCCATAATCGTTCATGGCTTTGCTCCAACTGTCATATCGTCCAGCGTAAAGAATGCAACAGCCGGGTCGTGATCGGAGAATCGTTCAAAGCGTGTCCCGTCATTCCGGAAAATCTCAGGGTAATCCGCATTAATTCGGGCGTAGCCGAAGCCGGTTGTGTGCTTTCGCAATGTTTCGCTAATAATAATGTGGTCGAGCACCTGTGCATTGCCGTCGTAAACGTAAGAGTAGCGTTGACCGGCGGCAATTACATCTACCAGGTCGATAAGGTCGGGATTGACGAGATCTTCCGAAGGACTAATAACTTCGGTTTTCCCGGCCGGTTTTCCTTTGATCGTGCCGATAATATCCAGAATGCCGTCATTGAATTGGAAGAAGTTGAAATCACCGAGAAGAATTATTCGCTCCTTCGGATTTGCCGTTTGTCGTTCCTGCATGAGCTTTGCAAGAAATTCGGCCTGAAGGCGTTTTTTCAAACGAACATTAGCCCTCTGCTTCGGATCGCTGTAGCCAAGGAATGATTTCAGATGGTTTACGATGACCGTAAACTCAAACGGCTGGCCGCTTTTCGGATCGTCAATTGACGCGCGAATCATAAGCGGCGGCCTGTCGTTCAGAAAGTTATCTTCTTTTGTATCCGGGTTCTTGTATTTGTTTTCCTTTCCTATCTGCTTGCTTTCTAAGATTTTTACCCGCGAAGTTTTTACCAAAAAACCATTGTCGATACCGCGCCCGTCGTTTCCATCGACCAGGATGGCTTCGTATTTTGGATCAGGCTTTCCGGCGGCGACGGTATCTGAATTGATCTTAGCGGCAAGCCGTTTCAAGGCCGCCAAATTCTCGGCTTCGATGATGCCGATGATGTCCGGTTCCTGCATAAAGTCGCGAATGGCCAACGATATTTTCTGCAAACGGCGTTGAAACGCCTCCGGCGTCGAGATGTCTTCCTTAATAGCGGGATCGTCCTGATCGTCAAAGAAATTTTCGAGGTTCATGCCCGCAACTACAAATTGGCGTGCCGTTGGAACGGGCAGCGGATTTGGCTTGGTCGCAGTCGACGCGGTTGGCTTGTTGTCCGGGTCGGTAAGCAGTGTGTACTTTCCGTTTGCGTAATGGAGCACACCGGCGAGATTCTTGACCTCTGATTGGGCAACGATCTCGCAGCTATTTTGGATCGAAGTGACTGCCTCGGCACGCTGCTCGTTGCAATCGACTCTAATCACCTCTGGATTCGAATCAAAAAAGACAGCCTTTGGATAGTCTTTCTTGAACTGCTCTTTGTCTGACGACAACGCGAATTCACGAACATCGAAACCGGGTTCGCGGAATGGCCGAGGCACGGGTTTTAAAACGCCGAAATACGCACCGTCGGAAGTAGAGGTCCAGCTTTTAATATCGACACGACCGCCGGTTGGGCCGACGACGGTAAGCTCATCAATCTGAACACGCATTCCTTCGTATTTTTCGAGCTTGTCGACCGCATTCGACATAAAATCGGTGGGTGTCAAAACTACAGGCTTCGGGAGTGAATTCGATTTCGATACGACGCGCAATTCGTCCCGGTCCTTGAGCATCGAGATCTCGGTGATGGTCAGGGCGAACGGTTCATTGTCACGGCGAAATTCTTCCACCGTTCCGGTTAGCGTTATTCCATTACCGACAGCGGCGTCTGCAGGCGGATCGGTTCGTGTGAAAACGAAGATGCCTTCGGAAGTGTTTTTGTTAGTGTCAACTTTGTCGTCAGTACTTTGTACGAAAAATCCGGAACGAATCCTGGCAGTTACAATACCCGATATCCGAACGTTTTGGCCCGCGAGCGGAGACGTATTTGTGTCGCCCTGGATCTGCGCTATCGAAAGGTCTTTTTGTCCGGCAGCGCATGAAACAAAGCAGAGAATACAAAAAACAAAGCTGATTATTCTCATTGTGTATCCCGCTTTCTTTCAATCAGCTCCTGCGTGTTTTTTGGAACGGCCGTCAGAAAATCATAGCCGGTCAGATTTTCGACAGCGTCAACCGTAACACGAAAATTTCGCCACGGAGCATTGATATCAAGCGGCGGTTGATTCGGAACGATTATGCCGAAAGCCCGCGTTGACCGGCTGACCCGCTGGAGGTCATTCGATCCATTGGGAAGGACGATAACCACTTTCCAAGTAACGGCGGGCACAACTACGCGGCCCTGAGCGATCGTGCCGATATTGCCTGATGGACCCGACATAATATAGATCTCGTTGCCCTGGCCTGCCAACGTCCGGCAATAAGATTCAAAATTTTCCCACGGCCCCTGGTTATTTGCTGGAAGTTGCGGAACCATATTCGTCATGAAGAAAGTCGCCGAATTATGGGGGATCGAATTTGTGCGATCGCCCGAAGGACACATATGCCCGCGATCGTATCCGGAACCGGAATAATCCGAGTCCAAAACCTGATACCAACCGGCTGGCAGGGACGTATCGGGGCGAAAATCGTCCTGCCGGTTCGTCGTGCCGATCCAACTGCTGTCGAGCCTCCATGCTGTCCAATTCGGAGTCGCCTTACCGCGATTGTACGATAGCGAGTACTGAGGCTTTTGCATCAGATAATTGTTCTCGTTGGCGATATCGGGCGTCGCATTGCTCGGATTTCCAAATAATATCGGATCTTCACCGGGCAGCGGAGCATTGATCGTGATGCTTTGGTTAAGATTAACAACGCGTGCCTGAGCGTCAGACGCCGCCGCAGTAACATTTCGAAATCCGCCGGTGGCATTGGCCGGGATCGTCGCGAGATATGAAAAAACGTTGTCGTTCGGCGTCACGTCGCCATTAGTTCCATTATCGAAAAATGTTTGAGCTGCCAAACCGCCGATGTCGGTCAAGTTACCGGTCACCGCGATGCCTGTGCTCGGCGGCGTGGTTGCGGGAATTACGGTAACGGTTAGCAACGTATTTCCGCCAGGCGAAACGGCATTCGGACTTGCTGAGATGGCGGCGAACAGCGTCGTTCCGCCTCCGCTGCAAGGCGCCGGGGTATTGAAGGCATTTCGCGGCACTGATGGTATTGTACTTGCGAAATCACTCGCATTATTATCCGTGTCCTGGCAACCATTTTGCTGCCTGGATTGGCTATTGTTTGCAGCCGGTGCAGCCGTTACCGCGCCTTCGACAAACAGGTTCGTGGCCGTTCCCCAACCCACCGAATCGATTATCGCTCCCGTATTATTTTGCCCCAATCGAAGAGCCAGACCGCCGCCGCTTCCACCCATCGAACATTGGCAAGTCGTCGGGTTGTACTGGAGATTTGGTGTGACGGCGCCGTCATACGATGTCGATGCGATCAGGTAATATCCGCCCGCAGGGATTACGGTTGTCGTTGTCCACATTGCAAAAGGGACGGCGACGTCGTTCGAGCCGGTGGCGGATCGATAGACCAGCCGGTAGCCGTTAAGGTCGACGGGGTCGGCTCCTCGATTAAATATCTCAATAAACTCGTCATTAAATGTACCGGCACCGCCTCCGCCTGTTTGAAATTGGCTGATTACGATGTGAGGCGAAACGGCTGATGTCGTGTTGAATTCGAAGGTCAAACAAAAAGCAAGAGCTAACAAGCAGAACAAACCAATATAAAACTTTCTCATTAAAACTTCCTTAAGAAATTCAGGCGAGCGAAAAAAATTTATGCAAACTAAATTTTTAGCATATTTGCGGGCGCAAAGAAACCTCATCGCAGCAGATCGGGCTTCCTTTTCCGCGATCCTAACGTCATTAGAAAAAAGGAAACACCTGTCGGCAATTGAGGATCAGTAGGCTTGAGCCGTTTCCCCCGAATCCACGATCAGTCCAAGTGCTTCCGCTATTTCTTCGTCGGAACTGTCGGAAGTAACAGCATCGGCCGAGACCGGTTCCCCATGTTTTACCCATGCCAACAGCGTTCCGAAGGGTGTATGAAGAAACGATAGCGTTCTTCCGTCTGGGCCGTTGACAAGTGGATCTAGTATTTCCTTAATTCTAGCCGTTGCATCCTGAAGTGCCGGTGGATGAAATGGCGAATCGGCGGCCTGAATAAAATATGCCGACCAACAACTGCCATTCCCACCGTCACAGCCGGCGTCGCCACCCGCGGCGGCAAATCCGCAAAGTTTTCCACTACATTCCGAATGTACTCTCGTTTCCATGTCGATCCTCCTTATGTTGTTTATGAAATTTTCCTGATTTGGAACGGACAAGATATTGCGGAGTCCATTCGAAAACATGCTCACCGAAAATTAGTAATCATTACCGCATCGGACGAATCAGTGCCCCGGGCGAAAACAAACTCGCCATTCCGTGAAACGTCAAAACGAAAAATCCGGTCCGCCTTAAAGTCCGTTAGCTGCTTTGCCAAGCTCCCGTCCAACGGTTGACTCCAGAGATTATGAACCCTATCCCGACTGTCGAAATAGATTAACGCTTTTCCGTCGGGCGCCCAGCGAAATATTCTAGATTTGATAATTAAAGGAAGATCTAACAACCGTACGGGCGGTCCTCCGTCAATGGGAATAATTGCTAATTTGGCGGAAGAAGTGGACGTCGCTTCCCCAAACTCACATGCAATAAATTTTCCGTTTGGCGAGACGATTGGGCGTCCCGATTCGATCTTCGTCAACTGGACTGGCGTTCCGCCGTCTATGCCTACCTTCCAGATTGTTGTCTTATTCGCACTATCCGTAACGGAATACACTACCCAACTTCCGTCGGGCGACAAACTCGGTTCGGCCTCGCTTCCGGGGCCGCTGGTTAGCTGCACTGGGTTTTCATCATTTATATCCATCCGCCAAATTTTAGGATTTCCGGCACGCGTTGAAACGAAAACTATCGTGCGGCCGTCCGGCGTCACAACCGGCGAAAAGTTGCTTTGCAGATTGAAAGTCAGTTGCCGTCTTTCACTTCCGTCACGATTAATAATCCATAAATCCTGATTCTCTTTAATTCGAGTTGTATAGACAATTTTACCATCCGGCGTCCAAGCAACCCCGGACATTCCTTCGTCCTTACCGACTTCGGAAGTGATTTTTGTCGGGGATTCCAGTGAAGACCCAACCCATATGTTCGATAAGAAGCTCTGTTGGGCGCTCACAATGGTCCGACCGTCGTTCGTAAGGCTTATGCCCTGATAATTGCTCAGATCATTCGTCACCCGGCTAGCCTGGCCGCCCGGATAAGAAATATGCCAAATCTGCAAGATTTGTGTATCGGGGTCGCGCCCGTTTACAACCACTCCGCTTGAATCCGGCAGCCATGCGACGCCTCTCAGCCGGAGCCACTGCGGCGATGGTAAATCCTGCTCCGCGCCACTATCGACATCAATTTCAATAAGATGATCTCTACTATCCTCGGGTAGAAATATGGCGGCAACGATCGTATTTCCGTCCGGCGACCACGATGTTCGATTCAAAAGCTTGCCGTCTGAGACTTTAGTGATCGTTTGAACATCGCCGCCATCGACGTTCGCGCTCATCAGGGAATTTTGCTTTCTAACGAAAGAAAAGCGGCTTCCGTCCGGTGAAAAGCAGAGCGGCGCGTCCGCGTCCGTGACTAATTTTCTTGCGACACCACCTAATGTTGGAATCTGATAAACCGAGGGCACGCTGGTCTTTTCGTCAGATGCGTAATAAACAAAAGCCGAATCAGGTGAAAACGTAATGCCTTTGTAATTTAAATTTGCAGGCGGAACAATCTGCACGTTGCTTGCCGATGCGGTTTGTTTCACCCAAAGGCTCTGTTCTCCTGCTTCTTGTACTACGTATGCGATCAATTTTCCGTCCGGCGAGACCGCGGCCTGGCCGCTGACGACATTGCCGGTCGAGGTCAACTTCGCCATCCGCATCGTTTGAAACG
The DNA here is from genome assembly GCA_043722725.1 of Chloracidobacterium sp. Taxonomy (GTDB): domain Bacteria; phylum Acidobacteriota; class Blastocatellia; order Pyrinomonadales; family Pyrinomonadaceae; genus OLB17. The sequence continues at coordinate 6,293 of JAYSON010000044.1, forward strand.
ATTCGGAAACCTGTAGCGATTTGTACCAGCGACTTCCGACAAAGCCGATCGCGGCAAGAGCTATCAAAACGATACCTGCGGTAATTAGCGGGTGAAGCCGCACTTCGTCGCGAATCAGTTCGGGTACCGTATTTGCCGCAAAGCCTGAATGGCCTCCGTTGGTTGATGCCCTTGCAAACCCGTCTCCCGTGATCTTCACCTGATTCAGATCGTTTGTGTTCGTCTGCTGGCGGCCAGAGTTCATCTCGGAGGTCAGCTCTTGACGAAGATCTTTGAGGTCGGCCAGGAGTTCGGGAACATTTTGATATCGTTCGTCGCGGTCTTTCCGCAGCGTTTTGCGAATAAGCGTTTCAAGCCCGTGCGGGATATTTGGAACAAAATCGCCCAGCGGAGCAGGTTCCTGGTGAATGATCGAGGCAATAACATCGACCTCATTTTCGCCCGTAAAGGGCCGTTTGCCCGAGAGCATTTCGTAGAGCATCGAACCAAAACTAAATATATCCGATCTGCCGTCGACGATCTTGCCCCGAGCCTGTTCCGGCGACATGTAACCGACAGTACCCATGATCAGTCCCGGACTTGTTTTGACCAGAGTGGTCAACGCTTCAAGATCGTATGCGGATACCTTCTCGGTCAATTTCGCCAGGCCGAAGTCCAATACTTTAACTAGTCCGTCGGGCCGTACAATTATATTGTCGGGCTTGATATCGCGATGGATTACATTGGCTTCGTGTGCGGCCGCCAATGCCGCAGCGATCTGGATCGCGATATCGAGAGTTTTGCGCAGGTCAAAGTCTTTGTTCTTGATCTTTTTCGCAAGAGTCTGTCCTTCGACGTACTCCATTGCAATGAAGAGGGCTCCGTCCTCATCATTAATTTCGTAAATCGTTATGATATTCGGATGGTTTAATGCCGATGCTGACTTCGCTTCGTGTTCAAAGCGAAGCATGCGGTCCGTGTCGCTGGCAACCTTTGCGGGAAGTATTTTCAGCGCAACACGCCGGCCAAGCTTAGCATCTTCGGCAAGATAGACCTCGCCCATGCCGCCTTCGCCGATCTTGCTGACGATCCTGTAACGTCCGATTATGGAGTCTGCAAGCATAATTTATGCGC
>JAYSON010000045.1:0-14274 GCA_043722725.1 Chloracidobacterium sp.
TAGTTAACATTTATATCTGACACGCGGGAGTTTCGCTTTTCCACTCTTCTTTTTGGATAAGGCGCCCGGCGTTCAGTCTACTTTTGGTTGTTCGTCTCTGGTTTCTCTTCACGGGAGCGTGGTCGAAACCAACGGTTTTCGATTGCTAAGTAATACGTGCAGGTCGATAGAGCGGTGGCATTTATGTTTTCTAATTTGAGTACCTACACCCTGCGGATAGGTAAATTGTGCTGAGTTACAGCTTCGAATGTAATTGATAATCACTAGGAGAAACTATGTCGCTAAAGAATTCGAAGAATTTTTTTTTATATTTTAGTTTGTTGATAGTAATGGTCATGGCCGGTAGCGTTATTGCAAGAGCCGATGGGCAACCAAATGATCAAAAACCCTGCTATGACTACGACCGAACCTCTGGCGATGGCGATATGAAGGGCGAAGAATACGAAGAAAGGACAACTCACGAGTGTCCCGGAAACGTTCCGACGCCGGAGCCTGTATCGATATTGCTGTTCAGCGCAGGGCTTGCAGGCGTAGGGTTTGCAGCTCGCCGCCGTTTGCGTCGTACCGAATAGAGGCTGCAACTTAAAGCTTTATTGTGTTATCGATTGGAATTCAAGCTGTATTGTTGCTCTTGAGTAGCGGTACAGCTTGAATTGTTTTTTTGGTAATATTCCCCCAAATGAATCTTTTGGCAGGCATGATTAGGTCAATTTGGAAGCCGCTTCTAATCGTTGCGGGGCTTTCGTTTTTGTATGCGAGAGTCCTAGCGAAACTAAGTTACGACTGGTGGACGGATGACAATTATTCTCATGGCCTGCTTGTACCGTTCGTAATCGGTTACGTAATATGGTTTGAATTTGATGGTTTACGCAATTCGGCAAAAAGACCCGAGGTTTGGCTCGGGTTCTGCATCGTGATTTTCTCGGTCCTAATGCTGTTGGGCGGTACTCTTGCTTCCGAACTTTTCACCCAACGCTTGTCGCTGCTTGCAATTCTGATTGGTATCGTCATCTATTTCTTTGGGCGGGAAATGCTGCGAAGGCTGCTAGTGCCATGTGTGCTACTGCTTCTTGCTTTACCCATACCGCAGATTATATTCAACAAAATTGCGTTTCCGCTTCAAATGTGGGCATCGCAGATGGCCGATTGGGGTATTCGTTTGTTTGGCATTCCAGCGGTTCGCAATGGCAACATTATCGAACTCGTACCGATTGGCACCACGCAGGTTGTAAGGCTCGAGGTTGTAGAAGCTTGCAGCGGAATCCGATCGCTAATGACACTCGTGACCCTTGCTTTGATCCTCGGGTATTTCACCAGGGAACGTCGCGAAAGAGTTGTACAGAGTTGGCTTCAATTCGTCCGCAACCCAGAATCGATTCGGATCGTCCTGCTTATGCTTTCCGCGATCCCTATCGCATTGGTGACTAATGCCGGACGCGTAATGACAACGGGTATTTTGACATATTATTACGGTCAGGAAACGGCTGAAGGTTATTGGCACGATATTTCCGGCTCAATCGTATTCCTATCGGCACTCGCATTTATGATTTTGATCAATTTTGGGCTGAAACGAATCTTCCCCCGGTTAATGTCGGATCGGCCCATGGAGATATATAACTTTGCAAAAAGCCACTATGTTTCCGTTATTACTCAGCGCCAGACAGTTTTACTATTCACCGCAATTTTGATCGGCGGCGTTGTCATTAATTGGTTTCAGCAAAGAGGCGAAATTCTCATCGAAAGACAGGCCCTGAGCGAGATACCCCCACAATTGGGTACCTGGGAGCAAAGAGGGCGCGACGTTCGCTTTGACGGCGAGACGGAAAAGGTTCTACGGGCAAGCGACTATGTAATGCGGGATTATTTTGGGCCCGGCAAGCGAGTGAATCTTTATGTCGGATATTATGCATCGCAGCGTTCCGGAGCAACATACCACAGTCCGCAAAACTGTTTGCCAGGCACCGGATGGGAGATGAAAGATCCGGAGCTGATCGACATCACAACTCCCGGCGGGCGGAATTTTAAGGTGAATCGCTATATTGTTCAACGAGGAAACCACAGGGAAATTCTAATTTACTGGTATCAGGGCCGGGGTCGCGTAACCCCTAGCGAATATCAAGATAAGATCTACACAAGCCTGGACAGCGTTCTGAAGCGGCGATCCGACGGCGCGATGGTTCGAATTATGACGCCTGTCGGCAAAGATGAAGTTCGATCATTGTCGGCCGCGCTTGATCTATCGGCCCAATTAGCGGACAAAATCTCCCCTTTTTTGCCGGATTAAAGTGCCTCTGACGATTTTCCTAGAAATTTCTGTGCTTTCGTACTAACTTATACTGACATTCATAGAAATACTGTCGATTGAGTTGAAGATTGAACAGCGGAGTTATGAGCGTTGAATTCAGACAAAGAGGGGTGGGCGAATACGTCCAAATGGCAAAGCGACGGAAATGGCAGATCATTTTGCCGACGATCGCAGTTTTTCTTGCCGTTTCTTGGGTCGTCCGAGGACTTCCGAACTTCTACTCGTCAACCACGTTCTTGACGTTAACCCCGCCGACGATCTCTGAAAAAGTTGCTCCGTCGCTGACGGACGACGATCTTTCACAGCGCCTACAATCGATCAATCAATCCGTCTTGAGCCGCTCCTCACTCGAACCAATGGTTGCGAAATACAACCTCTACGAAGCTGAAAAAGCATCGGGTACACCAATGGAGCGGATCGTCGACAGGATGAGAAACAATATTTATGTGGTGCCGGAAAAAGCCATCAACGAGAAGGTTGTAGGGTTTCGAATCAGTTTTAAGGATCGTTCTCCGGAATCCGCAAGGGATGTTACAAGAAATCTCGCGGCCAAATACGTAACCGCGCAAAACGTCGAATCGACATTGAGCGCCGAGACAACGCGTGAGTTTATCAACAATCAAATGGCACAGGCGAAAAGCACTCTCGATGCTCTCGAGAAGCAACGCTTGGACATCATGCTGCAAAACGTTGAGACTTTACCGGAGTCAGCCCAAGGTTTGATCGCACAGCTTGAGGGTCTGCGTCAACGCGAAGGAACGATCTCAAAAGACAAGGAGACTTTGATAACGGAAAAAGGCCGTGTTCAGGAAAGCATCCGGGCACTCAACAGTCAGGTGCGGCTGATCGAAAATTTTGGCGAAAAGGAAACGCAGCAGGCTGTGGAACAGGCATCGCGCATTGAAGACACGCCCGCATATGGCCAATTAGTTCAAAAACGGGCGGAATTCAGCGCCAAGCTTGAGAATCTGAATAAGAAATACCGTGGAAAACATCCTGAGATAGTTCAGACGCAGACCGATATAAACAAGATCAACGAAGAGCTGGAAAAATTGTCCGCAAACACCGATCAGAGAGTCAAGCAGGCCAATCAGGCTGGTTCCCGCAAAGCTGAATTGCAGAAGAAAAGCCTCGAGATCGAGAAAGAGAAAGCCGAGAATCAGATCGGACAGATCGAACAGCAGCTTGAGATGAAAGATGGGGAGATGAAGCAGAATACGATCCAAATAGCTTCGATGGAATCGAAGATAAACTCCATTCCAAATGTAAAGGTTGCCCTTGAAGGGGTCAGTAACCAGTATCAGTCCGCGAAATCCGCATACGATGAGCTGTTAAAAAAATACAATAACGCGCAGCAGCAAGTCGAGGTTGAAAGTAACGCTCAGGGTGAGACGATTCGCGTTGTCGACCCGGCTAATCTACCGCAGATACCGGAAAACGCATCAAAAAAGCCGTTCCTGGTTGCTCTTGGCGCGTTGCTGGGGCTTGGGTTGGGCTTAATGCTGGCCGCACTATTTGAAGTTCCGCGCCTATTCAGAATTCAAAACATCGAGGATGCCAAATATTACACGGGATTACCGGTCTTAGCCTCCGTACCTCCGCTTTTGACAGATCAAGAGATCTCCGTGCAAAAGCGGGCACACACATTGAAGGTTGCGGCCGCAATCGTCATAACGTTCTTAAGTGTACCGGTGTTGATCACTGTGCTGCAGATCTCGCGGATCCTAGAACGGATCACCTAATAAGGCTTATTACTAGAAGGATCGAAGTAGTTTAATGTATAAAGAGTTTTTCAATCTAAAGGAATACCCGTTCAGCTTAACGCCGGACCCGAAATTCATTGTTTTTACGCCGAGCTATAACGAGCTGTTGGCGAGCCTCTATTACGGGATAGAGATGGCCAAAGGCCTGATCGTTCTGACGGGCGAAGTAGGCACCGGAAAGTCAACGGCGCTTCGATGGATCATTCGCAGGCTGGACTCCAGCGTCGTCGCGGCTTACATTGTAAATCCGCATCTTTCGATCGAGGAGTTTTACCATCATGTATCTGAAATGCTGGAGATAAAAGAATGGTCTAACAAAACAGAGCTTCTGAACGAGATGGCCAGAATTTTGGAAGAACGGCATCGCCGTGGAATGCGTACCGTGCTGATCGTCGACGAAGCTCATGAACTCTCCGATGAAGTGTTGGAAGAGATTCGTCTTTTGCTGAATTTTGAATCGGATAACGCGAAACATCTGCAAATCGTTCTAACTGGGCAGCCGGAACTGCGAGAAAAGCTGCGTAAGCCCAATCTTCGGCAATTGAAACAGCGCATTGCTCTTCGCTGTGAAATGCCCGCTCTTAAAAGCGTTCAGGAAGTGAAACGTTATATCACCGAGCGGCTTTTTATAGGCGGTTCGAAGCAGCCGAACATTTTTTCGCCTTATGCGGTCGATTTTATTTTTCAATGTTCCGAAGGGATTCCTCGTCTCATCAATAATCTTTGTGATAACGCAATGATCTCGGCATATGCAGCAGGCGAACAAGTAATCGGGCGCGGCGTAATAGAAGCGGTTGCCGAAAATTTGGATCTTTTGCCCGACAAAGATGGTCTCATCCCGAGCGATAGGGCGGTAGAGGTTGTGGGTTCGGCGAGAGTCTTAACGCCAGTGGGTCATGAGGAACTGTTAAGCGACCGAAGCAGAATTAAAAGGGGATCGATCAGCTAAGTAGGCACACGCCGAATTTTTTCTTCAAATGAGATTTCTTAGTACGTTACAAAAGCAAGAAAGTGAAAAGCCGTTCAAGGATGACGGGCTTGATGGCTTTGCCGATCTGGCTGCGGTTGTTCAGACCAGCGATAATGATCCCCCGGGCTTGCTTTCGCAGAATGATTTCCGAATCGGTGCGCCCAATTTCGATTCGAATACCGAATCCCAAACTCGTACTTCGACGAATCGACATACAACGAACGGCGTAGTGTCTGATTTGACGGCTCAAAAGACTTCTGATCCAATCGCGCCCGAAGCTTTCAGTATTCCGAAGCTAACGATTGATGTTGAAAAGGTCAATCCCCGCGTTGTGTCGATTACTCAGCCGCGTTCGACGTATTGCGAAGAATACAAGAGTTTAAGAACTCAAATTCTGCATAACAGCCAGAAGAGGAAGCTTCAGTCAATCGTCGTCGTCAGCGTCGGGCCGTCCGAAGGGAAATCGATTACAGCGCTGAATCTTTCGTGGCTTTTTGCGCAGACGGATGGCGTGAAGGCTCTGATCATCGACAGTGATCTTCGGATGCCAAGTTTGGCGGACTATCTCGGTGTCGAAGGCGACAAAGGGTTGTCGGACGTGCTTTTAGGTAATGCGTCGCTTACGGAATCGATTGTTCAGATCGAACCTTCGGGGCTTTACCTGCTTCCGGGCGGGGAGGCCAGAAGCGATGTTGCGGAACTGATTTCCGGCCCTCGATTTGCCGAAATTCTAAAGGAAGCCCGTGGATTGTTCGATTATGTGATCATCGATGCGCCGCCTCTCGGTATATTTACGGATGCAGCGGTTTTGATAAATTTGGCTGACGGAGCACTACTTGTCGTAAGAGCCAATCAAACTCGTTATAAGGACATCGACCGTATTTTGGACACGCTTCCGCGGGAAAGAATTCTGGGAACAGTTTTGAATCAATCGGAAGATACTTTGATAGGCGAAAGCTATTACAAGTATGGCTTCTACGACAAGAATAACCCGACGTCTGCGTAAGTGCCGATTTTGAGATGACTACAAGATTCAGCCCACGTACGATCGGCTTAATAATTGCCGACATCGCGATCATTTATCTCGCGATCATTCTGGCCCTGTACCTACGTTTGGGTTGGGAAGGAACTGCTTTTCAGATACGCGAGAATAACGCCTTGAATAAGGTTGCTCTCGCTGCCTCCGTCTGTCTGATCACTATTTATTTGTACGATCTTTACGATTACGCCGTTATGAACAACCGGCGTGAAGCGCTTCTCCGCCTTATCCAGGCGATGGGGATTGCGTGGACGTTTTTGGCCATAGTATTTTATTTGGTTCCGCCACTTTTGATGGGCCGCGGAACACTGATCTACTCGGTGGTAATAACGTTGGTGCTGCTTTTGATATGGCGAACTTTGATCCATTTTCTGACCGGCCATCCTGACTTAGGGGAGAAGATCCTGATCATCGGTGCGGGAAAGGCCGCGGTTGAGACCGCAAATGTGGTATTCCAGAGGCGTGACGCAGGGTACCGGGTAGTTGGTTTTATAGCGGTCGAAGACGTTGGCAGTGGCGACTCACGGAGATCCGCTGCCGAGTTAGGAAATGCCCAAATTCTCGGTACGGTGGATGAGCTTGAACAAATTGTCGTCGAAAAGAAGATAGATCGAATCGTTGTGGCTTTAGCACAGCGTCGCGGAAATTTTCCGACCGAAGTTCTCTTAAGAATGAGTTTGGAAAATAACGTGAACATCGAAGAATGCGCGTCTTTTTTTGAACGGATCACTGGTCAGGTTCACCTGGACATGCTGCGTCCCTCATGGCTGATATTTTCAGGCCGTACGCGAGATACTCGCTTGACCGTCGTTTTTCGTGAAATAGTGAATCGGTGTTTGGCGTTGATAGGCTTGATACTATCGTTTCCGCTTGCCATACTCACAGCGCTCATCATTAAGCTTGAATCAAAAGGGGCGGTTTTTTACAAGCAGGAAAGGGTCGGAAAGGACGGGAGCGTTTTTGAACTGATAAAGTTTCGCTCAATGCGCTTTGATGCCGAAGCCGACGGGAAGCCAGTTTGGGCTGCTTCCGATGATGACCGGGCAACCGTCGTCGGCAGACTCATACGCAAAATCCGTATTGATGAGATCCCGCAGTTTTGGAACATCATTAAAGGTGAGATGAGCTTTATCGGCCCGCGGCCCGAACGTCCGCATTTTGTATCGGAGCTTGCTCGAGAAGTGCCGTTCTACGAGCACAGACATTTGGTTGCTCCCGGTTTGACGGGTTGGGCGCAGATCAAATACCCGTACGGTGCGTCGTTCGAAGACGCACGGCAAAAATTGCAGTACGATCTTTATTATATTAAGAATCAGTCTTTGGCGTTGGACGTCATAATCGTATTTGAGACCATCAAGACGGTATTATTCGGAAAAGGCGGAAGGTAATTTGCAACTATATTTGTTGTTATGACGGTCAATAAATCGAACATGATCAATCGATCGAATGTTACCGGTAAACGATGAGGTGAAGATGATGTCCATAAAATCGCTGCAAAAATCAGCTTATATTTTGGTTTGTATGTTTGTTTTTGCGCTCTGCGGTATCGCACAGACGCCGCAGAACATAGAGACGTCTGAGGAAGAGGCGGCAATTCTGCCTTATTACAACAACTATCTTAAGGAATATCATCTTGGACCAGAAGATATTATTTCTGTCGAGGTGTTCGGCGAGGCTAATTATTCCAAGGCGGGGATCGTCATTCCTCCCACGGCACGGATCGCGTATCCACTTATTCCGGGCGGCATATTCGTTGGCGGTAAAACGACCGAACAAGTCTCGGCCGAGATCAAGAAGAAGCTTGACGAATATATTATCGACCCGCAAGTGACGGTGACGTTAGATAAGGTAGGATCGGCACGATACGGCGTTATGGGAAAGGTTACGGTACCTGGTGTTAAGGTTATGAATCGCCGCTACAATGTTTACGAAGCGATCGCGGAAGCGGGCGGGATCGCGGCTGGCGGGGACAAGAAAAGAGTGTTGCATCTTCGACTGAATCCGCAGGGAGGATTCACGCAAACGGTTATAAACTTTGAAAAGGTGATGGACGGAAAGGCCGATGTGCCGTACTTAATACCCGGCGACCAGATCATTGTGCCAGAAAAGAAATGGAGTTTGACAAAGGTCATGGATGTGGTCGGTAAGGCGAGCGCACTTCGAATACTTTTTGGTGTTCCATTTTGACCATTATACTTCTTCGCTAAATGTCAGACTCATTATGCCTCAATTCGGGCTCGTCGATTTCAATTATGCCTTTCTTCAAGATAATTCTGACTTCGCTATTTTGCTTCCTCTTCTCACACATTGCATTTGCCGATTGGACTAAGCAGGACTCAGGCACTCTTGCGTGGTTTCATTCCGTCTATTTCGTTGACAACAATAACGGCTGGATAGTTGGCAGTAACGGAACGCTTTTGGCGACCAAAGACGGTGGCCTAACTTGGGAGAAAGAAAAAACAAAATCGGGCGACACGTTTCTTGATGTTTATTTTTCGGATACTCAGAACGGCTGGATATTGTGCGAGCGCGGTGTTTACGGGACTGGTGACGCCCCACCGTCCTATTTGATGCAGACTTCAAACGGTGGAAAAGACTGGAAATCCATTGATTTTGCAGAAGGAAAAGAGAGGATGACGCGTATTTTCTTTTCGGGGGAAGGCATCGGGTTTGCGATCGGTGAGGGCGGCATCATCTTACAAATGCAGAGAGACGGAAAAATCTGGAAGAGGTCGCCGCTGCCAGTTCGATATCTGATGCTTGACGGCACTTTTACGGACGCGTCAAATGGCATGGTGGTTGGCGGGGGCGGAATGATTCTTACCACTACAGATGGCGGGTCGACCTGGAACGCACCGAAGTTTGCCGAAAGCAGGGCAAGAACAAAGCTCAACGCCATCTATTTCGTAGATCGAAAAACGGGTTGGGCGGCCGGCAGTCGAGGTAAGATTTATTCGACGAACGACGGTGGAAAGATTTGGCGTGACCAGGCCACGAACGTCGCCGCAGACCTTTTCGATATAGTTTTTATTGATTCGGCGCTGGGATTTGCGGTTGGTGATACCGGAACGATCCTGCGAACAACGGATGCGGGGGCGGGTTGGAAGATCGAAGCAACTGGCAGCAAACACAAATTGGAGAGGGTCTCATTCGCCGGCAATCGCGGATTTGCGGTTGGGTTTGGCGGAACGATCCTCACTACGGAATTAGATCGCGAAGTTAAATAGGTTCGCATCGACACATGTTTATAAGATGAATTGTTTTGCCCAATTGGCAGAAAAGGACGAGGGTTTGTAATGTGCGGTATCGTCGGCATAGTTGGCGACTTTTCACGTGAAGAGTGCCTATCGATAGTTGGAAAAATGAACGGGGCGATCGTGCATCGCGGTCCGGACGATGATGGCGCGTGGGCTGAGGACGGATTCGGTTTTGGAATGCGGCGGTTGAGTATTATCGACCTTGCCGGCGGCCACCAACCGATGTGGGACGATCCGTCGGGAACCGGGTTGGTTTTCAATGGTGAGATCTACAATTACCGCACTCTGCGATTGAAACTTGAGGCGAAGCAGCACCTGAATTGGCATACGGAAAGCGATACGGAAGTCGTACTCAAGAGTCTTGTGAACGCAGGCGAGAAAGCTATTAACGACTGGAATGGGATGTTCGCTCTCGCCGCCTGGAATTTAAAGAAGAAACGGCTTTTACTCGTTCGGGATCGGATGGGCGTTAAGCCGCTGTATTACTTTTGGGACGGACGGACGCTTTTGTTTGCGTCGGAGATCAAGGCATTACTCGCATCTGGATTGATCGCGCGGCAAATAAACAAGCAGGCAATCTGGGACTATCTTACCTATCGTTACGTCCCAGGGCCGGAATCCGTATGGCAACAGATAAGGAAACTGCCGCCAGGTCATCTGTTGAGGTTCGGACGCGGCGGCGAACCTGAAGAGGTTTGCTATTGGGAATCGGACGTCGTCAGCGATGAGTCTAACGTGCGATCCGAAGAAGAAATCGATAAAGAGTTCTCGGAACTTTTCCTCGACGCTGTCGAGTTGCGACTGGTGGCGTCAGACGTCCCGGTCGGCGTGTTTCTCAGCGGCGGACTTGATTCAAGTGCTGTAGCAGCAGCGGCGGTCGAACTCGGCCACGAGAACTTTCACACTTTTTCCATAGGGTTCGATGAAGGTGGATACTACTCCGAGCTGCCATATGCGAGACAGGTCGCGGAGCATGTCGGGGCCCAGTATCACGAGGTAATCATCGATCAGAAGCAGTTTATCGAAGCTCTGCCCGAAGTTGTGTATGCTTCAGACGAACCGCTTGCCGACCTTTCCCTCGTTCCGCTTTTGGCACTGTCGCGTTTGGCTCGTAAAGACGTCAAGGTTGTGCTTTCCGGCGAGGGGAGTGATGAAATCCTGGCTGGCTACAATTTCGATCAGTCCGAACGCGAATTTGCTACATTGCGTGTCCTACAAAGTTTTCCCAAGAGTGCCCTAAAAATGGGTGCGGCATTTTCGCGACTTGGATTTTCGGAAGGATTTCAAAGAAAGGCCGAAAAAGTGGCGAATGTGCCATTGGTGAACTGGAACAGGATCGCCTTACCGCATATTACCGGCCATTTCAACCAGAGTGAAAAAGAGCGGTTATGGCCGAATGAGAGCCATCAGGATAGTGAAAGAATAATTGCCGAGCAATACGCGGCAGCCAAATCGACCGATCCGCTGCAGCAAATGCTGTCTGTTTATCAGCGATCATGGCTGGTCGAAGATCTCTTGATGAAGGCGGACAAAGCGACCATGGCAGCTTCGCTCGAAGCCCGTACACCCTTTCTGGATTACCGAATTGTGGAATGGGCAAATCGTCAACGGAACCAAGTTAAAGTAAAACGTGTCGGATTCAACAGCTATCAGACAAAGAGTGTTTTGCGCCGGTTTTGCGAACGGCGATTGCCAAAATCGATTATTGATAGGCCAAAGCGTGGGTTTCCAAGCCCCGGAAACCGATGGCTGCAAAATGGACTGGATGGTTGGGCACGCGAAACTTTGCTAAGTTCCGAAGGGAAGCTTACGGAGGTCTTTCCCAAAAAGTTGATTAATAGTGTGATCGAGCAGGCCCGACAAGGCAAGGGCGACGGTGGAGATCGCGCCTGGATGCTTATAGTTCTTGAACTTTGGCTGCGGGTATGGGACGCGAGTCTGCTTTAACCGGCGTATGATTCCTGACTGATCGGCAATTGATCTACTTTCGAGATCGCAACCTTTCGATCAATGTTCCGATCATTTTTCTTGCAAATCCGCCAAGGTAAAATTCGGCTGATTCAAGTTCTATCCGTTTGGCACCAAATCCGGCCTTAAATTCCTGTAATCCAAGACTAGCCTTATCAGTCCCACCCATATTTAGGACGGTCACGGATTCACTTTGCAAACGAAGAGCCGTCTCGTACCAAAGAAATTGAGAAGAGCCATACTCCAAGCCGGCATCGATGGTGCCGGAGGTTTGTGCGTAAGCACCAGTTGCACTCCTCAAGATCAGGATCGAACTTAGCACCTCATCATCAAGTTTGGCCTGATAGATCTCTCCTGCTTTATTTTCAATGAATCTACGAGCGTCGTTTGCCTCAATCTCGTATCCGATCGCTTCTCCACGCTTGCGGCTCCTATTAAGTGATGAATTTGCTATGTTTACGTGAATTTGACAGGCTTGCGATTCCTCCGCGAGCCTCAGTCGAAGACCGGCTTCCATCGCCTTTTTGATGCTTCGTCGATTACGACGGTTTAATCCGATCCACAAGTCTGTTCCCGCCAGATCAAGTTGGAATTCGTAGCGGCCCTTCCGCGAGGTTTCTCCGTCAAGTGCCTCGATAGACGTTTCTGTCGAGCCAAAGGTGTTGATCTCTAAAATGGATATGTCTGATGCCCGGCAGAATTCAACCAGCCCGGTCCAAAATATACTTTTTGCCGGTAAAGACGGCAATGAGGTTATTTCAAGTGTGGTGTTCAGCCGTCCGGTTCTCAAGAACGCTGTGCAGGCCGACAAAAGATGGTTGCCGGATTCGAGAATGAGGGCGAATGGCGTCACTCCGCTAAGCCTTAAAGAATTCACATAGGCCGATGTGTAAAAAGGGTTTTCCGGTGTCAATGCGGAAATCTGCGCTAAGAGGTCGCGCGAAGGCTCACGAACAACTCGAAACTCGACTGGCACTATATCGAATCCTCCGCCAATACTGCTTCTTCCATTAATTGCGAATCAATAAGGAATTTTGATGCCCAGTTTGGATACTCGTAAGCACAATAATCGCCCGCGACAGGAAAGGAGCCTTTTACCGCGCCTCTTATTTCCGGTGTGCCATCCAGCCTTATGGTTCTGCGGACAAATTTGTTTGCAGCGAATGCGGCGTCACGGTATTTTGTTTCGTTTGTATATTTGAATAGCAGAAACCAGCAAGCGGCAAGCTGCAGATTGCCCGTCAGACACGACCATGAAACGGTCGCGCTCCAATTGGCATCGAGTCGCCCTGGCAGAGAGCCGTCGTCGCGGAGAGCAGTCAACAGGCCGTCCGCAGTCTTGACACACGCATCCATAAATGATTCATCCTTCGTGAATCGGTAGGCCTCGATAACGCCGCGGAGCACGTAGCCTAGTGTGTGCGTCAGCGGTTGTTCAGGCTCGGAAAGGCAGCAGTTCTCGAACCAACCATTAGCAGTCTGAAGGCTCAGAGACCATTTTATATTTGCGATCGCTGCTTCGGCATAGCCGCTGGCCGGCTCGAGACGGGCAGCCTCGAAAAGCCCCCATGAAACATGTGTTTCGTAGGCTTTATCGGTCGGATCGGTAAAAGGCGAGCGGTGTTTTCGCCAGCAACCATCGCTGTCTTGCGTTCTCACAAGCCATTCGGCTGCATGGCGCATTGGACCTCGATATTCGTCGCCGAACTCCTCGGTGCCACTTGCCAATCCGAGAAGGATCTGACCGGTATTGAACGTTACGGGAATCTCCGGGACGGCGCCGATTACGCTTCCCTGAAAGCCGCCGTCAGGGAATTGAATCGAAACGAGCCAGTCGAGCATGCGTTTTGCTCGGAGCCTCGCGGTTTTATCACCTTTTAGCTTTGCGTAATTAATGAGGGTTGGAATGATGTATCCGGTGGTTTCCGGATACGACGAATTCCAACCTGCGAGCAAACTAAAGTCACGCGCAACTCCGCCGTCGTTCGAGGCGGAATTATCCTGCGCGCGTCCTAACCATTCGATTGACTCCCTTATTACTTCATCTGTCGCCGGATCAAGTTCGGGGAGCCCCAAATCGTCAATTTCGCGTTCTCGTTTCGCAATCTCCGGCAGCCGATGGGACGCACTGACATTGCGAATTGAGCGTAAAATTGTTCGAAACATTGCCTAATTTTCTGTTTGTGAAAATACTAAAGGGGTTCTATACGCTTAAGTCTAGAATTTGCTTCTCAAACTAACTAAATTCATTTTATCGGCGAAAGGGTTTGAAAGTCAAAAACTTGATAACACGGATATTTGATCCAACATACCTTCTGCGGGAGTTTTTATTATCGCTTTGTTGGAAGTTCACGGAGCATTGCTTCAAATGACTCAGCTACTCGCGACGCTTCGAATCGCACTCTAAGTTCCCGTGTTCCCCAAGGCTCAGGATCAGCATTAGTGCGCCGCTGCTTTAGCAAGTCGATGAAATGACGCATCGCGTTATTCATCGCTTGGGTGTCTGACGGGTCGGCAACATTTCCATCGAGCTGCCGGATCAGTTTAGCAGCGGTGCCGGGCGGCGTAAGGCCCAATACAGGCCGGCCGGCCCCGATGTAATCCACCAACTTCGATGGGAGAAACACGCTAACATCCGCGGGTGCATCAATTATAAGCAGGCCATCGGCCGTGGACATGAGCCGAAGGCTTTCTTGATATTCCACGCTTGGGTAAATGTTCAGCAGGCCCGGAGGCAACGTGTCGCCGCCGGCATCGCGGATCGCAGCCGGGTCGCTAATGCCGATCAGTTCAAAACAAACATCATTTAATGAATTCGGTTCGGTATTGAGAATTAAGCGTAATGTTTCGATCAGGGGCGCCGCAGTTCGTTGACCGTAAAAATTTCCGATATAGCGAATGGTAATTTTCGCGTCTGGTTTTGAAGTGCTGTAATGAAAAAGCGACGGATCGAAACACTGCGGCAATACTCG
>JAYSON010000046.1:0-2202 GCA_043722725.1 Chloracidobacterium sp.
GGTACAAAACACGCGGCTGCGACTAAAGACAGAACAAAACCACTAAGAATTTTTGGTGGCAAAGGAATAAAGGCTTTAATCGATAGTTTCGACAAGGCAAACAATTATCGTTTGTTAAAGCAGCCGTTTCCGATCGAGATAATCGAGATCGAACAGCTTGAAGAATTCACAGTCCTGCCTGGCGTCGCCGCTGTTGCTCTGGGCACGCCGCACACCGATGAAAGTCTCGCGTTCCATTTAAGAGAAAATGACAAAGCACTTGTTTACACGGCGGATACGGGGTTTTCCAAGATTATGGCGACGTTTGCCCGCAAGGTCGATCTGTTGGTAATGGAATGCACTTTTGTAAAGGAAAAGCCGGTCGCGAAACACCTGGAATTGGCTGAGGCGATGTATCTAATTCGCAAAGCCGAGCCGAAAAAGGCAATGCTTACGCATTTTTACCCGGAATGGGATGACGTCGATTTCGAGAAAGAAGTTCAGGAGTTTTCGCCGGCGTGTGAGGTAATTGAAGCGGTGGACGGATTACGGATTGAGATATGATGCCTTCAGAGTTGCAAGACTACGCGTTAACACCTCGATACTAGCTTCCAACGTTCTTCTTCGCCATCGCTACTAGTTCATCAGGCATCCATTTACTGAGATTTTTCTCTTCGGCTTCGATAATACCTTTGTGGCGGTTACGCCATTCCTTTTGCGGATCGTCTTCGCGGCCAGATTCCTTCGGATAGTTCTCGACCTGTTCCAGGCTGATGATAATGCCGTGGGTGATCTCATTCCAATCTTCCGTTTGGATTCCCCGAAGTACGACCGGCAGTCCCGCGGTCCAATCTTCTTCCGGTGCAATGTTATCGTATTCGGGAATCGTCAAAAAAGCTGTCGAAGGAAACGTCTTGCCTCCGAATTCTTTTACCAACTGCGACTGAATGTCCTTGTATGAGGCATTTGCGTTGGATTGCCTTATCTCTAATGCCCGGCGGAAAATATCGGATACGGTTATTTGATCGCTCATGATTATTATCCACAGATTAGCACAGATGAACACAGATTTTAATTCGCGGATGACGGAAAGTCTTAACCACGGCCCAAGCCATTTTATTTGTGTTAATCTGTGTGAATCGGCGGACAAATTACGATATGAAAAAATTTATCTATCAATTGCATCTCTGGCTCGGGCTTGTCGTCGCGATCCCTGTTCTCGCCTGGGCGTTGAGCGGTTTGCTATACGCTTTGCCAAACATGGTAGAGGGCGGAACGGTTGAAAAAATTGATGCGAACCGGGTGAAAGTCACGCCGGGCGAGGCGATTATTAAAGCCAACGAGCTTGCCGGAAAAACTTTGCCGACGACCGCTCTGACTTTATTGATGAAAGACGGCAAGCCGCAGTATCAGTCGATTGGCGGAATGGGAGCGGATTCGATCTTTATCGATGCCGAAACCGGCGTGGCAAGTATGTCGCCGCCGCCGAGTTGGAAAACGCGGTTCTTTCGCGAAGCTCATTTTTATTACTTTACGGGAAGCTGGCAAGTAACATTTTTGGTGATCTTTTCAGCGCTCGCTGCTCTTTCGGCTTTGACGGGCATCTATTTGAATATTGTTCACTGGACGCGGAAGTTTTCACCGCCGCGACGCAGATACGGAAAGTATTGACGGGCGGTGGTTCGCAGGCATAATTTGCTTGTCTTACGCCATCTGAATGTATATCTTTAAGTACAAGGATTTATATATATGAAGACATTTTTTGCACTTATATTGCTGGTATTTAGCTCCACGGCAGCGTTTGGTCAAAATGAACAATCGCCGATCGTAGAAAAGGAATTCGAATACAAAGACTGGACGCTTGAAAACATTCGTTCGGACTCAAGCACAAATCTACGCGATTTTGCCACCGGTAAAAAGCTGGTGATGGTTGTGTATTTTGCTCCGTGGTGTCCGAATTGGAAACATGATCTGGCATTTGTGCAAAGCCTTTATGATAAGTACAAAGGTAACGGGTTTGATGTCATCGCGGTGGGTGAATACGATCCACTGGATTCGATGAAACAGCATCTAAAGGAGAACAAGCTGACCTTTCCGGCCGTTTATGAATCTCTGGCGCGAACCGAAAAGCAGAAGACGACGCATTACGGATACCGCAAAGCTACCGGCGACACCCGCAATTGGGGCTCGCCTTGGTACGTGTTTCTTGAACCGGCGAATATT
>JAYSON010000047.1:0-6551 GCA_043722725.1 Chloracidobacterium sp.
TCCGCCCTCATTAACAAACGGCATCACAGCGATGGATTCGATCTGTTTTGCCTGAGTGACATATCGATAACCAAAGAAGCCGCCGACAAGAAGCAATACGACGATACCAACACCTGCCAACTGCCACTGCCTACCGCCAATTTTCCTCTGCGGCTCCGCCTCCGTTCCGCCCGGAAAGATAGCAGTTTGGTCGGTTGTATGTAGCTGAGCGCGGGTCGGAGCCTCACCGGGGGCAGCTGTCGAGTGTAATATCGCCGTCGCGGGCTCGTCACTTGGCAAGAACCCAGTCGCTATCGCTCCCGGTTCTGACATTGCCGGGCCATAGAGCAACTCAGCTCCGTCATCGAGACAGAACATCATTGTATTGTCATACTCGCGGCCGCATTCGGGGCATCGTTTCATAAAATTCTATTCCGGTAGATTCATCCGTTTCAGCAGATCCTTGAATCGCGGGTCGTCGCGGAGAGATTCAAGTGGAACTGACGCTGTAATCTCTGCCAAACTTCCGTCCCGATTCTGGAAATCTTTCTCCAGCCATTCAAACACCTTGTCTTTATCGCCGAGCCCCGCATATACGGTGGCGACGGAAAACCCTTTCGCTTCATTTCGAATGTATTTCTGTTCGAGTTCTTTGATTATGGCGAGAGCTTCGGTTCGCTTTCCCGTCGCCGCATAAGCGTAGCCAAGATTGCCGAGAACAAAGCCCCATCGGTCGGTCAATTGGGCAGCCTTTTCAAAGGCGGCCAGCGCTTCAGCATGGCGCCCTGTCTTCAGGTAAGCCAGCCCCAAATTATCGTAGGCAATTCCAAAGTTCGGATCGAGCTCGATCAGCCTTTTTGCATTCTCTATGCTCTCCTGATAGTTATTCCGCGTTAGCTGCACCCAAGTAACTGTCGCACTGATAATGCTCTAAAGCGGATCAAGCTCGTGTGCCCGCTGGATCATTGCCAGGGCCTCGTCCTTGCGCCCCAAACCAAGAAGCATGATCGAATACCAGTGATATGCCGTCGCATATTTGGGATTGAGTTCGATCGCCCGCTTGAATTCCTTTTCCGCCTCCGCCCATTGCCACAGCTGCCGGTTTACAGTACCCAAAGTGGCGTGGGGCTCTGCCAACGACCCGTCAAGCGCTATCGCACGCTCGGCGAATGTCTTTGCCTGCGGGGCGGTAACCGTTAGCGGCACTCCGGAATATTCGCTAAGCAGCGCATGGCAATCCGCCAGGCCTGCAAAGGCGAGGGCGTAATTTGGGTCTCGGTCGGTCGCTATCTTGAATTGTGCGATTGCTTTTTTCAGATTCTCAGACGTGCGCCTGTTCCAGTAATACCGTCCCTTCAGATACGCTTGATACGCTTCGGGATCTGTCGTTGCGGCCTTGGTTACTTTTGCTTCGTCCGCACCCGAAAGTTTTAATTTGAGTTTGGCCGAAACGTCTTTGGCGATCTCGCTTTGTAAGCTGACGAGGTCTGTTTGCCTTCGGTTATATTGCTCGCTCCAAAGTACAACGTCTTTTTGAACATCGATCAGTTCCAAATTAGGGGTCAATTGGTCGCCACGCTGGATCACCCGCCCATTCAAAATTGCCTGCACATTCAGTTCCGTGCCGATCGTTTTTGCGTCCGTTTCCTTGCCCTTGTAACGAAACACCGACGAACGCGGTTTGACCTGCAAATTAGCCAATTGCGACAAACTCCTGATCAACGTCTCCGTCATCCCGTCCGAGAGGTATTCGACATCCACATTCCCACTCTCATAATCAAATGGCATCACGGCGATGGATTCGATTTGTTTGGTTGGAGAGAAGTTTCGGTATCCGAAAAGTCCGCCGAGCACAATAATTCCCAATAGAAAGGGGACGGCAAGCAGCCGCTTATCAAAGCTGCGAGGTTTCCGAACAACACCACCTGTGCCAGTTGGTAAAACCGCCGTCTGGTCGGTCATATGTATTTGAGCGCGGGTCGGAGCCTCCCGGAGCAGCGGTCGAGTGCAAGATCGCCGTCGTGGGTTCATCCATCGACGCCGGACCAAAGAGCAACTCGGCTCCGTCATCGAGACAAAAGCTCATCGAATCGTCGTTGTAATTTCTCCCGCATTCAGGGCATCGTTTCATAAAAATATTTATCGAAATCCGGTCATCATGATCGCGTTGGAAACGAAATCGCCGCGGACGAGGCCGATCCGTTTGCCGTCACGGGAATAGTCACCGTGAAAAACCCGAGAACTTTCGAAATGGGTGATCTGCTTCGCCTCGCCGCCGTCAACCGGCACCACCCACAAGTTTGACTTTTCGCCCGCCTGGACGTTTACCACGATACCCTTATCATCCGACGTCCAGAAAAGCCCGGCATCAGTTATTGTTTCGGGCGGGAGTTTCATTACCTTGATCGGCTTGCCGCCTTCGGCCGACACTATTGCCAACGAGCGGGCGCCGTCGGTGAGAAAGCAGGCGAATTTTGCCCCGTCATTCGAGTAGCTTGGAGTGATTGCACTAAAATCGGTCAATATCTGTGTTTCGCCGCCAGCAAGCGGAACCCGAACTACTCTTTCCGCTCCATCGACATACGCATAGTGAATGACCCATTTCCCATCCGGAGAAATATTCCCGTCAACCGAGTTGTTGTATTTTGTCAGCATCACCGGATTTCCACCGCCGATGTCCATACGCATTAGTTGGCCGCCATTTTGCGAAGTCGTATAAACGATAAATTTGCCATCAGACGAAACGGTCGGGTCAAACTTAAACACCTTATCGTTCGTCAGCGGCCTTGCATCGCTGCCATCGGCGTTCATCATCCATATCTCGGAGTCGCCGGTTTGATTTGACGAATAAACGATCTTCCCGTCCGGCGTCCAAACCAATCCCCTGATATCGCCGTTGGCCGATGTTACCGCTTTTGCATTTTCCGGCTTCAGATCGGGCGAGACCCAAACTGCGCTGCGAGTGTCGGCTTCGACCGTCACGATCGATCTGCCGTCGGCGGTGATTGAGATGCCATCGTAGCCATTCAGATTGTTGGTCACACGCCTATACGCGGCAGACGGATATGGTAGTTCCCACACCTGTCCCGGCAGGAAAGAATTGTCCGACGCAACGACGATCAGCGAGTCGCCGCTAGGATGCCAAACGACACCGTCTATACCTTCCCACCTTCGTGAGCCAATTTCCGAATAGCTTCCGTCCGCGATCGAAATCAGAACAACGTAAAAGTTGGGTGCCGGCGCCAGCGAATCATCAATGGCGGCGACAGCAACGAACTTACTGTCCGGTGACCAAGCAGGTGCTTTCCAGAACGCTTGAGCTCCGGATCGACTAGCCAGCACACGCACGTTCGATCCATCTGCATTTGCTACGAGTACGGAAGAAGAGTCTTGATCTCGATCAATGTTCAGGAAAGCGATTTGCTTGCCGTCGGCAGAAAATCCTAGCCGGGAAGCGTTTGCCAGGAACTTTGTTGGCGTCCCACCGAGCGTCGGAACGCGGTAGATGGTCGGGGTTTCGGTCGATTTGTGCTCGGCGTTGAAGTAAACAAAATTCCCGTCCGGCGAAAAGGCGATACCAAAGAACTCGTCAAACTCGCCCGGTTTGACCACGTTAACCGAGCTCGTAGCCTCGACCTGCTTTATCCAAAGTGACTGTTTTGCACCCTCAAGTTTGGTAAAAACAAGGAATTTGCCATCCGGCGAGATGACCGGAGTACCCGAACGCCCATCACCCGTAAGCCGTTGCGTTTTGATCTCCTGATCGGTCCGCTGTGTCTTTTCGCCCCATGCTCTTGAGAGATAACGGTATGCTCCAAAACCGATAACTCCAACTGCACTAAGTATGACTAGCGTCAGCACCGCGAGCTTGATATTTTTACCAACCCTGGCGTCATTACCACTATCACCGGTATTGCCTGGCAGGATCGCAGTTTCATTACCAATGTTAATCTGCTCCTGCGTCCGAGCCTCAACGCCAGCTAAGATCGCTGTTGCCGGTTCATCCATCGACGCCGGACCGAATAGCAATTCGAATCCATCATCGAGACAGAAGCTCATCGAATCGTCGTTATAACCTCGTCCGCACTGCGGGCACTTTTTCATAACGTTCCTATTCGGGTCGATGCAGCCGCCTTAGAAAAGCCCTCGCCGTCGCCGGGTCATCCTCCGACAAACCGCAAACAAGGTCCGTCGCGTCCGCCAGGCAGAAACTTAGCGTGTCGTCGTAATAATCCCACCTGCATTCAGGGCATCGTTTCATAAAATTCTATTCCGGTAGATTCAGGCGTTTCAGCATTTCCGCAAATCGCGGGTCGTTGCGAAGCGGGTCCATGAACGGGTCAACCTTCAAGCGATGCAAATCCCAATCGCGATTCTCAAAGGCCTTTTCAAGCTCGGCAAACGCTTTATCCATTTCTCCAAGGGCACCATAAATGCTGGCAATCCGGCCGGACATTACGTACTGAGTCTTAGCGATCTCCTTTAATCTACTTATCATTTCGTTCGCCTCTTGGCGACGGCCTGATTTTGCGTAGGCGTATCCGGCATCGCGAAGCGCGAATTGGCTTGTCGGATTAGCCTGCAACGATTGTTCGTTTAGCGCTATCGCTTCTGCGTACATTCCTTTGCCAATGTAGGCTTGACTAAGGTTCCAGCGTCCTACAACGAAATTCTGATCGAGATCATGCGCTTTTTTAGCTTGGTCCAACGCCCTGTCAAAGTGTCGCGCCGTGATATATGCCCATGCAAGATTTGCATTCATGCTAAGATCAAGCGGCTCCAATTCCAGAGCCCGCTTCACTTCCGTAATTCCCTCTTCCAAGCGTCCTACGGCGCCAATACTCAGCCCGTAGCGAAAATGCGTGGCGGAACTATTGGGATCGAGTTCGAGTGCTCGTTTGAATTCGGTTTCCGCTTCTGCCCAATTCCAGTCGTACGCCGCAAGGGTATTTGCCAGCGCCGCGTGGGCTTCGGCAAGCGTCGGATCGATCTCTAAGCCACGTTTGGCCGCGGCTTTTGCTTGTGGAAACGCTTCCTTTGGAGACAGGTAAGGATAAGCAGGCATTTGGTTGTAAGCCTCGGCCATCCTCGCATACGCTAAAGCAAAATTCGGATCAAGTTTTATGGCTTGCTGATGATAATCGATGCTTTTCAAAACATCATCCTTTGTTCGCCTGGCAAAATGAAACCGGCCTTTCAGATATAGCTGGTAAGCGTCGTTATTGTCCGTGTAGCGTTTGGTAATTCCCTTGGTGTTGATGGGGCCAAGATTCAATTGCAGCTTTTGGGTTATCGCCGTTGCAATTTCGCGCTGTGTAGCCAGCAGATCTGTCATCTTGCGGTCATATTGTTCAACCCAAAGTAGCTTCTTTGTTCGTGTATCGATCAGTTCGACATTAATAGTCAGATTGTCACCGCGTTTCGACAGGCGCCCGGACATGACCGCATCAACCTCTAGCTCTTCGGCGATCTGAGCAATATCTGTGTCCTTTCCCTTATACCTGATGACGGAACTCGTCGGACTGACTTTTAGATTAGCCAATTGCGAAAGCCGGTAAATGAGCGAATCGGCCAGCCCGTCCGATAAATAATCCGTGTCCGCATCTGAGTTTCTATTCTGAAACGGCAAAACCGCAATTGAATCGATCTGATCGGTGTCTGCGGGTTTGAGATAGCGGTAGCCGAAGAATCCGGCGACGAGGACAAGCACGGCAATACTGAAAATTGCCAAAAGCCTATTCCTTTTGCTTTGCGGCACTGCCGCTCTATTTGCGGAAGGGCCATGCCTTTCCGATGAGTCACCTAAATTACCTTCAGGCTCCGCCTCCGCTCTGGGGGGAAGGATCGCCGTCTGGTCGGTCGTATTGATCTGCGCTCGCGTCGGTGACTCACCTACCGCAAACCCAGTCGCTATCGCTCCCGGTTCTGACAAGATCGCCGTTGTGGGTTCATCCGACGAAGCCGGTCCTTCGAGCAGCGCATTTCCATCGTCGAGACAGTACAGCAGCGTGTCGTCGTAATAATCCCGCCTGCATTCAGGGCATCGTTTCATACTTTTTGAATGACTACGAATGCGTTGTGTTTTTAATCCGTTCCCCTTCTTCGGAAGAAATACACTCGCTGCGCACAGGTTTCATTCGAGCAACCAGGATCGTCATCTGAAATTACTTATCAAAACAACATCACTTGTCGTCGTGCCCCGTGCGAGAACAAGCTGTTTGCCGTCCGGCGACCATGCGAAATTGTATATTTGGTCAGTCTTAAAATCCGTTAATTGCTTTGGAGGCTTGTCGTCTAAAGGTAAACTCCAGACGTTTGTGACGCCGCCTTGGGTATCTCGGAGGTAGTTAAGAGAGCGTCCGTCAGGCGACCAGCGAAAGTTTCCCTTTTTGCCGAGCAGATCAAAGACCTTGCCAGGCTCGCCTCCTTCAAAGGGAATGATCGCGTATCTCCATGTTGAATTGACGTCCTTACGATATGAACAGACGATCCATTTTCCGTCGGGCGAGACTTCCGGAGAGTTCGTATATTTGTCCGTCAACTTCACGGCATCGCCGCCGTCAATCGAAACT
>JAYSON010000048.1:0-2158 GCA_043722725.1 Chloracidobacterium sp.
ATGCAGAATTCGAATACGCGGGAACTGATTTTTCGTATTCCTGAACTCATCGAATTTTTATCGCGTACGATCACTCTCGAACCGGGCGATATAATTGCCACCGGAACGCCGCCGGGCGTGGGATTCGCCCGAAAGCCACCGGTGTTTTTACAGGACGGCGACGTTTGCGAGGTCGAGATCGCGGGTTTAGGTATTCTGTCTAATCCGGTGGTAAAGAATTTTTGAACCGCGGAGACGCCGAGCCGCGGATATAGAGGATGTTCGATTTAACTGGAAAGATTGCGTTAGTTACTGGTGGAGCTTCTGGAATCGGCGAAGCGGTTGCGCATGCTCTCTCGAGGGCAGGGGCGTTTGTTTATGTTGCAGACATTGACGACGAAAAGGGCAGCTTAGTAGCCGGAGAAATTGATAGCGGTGAATATATAAAGCTGAATGTTGCGGAACGGAGCGAATGTATCGCTGCCGCCGCACACGTTCACGCCCGGCATAGCCGGCTAGATATTTTGGTTAATAACGCTGGAATCGGCCACGTTGGAACGATTCTGGAAACGAACGGTGAAGACCTCGAAAGGCTATTTGCGGTAAATGTTCTCGGAATGTTTGAACTTACCAAAGCTTTTATCGAAGGGATGATTGCTCGACGATACGGCGTTATCATCAACACTGCCTCGATTGGGGGAATCGTTGCAATTCGCGACCGGCTGGCATACTGCACAACTAAATTTGCGGTCGTCGGTTTCACCAAATGCATCGCGCTCGACCACGCGCTCGACGGTATCCGGGCAAACTGCGTATGTCCCGGCCGCATCGAAACGCCGTTTGTAAAATCCAGGCTCGCTGAATACGCCGATCCCGAAAAGGCTTACCGCGAAATGTCTTCAACCCAGGCGATCGGCCGTATGGGAACGCCCGCCGAGATCGCCGCTGCTGTCCTCTATCTTGCCAGTGACGAAGCCGCTTTCATTACCGGAACCGCTCTCGAAATCGACGGCGGATTCTCAGTTGGTAAGTAATTGGTCCGAGTAGCCAGCTTTTGTCTAGCTGCAAATTAGCGACTTGCAAATTCAATCTTTAAATTACGCTTAGCAAGATGACACCCGATTGATTTTCGGAGGCAAATCCCGCGCCTTCTCCATCTTTTCATCTAAGCAGTAGTTATCTATAAAGTTATCTACCCATTCGGTGTGCAGCTATGTTATCGCATGTTACACGTAACGACTGTGAGCACTCTTAAATCAAAGAGCAACAAATGGTTATAGCCACTTATGAACTTTCGTTTGATAACGCATGTTATCGTGTGTTAGAAGATTCATTCGGCTGTTAACCGAAGGGTTGTAAGTTCGAGTCTTACCTGCGGAGCCAATCAAATCAGTCATTATGAAAATGGAGGCCCGCTCGTGGCTTTCTTTTTTTTGTAGTTTGGCAATCAATGAAAAGCCTTGTACGACACGTGGGAGGCGGAACTATGATGTTAGATGGCGGACATCGGGGAGGTCTCCCCACGCGGGATATTCCAAGTGAAGCGTCGCCCACCGAAGATCTATGCACGGAACTTTGTAAACGCGAGTTTAAACACGGCTCCGTCAGCGTCGTTGGTAACGGTTAAGGTACCACCGTGTTGTGTCGCGATCTTGTGGGCGATCGACAGGCCCAGCCCGATTCCTTTTTCTTTGGTTGTGAAAAAAGGGTCAAAGATCTTAGCGATATTTTGGGGGGCGACGCCCGCACCAGAATCGGCGACCTCAACAATGCAATTTTCATCCCGCTCGAAGGTGCGAAAGGTAAGTGTTTTCTCGCCGCCGTTTGATTGTTCTATCGCCTGCAAGCCGTTTATTGCCAAATTCAGTATTAATTGCTTTACCTGTTCCGCGTCAACAAGGACTGGCGGAATACCACTCTGTAAATCTTTCACAATCAGGACAGACTGCGATGCGGCCTGGTTCTCGATTAAGGCAGCAACCGATTCAACAATAGAATTAGGATCACTTGGAGCTTTAGATGGTTCGGAAGGACGAGCAAATCGAAGGAACTCACCCACCAGCCGATCCAATCGGTCGATCTCAGTTTTCGCAAGATCGGCAAACTCACGGCGCGGACTATCGGGCTTCAGTTCGTCCTCCAATATCTCGATTGCCCCTCTAATAGAGCCGAGTGGGTT
>JAYSON010000049.1:0-15477 GCA_043722725.1 Chloracidobacterium sp.
ATATACGGACAGCCGATCTCACTGGCAATCTTCGAAAGCATTTCGCATTCGTCTTTGACCTTGGCGTAATCCTCGGACGTGCGGAATGTTATGTGCTCGATGGAGTTTATCGAGTATGGCTCAAGTTTATGCTCGGCGAGAGCCGCCTTAAGATCGCCGGGCGAATTCGTTTTCAAATACTCGTAAAGCTTGGCCGACCAAATCTCCAGAAGGTCGAATCCGGCTGCCGACGCGGCTTTTATGTCGGTCAAAAGGTCGGCGTGCATCGTTGTGGCGCCGTTTAGGGCAATTTTCATGGTAAATACTCCAACACATTGTAAATGTTAATGAAATTCTAGCATGTTACGGCAACCCGGCAAATTGCCCTGTCGTCTAAGAATCGGTTAAGCTAAGGCTAGCCTCACGCTTCCCGATGTACCAGATATGAAAATTCTGCTAACCGCTCTTACTACTATTCTTTTGGTCTTTTCCGCAATTTACGGACAGCAGTCGGATGCCGCATTACGTAAAGTTCGCGAACAGGATGCAGCCGGCCGCGACGCGTCCGGCAAGCTTCAAACGCTTTCCGCTGCCGAGCATCTTTCGCGGGCGGAAACATATTCGAGCAATCGTTTGTTTTCCGAAGCAAGGGAACATTGGTCAAAAGTTTTTGAAGATTATCCTGCTGATGCGGGCATACCGAAAGCCTTGTTTGGGACAGCGCGTTCGTACATGTGGGAGCGGAATTACGTTAACGCAGTCGAATGGTTCGACAAATTGACGAAGGATCATCTGAATACGAAGGACGGCCGCGAGGGACTTGCTTTTAAGGGTGCTTCTTACATCCGAATGGGGAAGAATTTGGATGCGGCAAAGACGTACGAACAGTATGTGACGATGTTCCCGCAGGGCGAGCGAATCGAATCGGCACACCTAAACATAATCGACGCGTACCGAGAGGCTTGCAAATATGATGAGGCGAACAGGTGGGTCGATAGGACCGTTCAGCAATTTGCCGGAAAGCCGTCCGAGGTTAACGCCCTTCACGCGCGCCTGCGGATGGAGATTTATCGTGAGAATTGGAACGGAGCTGTAAAGGCGGCTGATGTTCTGCTCAATGGCAAAAGCTTCTCCGGGGCAATGGCTGGACGTGACGAGGTGAATTATTTGAAAGGTTTTGCGTTCGAAAATTACAAACTAAAAGTCGAGGCGTTACTGATTTATGAGGCTATTCCGCGCAGTTCGTATTTCGGAAACCTCGCAGCCAATCGTTTCTCCGTTGGCGCACCGATCAAGCTGATCGGAATGGCTTCGGCTAAACTTTACAAGGATTTTCCTGTTGTATTTCGTGCCGAACTTCTTCAATCCGCAAAGAAAAGCAAAATCGATCCGCGTTTTCTGCTCGCCGTTATGAAGCAGGAGAGCAGCTTCAAACCAAACGCAAAATCGCCTGCGGGTGCGCGAGGCTTGCTTCAACTCGTGTTTGACACCGCTGCTAAGTATAACAAAAAGGCCGGCTATCCATCTTTACAACCGGACGATCTTTATAAACCAGCCGTCAGCATCGCAATTGGCTCAGCATACATCGCGGAGTTAAAAGAAGAGTTCGGCGGCCTTTACGATGCAATCGCTGCAAGCTACAACGGCGGTGAGGACAACACCGCTCGATGGCTGAACCGCAGTAAACCAAAAGACGCGGGCATCTTTGCTTCTGAAATCGGTTTTGCCGAGACTAAGGATTACGTTTTCAAAGTTATGAACAACTACAGGGTTTATCGCGAACTGTACACCGAAGATCTAGAGCGCAAATAGATCTTTAGAATGTCGCCAGAATTAGGTCTTTAACTTGAAAAATGGGATACTCAGAGGCGTGTCGTTGGGTATTGCTGTAGATGAGGTTATCCAACGAGAATAAAATAGATGGGCGAGAAAATTCCAAGACAGCAGAAACGGATCTCCATTCCTCTGACCATCGAACTGGAGGCAGCGTCGGGAAATCGCGAAGCGCGAATAAGCGACGTGAGTCTGGGTGGGTGCTACGTTGACAGTATTGCCAGCGTGAGGAAGGATGAAAACGTTAGATTCACCTTATTGCTGGCGAACGGACGCCGCGAGGAAATGTCCGGCGACGTTATTTACATACACGAAGGGATCGGATTCGGATTGCGTTTCAACAATCTCTCCGATGATCAGCGACTGCTTCTTCAGCAGATCATTATCGCAGACGGCGGAAGTTTGTAGTTCTCACTTTAAGTCAAACGGAAAGCTTTGCTCAAATTATCCGAGCGAGGCAACAGGCTGCATAGCTGATGATATTTAGCGACAGACTTCGCAGTCCGTCTTCGCGTCTACTCGTCCCAATCACCCTGGCCCTCGCGTTCCACATGGTATCCGGCTGCTTCCAGATGTTTGTGTACATCGCGGGCATGCTGCTGATCGCGCACTTCGAGAATCATCTCGATTCCAACACGGCCGAGCGGAGCAAGCCATATTGCCCGCTGGTGATAAACTTCAACGACGTTAGCTCCTGTTTCCGCGACGTGATTGAGCATAGCAGCGAGTGTTCCCGGCCTATCCAGCACCAATAATTTCATGATTACGTAACGGCCCTGACGAACTAGCACCTGCTCCAAGATACGGGCGAGCAGGTTAGCGTCAATATTGCCGCCGCACAAAATCGTGCAAACCGTATCGCCGGGTTTCACCTTTATTTTCTTTGCAAGCAGAGCGGCGACACCCGCCGCACCGGCTCCTTCGACTACAAGCCGCGAATTCTGCACGCAATGAAAGATCCCACGAGCAATTTCTTCCTCGCTCACTTCGACCACCTCATCAACGAAATCACGAATGATCGGCAGCGTCTTCTCGCCTGGACGCTTAACAGCGATACCGTCGGCTATTGTCGGCTGCTGGTTTGTGATCTCTACGGGTTCTCCGGCTTCGAGCGATCTGTTAACCGCCGCGACGTTCTCCGCCTGGACGCCGACAACCCGGACATTTGGCAAAAGGCTTTTGACCGCGATTGCTATGCCGGAAATGATCCCGCCGCCGCCGATCGGCACAACGACGACCGTTGTATCGGAAAGATCCTTTACCAATTCCAAACCGATAGTTCCCTGTCCGGCGATTACAAGGTCGTCGTCGAACGCATGCACGTATGTGTAGCCGTGCTCGGCCTGTAATTGACGTGAAAAGGCCACTGCTTCGTCAAAGCTGGCACCTTTCAGGATCACTTCGGCGCCTTGTGCTTTTGTCGCAATTATTTTTGTTAACGGAGCAAATTCGGGAAGAACGATGGTCGCATTGATGCCGTTCAGACGTGCCGCAAGAGCCACGCCTTGTGCGTGATTACCGGCCGAAGCTGTAACTACACCGAGTTTTTTTTCGTCGTCAGATAGACGCGATATCTTGTTGTACGCTCCACGAACTTTGAACGAGCCGCTGCGTTGAAGGCATTCGGCTTTGAGGAACGTCTTCGCGCTAATTTCCGCCGAGAGTTTTTCATCGAAGATGATTGGCGTCGGATTGATTATGTTTTTGAGTAGTTCGCGGGCCTCTTTGATATCCGAGAGTTGAACGGTCATGATCGGAAGAGTATATGCGAAAAATTTGGAAAACCAAAAAAAGGATCCGAGCGCGGGTCCGATATATTCCAATTATTAACGCGAGGGAGAGCTATGAACGTATCGCGTAGGAAAAATTTGCGGATAAAGTTGACTGTCTTACCCACCAGCGACCACAGCCGCACGAAGTCGCGTTACAGGCGGAAATAAGTTATATTCACCCTTATCTGTTGACTGGAGGACAAAATGGAGCTACTCGGCGGTGTTGGACTAATTTTTCTATTATTTCTTGGGATCGCTTTGATAACCGTTGCATGGAAAACGATCAAGATCGTTCCGCAATCGAGCGTTTTGCTGATCGAACGACTTGGCAAGTTCCATCGCGTCGCGGCCAGCGGATTGAACATAATAGTTCCTTTTTTCGAGTCGCCGCGCGCTGTTTACTGGACAAATACGCGTCCGGGCACCACGTTTATCGATTCGCGCGAGCAGTATATCGATCTGCCGTCGCAGTCCGTTATTTCACGCGACAACGTGATGATGGGAGTCGATTCGGTAGTTTACTGGCAGATCACGGACCCGATAAAGGCGACGTACGAGGTTAATGATCTTGTGGGTTCGATCGTGCAGTTGACGTTTACGGGAATGCGTTCGGTGATCGGCAAGCTCGATCTCGATCACACGCTGTCTTCACGCGATCAGATTAACAACGAGCTTCGGATGATCCTCGACGAAGCAACCAACAAATGGGGCGTCAAGGTGACACGTGTCGACATAAAGAATATTACCCCGCCGGAAGATGTTCGTATCACGATGGAAAAACAGATGACCGCAGAACGGAACCGCCGTGCCTTGATCCTGACGGCCGAAGGAGATAAACAGGCCGCGATCACACGTGCGGAGGGTGAAAAACAGGCAGCCATTACCCGGTCTGAAGGCGAAAAAGAGTCTGCGATTTTGCAAGCAGACGGAGCGGCGCAAGCGAGATTAAAGTCGGCCGCTGCCGACGCTCAAGCGATCTCCCAGATCGCCCAGGCGGTTGGAAGTGCGGAGCAAACAACCCAATACCTAATAACTTCTCGTTATATAGAGTCATTGCGAGACATGACGCGGACACAGAACGCAAAAGTAATCTTTATGCCGATGGAAACGTCCACTTTGCTCTCAAGCATTGGAGCGATCAAGGAAGTTCTGGCGGAAACCGGCGAAAAATCCGAGGTGTTGTCCTCGACGCCCCGCACGCCCCGGGAGCTTAATCAATAATATCCGTCTAAAAGAAAGTTAAACTTATGTTGAAAATTATTGGAGTATTTGGGGTTCTGTTTGTCATCGGCGGCGTAGTTGCGGCATATGCCTACGGCTTTATATTCAACCCGTCGCCCACGGAACCGCCAAAGGAAAAATCTATGTACGAATTCGAGATGAAGGATATAGACGGCAACAGCGTGAAGCTTGATGCCTATAAAGGAAAGGTCGTCATGATCGTCAACACTGCCAGCAAATGCGGCCTGACGCCTCAGTATGAGGGTCTACAGGCTTTGTACGACGAATATAAGGACAAAGGGTTCACAATCCTGGGTTTCCCCGCCAATAACTTTATGGGACAAGAACCGGGCACAGAAAAGGAAATCAAGGAATTTTGTACATTGAAGTACAAGGTTACGTTTCCGATGTTCGCGAAGATCTCTGTCAAAGGCACCGACCAGAATTCGTTTTACACATTTCTTACCAATAAAGAATCGAACCCTGGATTCGACGGTGACATAACATGGAATTTTGAAAAGTTCGTTGTTGATAAGTCAGGCAAGGTGATCGCACGGTTTAGCCCGAAAATAACGCCGGATGATCCGAAGATCGCGGTAACGATTGAAAACGCTCTGAAATAGCGAGATCGCAAAAGCGTAGTTGGAATTGGAGCCTGCCGGTATAAATTAAAATGCCGCAGGCTCAATCCATTTTCTATTTATGAAATTCGTAAAGATAGTCTTTTTTTTGATCGTTATTGGGCTCGCCGCAGTCGCGGGAGGTTCCTATTGGCTTTATAATTCGCTCAATTTTCCGCACGAACACGACAAAGCCAGCCAGTTTATCAAGATCGAAAAAGGCTCATCGCCATCCGAGATCGTAAGTAAACTCAACGCCGAAGGCATTTTGTCGAATCAGTTGCCGATACATTTGTATTTGCGGTTGTTTGGCGACGCTGCGAAATTGCAGGCCGGTGAGTATCAGTTTGCGTCGCCGATAACGGCGCTGCAGGTTTTGAAAGAACTCGAGACAGGTGAAGAACGGACGACGAAGCTTACTATTCCGGAAGGCTTTACGCGATTCGATATTGCAAAACGTATTGCCGCCAATTTCCCGCAGGATCCACCGATGGATGAAAAACAGATTCTTTTATTGATAGAAGATACGAGCCTGATCCGCGACATAGCCCCGGACGCAAAAAACCTGGAGGGTTATATGTATCCGAGCACATACAATTTTCCAAAGGGAACGAAGGCCGTTGATATCATCAAAACAACGGTCGAACAATTTAAAAAAATCTGGAAGCCTGAATGGAATGCACAGGCTCAAAAGATCGGACGCTCTCCGTACGAAATCGTGACCATTGCGTCGCTTATCGAAACGGAGTCGAAGTTTGACGCAGAACGGCAAAAGGTTGCGTCGGTGATCAATAACCGTTTGAATAAGAATATTCCTCTTGGAATCGACCAAACCGCCGTGTACATTGCGAAAATGCAGGACCGATGGGACGGCACCATAAACAAAAGTGACCTCGAAGTCGATTCACCTTACAATACGCGCCGCTACGGCGGCATTCCGCCCGGACCGATCTCATCCGTTACCGAAAGCTCAATCAACGCAGCTCTAAATCCGGCGCAGACCGATTACATTTTTTACGTTTTGAACGTTCAGGCAAATGACGGTTCACATCATTTCTACGCGTCCGCTAATGAGTTCGAGAAGGGTAAGGCTGAGTATCAAAGATGGCTGGAACAGCAGCGGGAGGGAAAACGAGTGAATGAAGCCAACTCGAACCCTTAGATGCTTAACCTTTGCAAAATCCTGATTATTGCTTCCGCTCTCCTTTGCGCTGCCTTCCTTGTTAAGTTCGGATTAGCTGCGTACGAGAATGCAACTTGGCCAGACCCTCCGCATGGCTTTGCTGTGGATGCTGCCCCACAGCACATTGTCGGCTTGTACCACGGGCTGTCTGTCCTTCTGCTGTTAAGCATCATTTTTGCAAAACGATACTTCACTTCTTTCTTCTTGAGCGTGGGATACATTCTTGTGCACTTATATGAAACCCGAGAAAGACTCTGTACTGGATTTCTTGGAAGCGACTTCTGCCCGGATGGAGGATTCTCTTTTCGGGCAATTAGCCGAGCGACATGGTTTGATTGGACTTCCACCGGACTGGTACTTACTATTTTCTGGATTATTGTAGTTTACATAGTCACACGGCGGCGAACTCAGGACGCTAACAGATAATCAGACTTCTAAAGATAATAATGAACAAGAAGAATACGATAGAAAAATACGGAACGGACACAGAAGCTCTAGGGCCGATGAATGAGGAGGATATTGAATTTTCTGATATCCCACCGCTTACGGAAGAAATGTTTGAGCGAGGCTTCGTTTATAAGAACCTTGAACCCATTGCAACGTCGAAACAGACAGCCGTTCCCATATTCAATGATGTCGCAGATTTTTTCAGAAAGCGTCAGGTTCACTACACGTTCGAGATTGACAGGGTCCTGAAAGACTACATAGCTGCTGAAATGGCCAGAGAGACAAAGGCCGATAGATGATCAAACTCCTCGCACTCGACCTTGACGGAACCCTTCTGAATTCAAAAGGAAAGATCCCCGAGGCAAATAAGATCGCGATTCGGCGGGCGGAAGAGCTTGGTGTTCTCGTTACCATCGCGACCGGCCGGCGTTTTAGGGATGCGTTGCCGGTGGCGGCGGAGCTTAAATTCAATGCGCCGCTGATAACGCATAACGGTGCTTTATTGAAATACGCTGAAAGTTTTGAAACCGTCGCGGCTTCCCTTTTGGATCATAAAACGTCGCTAGAGATTTTGCGAGTCGGAAAGGCACTCGGCGGTGACGCCCTTGTCAGTGTCGATCCGCACGGACACGGAACGCTGCTTTTCGATACGGTTTCAGACGATAATATACCATTGCAAAAATATATCGCCTGGTCCGACAGACTTCACGGCGATGAAAACGGAAAGTTCGCCCTTCATGTCGCTAGTCTGGAAGATACCGTCGGCGAAAAGGAGGTCATCCACATTTCTTTTTCCGGCGGATGCGAGGCGATGAAGGGAATGCATCGGGTTCTGAAGGCTGAACTTGGCGAAACTGTGACACTTCTTGCGACCATCTATCCCCGCCTGGACTTCACGTTGATAGACATCTTGCCTCCGAATGCATCCAAAGGAACCGGCGTCGAGAAACTTGCCAGTCTGAACGGCCTAACGCCGCAAAATGTGATGACCATTGGCGATAATTTTAACGACCTCGAAATGCTCCGGTTTGCCGGGACCGCCGTTGTGATGGGAAATGCAGACCGAAGTTTGCTTGAACGCGAAGAATTTTATACAACTGTAAGTAATGACGAAGACGGCGTTGCCGTCGCAATTGATAAATTTATTTTGAATCAGGAGAAATTTTGAGTGGCAAATCGAATTGCAGTAATCGAAACGAACAAAGGCACGATTAAATTTGAACTTTTAGAAGAACACGCGCCGAAAACGACAGAGAATTTCCGTATTCATGCGGGCAATGGCTATTACGATGGAGTAATATTCCACCGCATTATTCCAAATTTTATGATCCAGGGCGGCGATCCGCTTGGCGAAGGTTACGGCGGCGAATCGGCGTGGGGAGGTAAGTTTGACGACGAGATCAATCGAGATTCCGAACTTTACGCCGGCGGTTATGAAAAAGGTACGGTTGCAATGGCAAATTCGGGTCCGAATACGAACGGATCGCAGTTTTTCATTATGCACATCGATTATCCTTTGCCGCCTAGTTATACAAAATTTGGAAGGCTGACCGAAGGCCAGGATATTGTAAACGCAATAGCGGAAGTCCCGACAAGCCAAAACGACAAACCGCTTGAACCGGTCGTAATGAACAAGGTTTACATCGAGGAATTGTCGGCCTGATGAGAGCCGTTTTGCAAAGAGTTTTAACCGCACGGGTTTTGGTGGCGGAAGAAACAATTGGTGAGATTGGTAAGGGCATACTCGTTTTGCTGGGAGTTTCCGTAAAAGACAAAGAATCGGACGCAATCTACGTGCTCGAAAAAACGGTTAATCTTCGCATTTTCGATGATGCCGACGGTAAAGTGAACGCATCGCTTCTTGATGTGGAAGGCGAGCTGCTTGTCGTTTCACAATTTACGCTTTTTGGAGATGTTAGAAAAGGGCGACGGCCCTCGTATATTGATGCCGCCCGGCCCGAAGAAGCCAATCTTTTGTACGAGTTTTTCATAGGCGAGGCTTGTAAAAAGGTTGCCAAGGTTGAAACCGGACGTTTTCAGACTATGATGGATATCGAGCTGACTAACGACGGCCCGGTGACAATATTGATAGATAGTGAAAAAGCCTTCTGAACAATTTATGAAAATCCCTGTCTTTCTTTTATTATTCGTTTTAGGAACCTTTTGCATCTCCTGCGGAGAAGCAAAAATAGCTAAAAATGGTCCTTCCGTGGTAAAAAAGGGCGTTGCTCCGATTGCGGACAGTGAGATCGCGGTGATCGAAATGGAGAACTCATCCGCGTACGGCACGATAAAGATCGAGCTGTACTCGAACATCGCTCCTAAAATGGTGGCGCGGTTCAAAGAGCTTGCCAAGGAGGGTGTTTACAACGGTACGAGCTTTCACAGGATAAACCAATCGGTGGTTCAGGGCGGCGATCCTAACTCTAAGGACAGCGATCCGGCTAATGACGGTATGGGCGGCTCAGACAAACCGAATGTACCGGCGGAATTCTCGGATATTCCCTATGACACGGGAATCGTCGGCGCCGCTCGCAGTCAGGACGTTAATTCATCGAATTCACAGTTCTTTATTACTTTGAAGCGTGAAGCGGCCTTTGACAATAAGTATATAATCTTTGGAAAGGTGATCGACGGAATGAACAATGTGAGAACAATCTCCGGCGTGTCACCAAAAGTGGGCGAACGTCCGGTTGAAGCGATAAGGATTAAGAGCGTTACGATCCAGCCGAAGACGTAGAAGCCGGTATTTGGTTCAGCAATTAAGCTCGCGTAGCTCAGTTGGATAGAGTGCTTCCCTCCGAAGGAAGAAGTCGCAGGTTCAAATCCCGCCGCGAGTACCATTCAAAAAAGGGCGTCGATCTCGACGCCCTTTTCCTTTTATTGATTCCGATCGCCGGATTGGGCCGTCCGAACCTTCAGCATCGGATCGCCAATAAGTGCCCACGAAAGCCGAACGTCGACTCCGCCGGGAATAGCCGTCTTCGCATCGTTGATCAGATCGCCTAACCGCACGATGTTGCCGAAACTGACTTTTTGAAAGAATCTGGTCGCCATGATCTCCTGCACATCCGGCGTCGTCTCGCCGGTCGATGCCCAAGCCGCAACTGCCCCGCCATTTGTGGCCTCTACCAGGTTCTCCGCCAGGCTCTTGAAACTCACATGCAGAAAATACCCATTCAAACATGTCAGCATCGTGAAAATTGACTGATTATTGGCATTCGTAAGTTGGGGAACATTATTGCTCGAGAAAAAAGTCGAGCTGGCCCATGAACCAGTACTACCGTGCCCCGAATAATTTACGAGATATTTACCGGTATTTATCGAACCCACGAGAAGCGTCTGAGGCGTAGCGGGCGGCGTGGTCGCGTCGCCGCGGCCGATCATCGTAACGGGGACCGCTGGCGGCAATTGACTCCGCAATCGCGTACTGATGGCCTGAAAATCATAATTGTTACCTGCGTCATAGAAGTCGTAAGCAAAAAGAACACCGCGATCCTGCATTAGCAGAGCTGCCTGTTCGTATGCTGTTACCTTTGCAAGAGCATTAGTGACCGCTTGCGCAGTCCTTGCCGGGATACGTCCCACGGCCAACTCCGACAAACCATCGTTGTTAAAATCTGCAAGTGTGTCGTCGCTGCCCGTCTCAGTAAATATCGTGTTGACTATTTTCGTCGGAACCAGATTATTGTAACCGAGTCCCTGATAGTTTCTGGAATCAAAGGAGGCATCGCCAAGAAGTAGTAAATATCTTGGAGCGGTCTGCCAATTCTGCACGGCATACTGTAGAAAACTCTTTATCGAATCGGCGTTGGTGACTCCGTAGTTGAATTCGTCGTAAATCTCGGAAACCTCGACGACCTTCACCGTGAAGCCCTGTCCACGCCGGTAATTGGCCCAGTTATCCGCCTGTGTCACCCAATCCTTGTACGATATGATCACAAGGTCCGCGGCATTGGTAGAAACCGACAGCAACGCAGGATCGTTAGCGGTTACAGAAGCGGCAGGCAAAATCCCGGTGTCTTCAACCGCATACATTACCTTGCCTCGATCGGCCGGCATAGTGATCCCAAACGTAGCACCATCCTGTACGACATTTAAATTCGACAAAATTACGGGCGAAGTTTCCGAGGTCATATCTAACACCCGGACATTCGGCGACGTGAAGCCCTGGAGTTTCGTAATCCTATAGTTCTGTGTGTAGAAGCTCAACCGGTTTTGGGTTGCAATGTGCTTACGTGCAAAGTCTATGCTGATCGAATCAAAGAAGCTGAAATCGCCCGCAACACCTTGTGAACGAAATTGAACACTGTTTGCGCCTTCACGAAGAAACGAAGTTGGTATCAGGTACTGCATTGAAAACGGGGTTCGCGAATTTCCGGTTGCAGCCGCTAAGGTTTGACCGTTGAATATCACCTGGACAATGTGAGGATCGAACGAGTAGCCCTGGAATTTAAGCTCCAAGGTCGATTGAGGAGCCGAAAAATCAACGCCCGACAAGGTAAAATTAAACGTAGCATCACCGAACGTAGTTACCGATTGACCCCAATAATTTTCTGCGTTGCCATTCAACACCTGGTTGATGTAGTTTATTCGTTCTTTCTGCGTAAATCTCTGCGAGTAATTGGGCGAAGTCACGGTTCCGGCCGCCGGACGTGCAAGACGCGTTTCAATGCGTTTGCCGGCTGTCGGCCCTGAAACAAGATAGTACATGCTGGTATCGCTCTCAGGCCTGTCGATCCCCTTGCCGTAGAACTCTATGTAGTCGGCATTAGCCCCTATCGTAATTGCCTGCTCGACACCTTCAACATATAACTGCCATAAACTGGAATCGCTGTTCACGTTAAAACCGGCAGTCTGGAGCTCGGCATTGCTGACACGGTAAAAGCCTTCCTTCCGGACACCGATCCTTACGCCCGGCTGAGAAATGACCCAGCGATGCGTGACCGGATCGGCGGCGACTCGATTTGCCTCAATTTCTTTAACAATTGCCTTCGGCAAATACAACTTGTTAGAAACAATCGACCCGTTTGACTTGCCCTCGGCAATCTGTCGGTTTAATTCTTGGGAACTGACAGAGCCGGCAGACCTAAAATCGGTAACGATTTCGGGAGCGATCGTATTAGAAACGAGCGTTTTGCCATCCATTTGAAAGCTCTGAATGTAGTATGAGCCTTGAGCATCACCTTCGGCGTCATAAAAAGAATATTTTTCGCCGCTTATTCTCTTGGCTCCCGAGGTTGCGGCAGATCCGAGGATCATGGATGGCGAAACGATATGTGACCCGTTCTGGTCATTTCGGTAAACATAGAATCCGCCGTTGTTAGTTTCCGCAGCCATTTCCCACTCGATTAAAACACCGACACCGTCTGAGAACGCCTGCACTGAGGCAAACCGGTTTGCGGCATCCCGCACCTTTGTTTTCGCACCCATCGGCCTTCGGACTTTCTGTGCAAATACCGGGATTCCGGAGCTGATAAATATGATAGAGATAAGGCAAAGCGAAATTAATCGTTTCATTGAAAAATACTCCTAAGAACAAAACCCTAACAGCGTTTACTCCGCTGTATCCGTTAATCTACTATGTTTCCAATTCAAATCCAATACTTTTTTTACTTCAGGTAGAGGTGTGGGCGATCTCGTTGCAATTTTTAGGATAGCCGACCGAGGGCCCAAATATCCTAAAAGGGAGATACCGAATGCATGTCGAATTATTCCGCATCGCACAATAATGCGAAATTTTTTACCGTCCAGATGCCAATCGTTCATCGATTGAAACTATCTTGATTCAATAAACGCAGGTTGAGGACGATTAACATGCGAATCATTACACCGTCAAAAGCTGCCGAAGAACGTATTGAAGAATCCCACCGCCTTTGTAATACTCTAGCTCGATTGGCGTATCGATCCTCAGAGTCAATAGTGTTTCGTCAGATTCCCCGTTCGCCCGATTAATCTTTAACGTTACATCCTGCATCGGTCTTACCGTCTTTCCTTCGAGCCCTGTAAGATCAAATTTTTCAGAACCGTCCAGGTTTAGCGTCGCGGCCGATTGCCCGTCCTTAAACTGAAGCGGCAGAACCCCCATTCCTACTAGGTTCGAGCGATGTATTCTTTCAAACGATTGCGTGATCACAGCTTTTACGCCCATTAACTTCGTTCCCTTCGCTGCCCAATCACGCGAGCTGCCGGTTCCATATTCGAGTCCCGCAAAAATCACCAACGGTGTACCCGACTCTTCATATTTCATCGCCGCGTCGTAGATCGACATCTCATCGCCATCCGGTTGAAATCTTGTAACACCGCCTTCGACAGGTGCCACCATGAGATTTTTGATCCGCACATTCGCAAATGTGCCCCGCAACATCACCCGGTCATTTCCGCGACGCGAACCATAGGAATTAAAATCCTGAGGCTCTACGCCTTGCTGTTGTAAATAAAGGCCCGCCGGGGAGTTCGCCTTGATCGCACCGGCAGGCGATATGTGGTCGGTCGTGACCGAATCACCAAAGATCGCCAAGGCCCTTGCTCCATTAAAGTCGGAAAAGCTTCCGGTTTCCATCGAAAAATTATCGAAGTAGGGCGGCTCTTGTATATAAGTCGAACTGGCGT
Source organism: Chloracidobacterium sp. (assembly GCA_043722725.1). GTDB lineage: Bacteria > Acidobacteriota > Blastocatellia > Pyrinomonadales > Pyrinomonadaceae > OLB17. Next base: position 13,668 of record JAYSON010000049.1, read on the forward strand.
CCCATTCGTAAACTTGTCCGGAGCTGGATGCGATGTTGTTCCAAAGCGGGTTCTTCTCAGCAAATTCGCTGTAAAGCCGCCTGTAAGTTTCCGGATCGAACGCTGTCTGCAAATACTCTTTCACTTCATCCAGCGACGCCCATATGTCTTTCAGAAAGACATCGTTATCATCTTTATCCTTTCCGATTGGATGCAGAATTACATCTTTGAGAACGGTGCCGGCAAGCGCGTATGCAACAACGAGCGGAGGCGACATGAGGAAATTTGCCTTGATATTCTGATGTACACGGGCTTCAAAATTGCGATTTCCCGACAAAACCGATGCGGCGATTAGGTCGTTCTCTACAATCTCCTCTTCGATCGCGGCATCGAGCGGACCGGAATTGCCAATGCAGGTCGTGCATCCATAACCGACGAGATTGAAACCGATCTCATTTAAATACGGCTGAAGACCGGTCTTTTCTAAATACTCGGTTACGACCCGCGAACCCGGAGCCAGCGATGTCTTAACGAATGGCGGAACCTTCATTCCTTTTTCGACCGCCTTTTTCGCAACTATCCCGGCCGCGATCATAACGGAGGGATTCGACGTATTTGTGCAGGACGTAATCGCCGCGATGAGCACATCGCCATTGCCGACCGTCGTCGATACAGGTTCAGGCTGGCACGCCTCGTCCTCCTTTTCGACCCTGTCCGGCGTTGGGCGATTGTTGATCATTTCGACCTCAGTCGTAATGTTTGTGTTCGTTACGCTGACTTCACCCAAAATCGGAAGCGGAACCGATTTTGAAGTCTGATCGCCGCCGCCGGTAAGTGTGGCCGCCGATGAGCCACACATAGTCACCAAGTAGCGTCTGTCCAGGTCATCGACCGGCTTTCCATAACCGCCATCAGCAACGGGCTTACTGAATAGCTCTATAAACCTGTCATCAAGATTTGAAAGCTCAATTCGGTCCTGCGGTCGTTTCGGCCCGGCAACCGAGGGATTGATCGTCTCGAGGCTAAGCTCAAACACAGTCGAGTAATCCACTTCGCCGTCCTTCGGAATCCCGAACATTTCCTGAGCGGAATAATAATTACGGATCGTCTCGATTTGTTCATTAGTTCGCCCGGTTGCCCTGAAATATTCAAGCGTCTTCTCGTCCACGCCAAAAAACCCCATCGTCGCGCCGTATTCGGGGGCCATATTTGCGATTGTCGACCGGTCGGTCGCATGCAACGCTGCTGCTCCGTCGCCAAAGAATTCGACGAACTTACCTACAACGTTCGCTTTGCGCAGCATCTCGGTGATACGCAGAACCAGATCGGTGGCAGTTGCTCCTTGCGGCAATTCACCGGTCAAATGTACACCGACGACATCCGGCGTCAGAAAATATACCGGCTGGCCCAACATTCCAGCCTCGGCTTCGATCCCGCCGACGCCCCAGCCGACAATTCCGAGGCCGTTGATCATCGTGGTATGCGAATCTGTTCCAACCAGCGAATCCGGAAAATATACACCGTCCCGTTCAAACACTCCCTTAGCAAGATATTCTAGATTTACCTGGTGCACGATTCCGATTCCGGGAGGTATTACGCTAAAACCGTTAAAGGCCTGTGTTCCCCATTTCAGGAAACGATAGCGCTGTTCATTCCGCTTGAACTCCATCTCGGTGTTGCGCATATACGCGGCTTCGCTGCCGGCGTAGTCCACCTGAACAGAATGATCGATCACCAGATCGACCGGGACGAGCGGCTCAATGACGGCTGCGTCTTTCCCCATTCGAAGCACAGCAGAACGCATTGCGGCAAGGTCGACTAAAAGCGGCAC
>JAYSON010000050.1:0-15478 GCA_043722725.1 Chloracidobacterium sp.
AGTGCTAATGGATTTTGTGTTGTCATGATTGCTTGACCTTGTTTCCAGTTATTATTCAAATCCGATTTCGTTCAAATCAATATGTACAACCTTATTTGAAGTCTGCATAGATGCCGCAAATCGAGCGTCATAACCCCTGCTGATTACAATTCCGATAACATTCTTTCTACGCGCGATGTTCTTTTGAACCCAACCTACATAGGTTAAGACTTGTCCGTACGTATTTTGGTTCGCACGAACATTTTTAAGCTCTATAACCACGTACCGTTCTTTCTTTCGATCATAGCAAAGCAGGTCAATGCGACCGCCGTGTCCTCCCTCGCAAACGACCTGTCGACCGGAATAACCATCCTTCTTTTCGGAACAAAGCTCCAAATCAAAACCGAACTTTCGCAAACGCGGTAAATCGTTAGCAATAATCTCTTCCATTTCTTCTTCAAGAAGTATCGTGTCGGGCACGTTTGCTCGTTCTATTTTTGACAGAAAAGTCTTGAATCCACGATTTCGAGCGGCTAACACGCTCTTCAGCCGAATCCAGTCAGACGGGGAAATTTCATAAACTTTCTTTTGAAAATTGCCGCGGTTTGCGGTCCAATCTCGTAGGTACGAATCCGCCCGTATTTCGCCTAGCGTCAATGGACAGCGAAATTTGTAGATGAATGCGCACTCGCATCCATAGTCCCATCCATTCTTTACCGCATTTTTGTTGTCGGCCAAGGAATACGAGTCGCTGGTCGCAAACGCCAAGTATCCAACGTCTTTCGCAATGCGAGACCGATACAGCAATGCAAGATCGCCTTTTCTAGCGTTTTTATGACAAGTCCACCAACAATATGCATATGCAGCGGATTCGTTTGCTGGATCTAAATCCGGATGATCGTTGCCGCCTTCGTCCAAATAGCTTCGCTGATCCGCAACCCAAACCCAATGTCTACGGCGATGATTTTCTGTTTCAAAAGATTTGCTCATGACAACTTTCTTCAGCCTTTTTCACGAGGCTTCCCGCGCTTCGCGGCAAGTAGCCACGTTGCTTTAGCTCGTGGTTAGCTGCCGCATCTAATCAAAAGGGCGTTTTAACGTGCTTCTTGCTTGAGTCGACCGAGTTAACGCGTTCAACCACCCGCTACCACAGGCGAGTGGCTACCGGTTCTTCCTAACCCTAAGACCCCTTAAAGAAATAACAGTAAATGCACCCTCCAGTTCATTGCCGTGTTCGTTTAGCGTTAAAAGAAGATTTTCGATTTTCTCCGCTGGCGTGGCCGTGCCAAGACGCATTAACACAACGCCGCTTGAAACAAGCTGATCCCGAAAGACGAGTTCGCCGAAATCCTTGTCATTGGTTAACAACACTGCATCGGCATTCGCGGCAATAGACAAAACGTCATAATCGTCGATGCCGGGACTTTGTTCTTTGATATCAATGACCTCGAATCCCGCCGCTCGCAAAGCAACGACAATCTCGCTCTCAACGTTTTCATCGGCAAGGATCTTCATGCCGCCTCGCGAGCAAACGGATATACAAAATCGAGGCTAAGCGAACGGCGCGCGTAATCAACGCACGCCAATATCTGATCGCGCGTAAGATGAGGGTACGAATCGAGAACTTGGTCGACTGAATCACCCGCAGCCAGTTTTTCGAGAATCAGTTCTACGGTGATTCGCGTTCCCTTAATTACGGGCTTTCCGACCATTATCTTCGCGTTTATTTCGATTAGATTTTCCATATCTCTAAAATACTACCTTTCCGCCAAAGCTTTAGACTTTTATTTAGCCAAACACTGACTCCGACCGCGCTTCAAAAACTCTCAATATACTTCCGCGTGATCTCTTTCAGATAGTCGTACGACGGAATGACATAGAGCACGGGCTGCAGGTCTGAGTAAGTGAAATCGTGGTTGATCACCTCTTCGAAATCGAACGGGCGGCGCTCGACTTCGTTACCAAAGGCATGTTCGAGCTCGCCTACGCTTGAGAGCAGGCCGGCACCGTAGGCTTTGATATCGCCGTCTTCTTCCTTTAAGCCGAATTCGACGGTGAACCAATACAGCCGGCCGAGTTCTTCAAGCTGGCGGTCGTTCGCGATTCGTGCGCCGTGGCCGATGAACTGCGAATAATCGGCAAAATTCTTGTTCGTAAATGTCGGGATATGCCCGATTGCTTCGTGGACGATGTCGGGTTCGGGCGTGTATTCGGGCTTTGAATGATGGCGGATGTATTGCGTCGATAGCATTGTCCGAAACGACAGCCAGCTAAGAAACGCACGCGTTTCGACAAGGCCTTCGATAGGCGCAAGGCGAAAGCCGGTTAATTCTTTCAAACGCCGGTTCATGTCCGACAGTTGCGGGATGCGGTCGTTCGAAAAGCCGAGGTCACGTTTTGCATCAAGGTAAAACTGGCTTGCACGCTGCCGGTGGAGTTCTTCCAACCGGCCGGCGACTTGTCGCCAGATATTTTGTTCTTCTTCGGTATAATCGACATCCGTTATGATGCCGGTTTCGCGGAATTTTTTTGCAAGGCTCGCAATATAATTGCGCCGCTCGCGATATTCTTCGTCGTTTGCGCCCGGATGATCGAGGTCAAGCTGGTTGATGTCCTCGAATTTCATATCCCGGAATGCGGGAAGATCTTCGTCTCGCACCTGAAAATTATCAAGCGAGATTACAGCATCGGCAACGGCGGTTTCGGTTAGCATGGCGGCTCCTTTCATAGTCGATCAATCAGAAATTATTTACGAACTATTTATTTTAGCCGAATGAATGTGTAATTTGAATGATGAACATTCGTTATAGAGCTCAGATTACTTCATAATGTGAGTTTGTTTGCCCGAATCACCTTATAATATATAGCCGGGCAAAATTTCTTATTGCCAAATTGTTTTCTATTTGAGTATGTGAAGATACCTTGAACTTATGATCGACGAAATTGACCGGAATATTCTAAAGGCTCTTCAGGAAGACGCTCGAACAAGCTATGCCGAACTTGGACGAACCGTCGGATTAACGACGCCCGCTGTCATCGAGCGTGTCCGGAAACTGGAAGATGCACAGATCATCACTGGCTACCGTGCTGATATCGATACGGCCAAAGTGGGGCTGCCGATCACGGCGTTTGTGCGGATGAGCATTACGGGAGTCGATTACAGCCACATAATCGAGGTCGCTCAAAGCTCAAATGAGGTTCTCGAATGCCATCGCGGAACCGGCGGTGATTCATTCATAATGAAAGTCGCAGTCGCATCAGTTGAGCACTTGCAAGAGGTAATCGACAGGCTGGTGCCTTACGGCATTACGACAACGACGATTGTGCTGTCATCGCCGGTGAAAAGAAGGGTAATCGAAATCTCGACGCATTAGTCAGCACAGGTATTTTTTCTCGGAACAATCAGTTCATCGGAAGACTTTCCTTCAATGGTTGTGCTCGAAATAATGAACCCATTTTCTGTTATAGAGACGCAATATTGCGGTGGTGCATTGAGCGCACCTTTATGGTTAAAATTGACTCCACGCGATTTAATCTCAGAACCGTCAATGAACCCTCCTGAAGCTGATATCCAGGCGTGCCATTTAGAATATGGAATTTGCAATTCGATAGTTTCGTTCGGCATCAAATCAAAAATCAAAAAAACATCCCAAGCGGCTATGTTTATATATTTCACTTGTCGATCTGTTTTATTCGAAACAACCAGAATGTCTGGCTCATTGTCACGGTCAGGAACTCCCCGTATAAATCGAATGACCGATTCATTAGGCCAGAAGTGATTTCGAAAACTTTGACCGTATCCGAGGTCTTCCCAATTAAAAGAAATTAAATATTCTTTTGAAATCGTTTTCTGTTCGTTTTGATAAAGTTCGAATCGTACAGTTTGGCCGAGGAGAGGCAGTAAGGGACGAGATTCGTTTCCCGACAATTCAACTTTGTATGTTCGTTCTGGTGATGACGATGAAAACCAAGCGACTGGCGAAATGGCATCGAGGTATAAGACGAACAGAATTGCCGAGCCAATTAATACCAAATAAGTAATGAATGGGGTTTTTCGCATATACAAAAGACGACGCTAGTTCCAGACGACGCGACTTCGCAACCTCAACATCGTTTTTTCCTTCCAATCGCCTCAAAAACCGTCAGCATTGACGGGCCGACGCTGATCTGCGGGTTTGGCAAACCTCGACGCGAAAATAATGTTAACAGAGGCGTCTTACTGCCCGACGGGTTTCAGTTTGCTTTGTTTGATTTTGTTTTGGATATACTCTTTCAATTCGGCAAAGGTCATATTCTGTGTTTCAGAGCCTATTTTGTCCCGTATGTCACGCATCATTTTCACGGCGTCAAAAGTTTTTTCTTTTTTAATCGTTTCCATAATTGATGAGGTCCTTCGGACTTCGAATTTCTATCATTTGGTAGCCTGATCGAAGATTTACCGAATTATAGCCTTTTATCCTTTCTAAGTTTACAATATGTCTAAAGTTCCAACTTGCTAAAACGTCAACCTTGCTTATTGTCGCTAATGCAATGTGTCTGCAGTCTTCTAAACTTGTTTTTCCAACCACCTTTTCTGAAACGTATCTATCGGCAAGTTTTATCGTTTCTTCTGTTAATTCGACTCTTTCAAACTTGTCGGCTGAATAGTTGCGAAGCAAATCTCTAACCCTTTGTGGTGCATTTATCTATTCAAGATCGAGAAGGTCGGAAACTACAAAAACAATTTTTCCATTTTCAAGACGCTGAAAAAGCGCCTTTGTTGCTTCGCTAAATTCTTCGTCAAAGTAACCGCCAACTACCGATGTATCTATGTAAATTCTTTGTTTCACTGATATTTTTGAGTGTTCCAAGCAATCTGGCTTCGCAGGCGTAGAATCGATTTTTCCTTGCCGAGCGTTTCAAAAACCGACAGCATTGACGGGCCGACGGCAACGCCCGTCAGCAGCGTGCGGGCTCCATTCATGATGACACCGAGCTTAGTGCCTTTTTCTTCGGTGAAGGCTTTTACGACGGTTTCGATATTTTCTTCGGTGTAGTGCAGAGAGCCCTCACTTACGTGCGGGCTACTGACATCGGAGAGAAAGCCTTCGCTCGCGTGCGGGCTGGTGACATCGGAATCTATGAACTCACCTTCGAAGCGGTCGGCAAGTTCGGGCAGCCACGCTTTTAGATCGGGGAACTTGTTCAAATTCTTCTCAATCGCGGCCGGGTCGAAATCGTAGTCTTCGCTGAAATATGCACGGCCTTGCGATGAGAAATCCTTTAGTGTGAAGAAGCGTTGGCGGATGAGGCCGACGGTTTGAACGAACCAGTCGTGCGAGCCGTGTACCGGCATGTCAATGGCTATCGCGGCGGGACGATCATCTGGGCCGGCGTTTGCGGTCGAGCTAACGCTTTCGGTCAGTGCCCGAAGTTCCGGCTCATATTCCTCGCGCCACAATTTAGCCCTTTTCAGTTCGGCTTTGACGAATGGCAGCAGATCGGCAAGAGGCATTGTGCGGATGTACTCGGCGTTCATCCAGATGGCTTTGTCGTCCGTCCATTTGCGTGGGTCGTTTTCGGTAAAATTGAATACGGCGTTCGATCGGTGTATGCCTTCGAGTGAGAATTTTTCGATCAATTCCGTTAGCGAATAAATTTCCTTTTCTTCGCCGGCAGACCAGCCAAGCAGAGCCAGAAAGTTACGAAACGCGGCGGCGAGAAAGCCGGCATCGCGGTAGGTCGTCATAGAAACGACTTCGCCGTGTTTGCGTTTTGACAGCTTGCCCTTATTCGGTGCCATTATCAGCGGCAGATGTGCAAATGTCGGCGGCGTAATGCCGAGAGCCTCGTAAATCAGGATCTGCTTGTGCGTGTTCGTCAGATGGTCCTGTCCGCGAATAACGTGCGTGATCCGCATTTCGATATCATCGCAAACGACGGCGAGATTGTAGAGCGGATGGCCGTCAGAGCGGAGCAAGACAAGGTCTTCGGTGTCGGCGTAATTACGCTCCTGAATTCCATAAACGGGATCGTCAAATGCAGTGCGGCCCTCCATTGCGACCTTCAAACGAATCGCAAACGGCTCACCATTTGCAGCCCGAGTTTCGCTTTCAACCTCCGAAATGTCGCGAAACGGATTGTCGCGCATGTTTTTGATGCCTTGTGCAGCGCGGGCACGTTCGGCGATGCCTTCTTTTACGTTTTGCTCGGACGGCTCGGCTTTAGGAGTGAAATCGCGATAAGCTTTGCCTTCTTCAAGCAATTTCTGAGCTGTTGCCCTGTGTTTATCGGCGTTGTCTGACTGAAAAACGATGTCCTCGTCATGCTCAAGCTCAAGCCACTTCATCCCATCGAGGATAGAGCGGGTCGATTCTTCGGTCGAGCGTGCAAGATCCGTGTCCTCGATACGGAGAAGAAATTTGCCGCCGACATGCCGGGCATACAAGTAATTGAATAGTGCGGTCCGGGCGGAACCGATGTGCAGATAGCCTGTGGGAGACGGCGCAAAACGAACGCGTGTAATCATAAACTTTGATTTTCACGCAAACGCCCGTAGAACGCAAAACACAGCGGCACAGAAGGAAACAAAGATCATGTTCCAGTTCAATCGTCGATCGGCTCTTTATCGGCGATGAAGTCCTTCATTGCCTGGATCTCCTCTGGGGAGTGTCCTTGCCAATCGAGGTGTTCGCTGACGACGCGGAGCGGGTGTTTGGAGCGGTAGGATCCTGTGGGATTTCCCGGAAACTTTTTGTCGGTCACATTCGGGTCGTCCATGAACGGCCCCGTGGGTTCTACCACATAGATCCGGCCCGGGCCTTTGCCAGTTCCGCTCCCCATGCAGCCGCGAACACGGTCTCGCTGAAGTATATCCACGGCGATCTCCGCTCCGTGTAGTTAGACGAATACCCGCCCGAAAGCTCGTCCCCAACCGCAAGGTCCGCCTTGGTGCCATGGTAGAACGTTCGCCCGTCGATGTCGGAACGCAAATATGGTAATTTGGGATCGCTCATATCCGGCCTCTTAAGTAAATAACGGCTACGCCGACAACCGGAATTAGATTGAATAACAACGCAGCAGTGCCTAAGCTGAAAACTCCCGGTTTTCTTTTTAGACTCATTCCCGCGAGTACCAACCCGAAAAGCGAACCGACGCCAATAGCGAGTACTGCCTGAACAATGATCACGAATCCCATTATCGCGCCCGCATTTATGTCTGCATCATCGAGCGGACTCGGCTTCTCCGAAAGTTGCCAATACCATTCGTACGCATATTCTTGATAGATTGAAATCAATCCCAATGCAATGAACGGACATGCCACTGACACGAGAGCATAGACCAAGTGAGCGTATGAACGTTGTGTTGTTTTAACGTCGGGCATAAATTTTCATCATTCTTACCAGGCGGCTTTAGCGTCTTTCCGCGTTTCGCGGCAAATAGCCACGGCGTTAACGGCGTGGGCAGATTGTCCCAATGAACTAAAGGGCGTTTCAACGTCCTTATCGGTTCCGGCTTTAGCCATCATCCTCGTCATCTGAATGTTTCTCAAGCTTTTCGCGGGTCGTTCCATTTTTATGGGGTTTTTCTGATCATTGACGTAATCCATGACCCATTTTAAATCTTTTGTTCCGAAAGTCACGATCCCATAGCCACGTTGCCATTCGAGGGCCTTCGGTTGGACTTCGTGGTTGATGTAATACGAACTCGAACCTTTGCGCTTTCCGATCCAATCAGAAACGAGAGGGTTCGGCTGCACACTAGCTGCGATATGAATACGGGTCGCGATGCCGCCGATCGCGTGAAGGCGTGCTCCGGGTGTTTCGAGGATTTTGTGTGTTAGATAGTGATAAAGACGGTCTTCGATTCGCTCATTTATTATCGGCAAACTGATTTTTGTGTGCCAAGTAATGTGGAAGTTTATCTCTGAATATACGCTGTTCGACATATATGCTAAAGCGGGTGAAAAAGACGTTAAAACGCCCTCTGATTTATTCGTACAAACTAACCTCGTGCTAAAGCAACGTGGCTATTTGCCCTTCGGGAAAGCCTCGTAAACGAGGCTGAAATCGGGCCGAACTCCGTGCTTGATTGCTAGGTTACTCTAAGTTTTCTAATTTAAAGAAGTGTCACAAACATGAGTCTGGGCAAGATTTATTTCTTATTCTCGTCCATAACCATCGGTTCCCAGAGTTCGAGTTTGTTGCCGTCGGGGTCCATGATCCAGGCGAATTTTCCGTTTTCTTCGGAGTCCGGACCTTTTAGGATCTCGACGCCGTTTTGTTTTAGCTGGGCGAGGAGTTCGTCCAGGTTATCGACGCGGTAGTTGATCATGAAGGAAGACTCGCTCGGGCTGAACCATTTGGTGTCGGCGTCGGCCGTGCTCCAGACCGTGAGGCCGCCGTCCTCGGCCTTGTCGTCGGGCCATCTCAATATCGAACCGCCCCAGCTCTTAAGATCGAGGCCGAGATTCTTCTCATACCACGCCGCGAGGTCCGAGCCCTTGTTCGCACTCTTAAAAAATATTCCGCCGATCCCTGTTACCTTTGCCATATACGTTTTCTCCTGTTATCTATATTTTAATCGGCTCACACTCACCCAGCTTTACCTCGCCTGCTCGTTCGTAGGTCACGTGAATGACGCCATTCGGGGCGACAATGCTCTCGGTCACTTTGAATGCGGCGGGGATCGTCCCATCGGCAAACAGACGCTTTCCACTGCCTAAGGTTATAGGATATATCAACAGCCAGAACGTATCGACCAGATCACGCTTTATAAGCGTCTGAAGGAGATCACCGCTTCCCCAAACGTGCAGATCCGGCCCCGGCTGTTGCTTGAGTTCGGCGACCCTTTCGGCAACATCTCCGCTTAAAAACAGCGACGGCTGCCATTCGCTGGAAGTCATGGTATTCGAGCCGACGTACTTCGTCGCCGTGTTGACACCGGGCCAGAAATCTCCATTTTGCGGCCAGAACCCCGCCCAAGCCTCAAAGGTTTTACGCCCAACAACAGCTCGAACGGCGAATTCATCATCTTCATCAACTCCGCTTCGAGGGTCTCGTCGGAATACGGAGCGCACCATCCACCATACGCAAAGCCGTCGCTTGTATCTTCGTCCGGCCCGCCTGCACCCTGTATGACCCCGTCCATAGAAATATGTTCAAACACAATAAGTTTTCTCATGTTATTTTAACTCCTTTTGTCGTGATAATTTTGTTAACAGATCTTCCAGGTTGTTCATTGCCATAGCAGAACCTTCTTTGAAGCCCTTTGCGATGAACTGTTCAAGTTGGGCAAGGTCCGCCATTTTTTTGACGATTTGAACGGTGGTTGTCTCCGCCCCGGCCTTGAATGAGGTCGTTGTCTGCGACGAGGTAAAGCCGTTACCCGTGGGATCTCCGTTTTCATCGCAAAAGGAATTCTTTGCGGAGAAACTGGACTTGGCTTCGATCTTAATAAAGTCCACCAACGACCAATGGCGGGCATTCTCGGGTGAGACCATGGCATACACCCAACGGCCGCCTTCGCGAAAGTCCATCTCTTTTGTTTCGGTACGCCATGGCTTAGGCGCCGACCACTGGTCGAGGATTTCCGCTTTTGTAAAGGCATCCCATACGAGATCTAGGTCGGCGGGGAATTCCCGCGTAACGTGAATTGTTGCCGTGGCATTGTCCACGGTGAAATCAAACAGCATGTTTATTGTTTTTGTCCTTTAATTGTTGCCAGTACATCGTCGAGCTGATCAAATCGGGTTTCCCAGATCTTTCTGTATTGCTCTAACCATTTGTCGATCTCTTTCATTTTGTCTATTTCGAGTTGGTAATAAATCTCCCGCCCTTTCTGCTCTTGTTTGATAAGTTCACACTGCGTCAAAATGCGTAGATGTTTCGAAACAGCTTGCCGGCTAGTGTCGAAATGCTCGGCAATAGCGTTCGGCGTCATCGCCTGTATCGCTATCAACGCAATGATCGCTCGCCTCGTCGGGTCAGCTATGGCTTGGAAAATATCTCTTTTCATGACTTCGGACAAAAGTATGAAACCAAACGGTTGCAGATGTCAAGTGCAACCGAACGGTTTCGTAAAATTCCGCTCAGATCAGCGGGAAGTCCGGGCGATCAGATCAAGGTTGCTGTGTTAAAATTTGATTGATGAAACCTAAGGTTTACATTGAGACCACGATCCCGAGTTATCTGACATCGCGGGCTAGTCGTGACCTAATTACTGCCGGGCATCAGCAGATAACGCACGATTGGTGGGAGATGCGTCGATGGGATTTCGACCTTTACGTGTCCGAGATTGTCGTAAGAGAGTGTCAGGAAGGTGATCCGACGATGGCGCAGAGACGGCTCAAAATCCTTGCTGATATAGCAATGTTGGAGATCGGGCCCGGCAGTTGATTTGCTTGCCGAGAAATTGATCACCATCGGACCGCTACCAAAAAAAGCCGAAACCGATGCCGCCCATATCGCGATTGCAGCAACAAACAGAGTTGATTATTTGCTAACATGGAATTTGAGGCATATCGCAAACGCGGAAATGCAGGAGTCTATTCGGGAAATATGTCAAAAATCTGGTTTCAGGCTACCGGTTATTTGTACACCAGAAGAATTATTAGGAGATAAGAATTATGTGGAAGGATGAGATCGTCGAAGAAGTTCGTCGCATCCGATACGAGCACGCGGCCAAATTTGATCATGATTTGAAAGCGATCCTCGATGACGCTCGAAAACGCCAAAAAGCGTCGGGGCGAAAGACTGTTTCGTTTGCTCCTCGGAAATCGGACACTGGACGAGTTAAAAAAAGCGTTACAGAAAAAGCTTGACCGCGTCGTATCAACATTTCAACAATTTGCACACCCGAAGAATTGCTGGGAGAGGATCGTTATGTGGACGGATGAAATAGTTGAAGAAGTTCGACGGATCCGCGAAGAAAACGCAGCGAAGTTTAACCATGATATTGATGCCATCGTCGCCGATGCTCGTGCTCGTCAAGTTGCTTCAGGACGAAAGACTGTTTCCTTCCCGCCCCGAAAACCTGATGTATTTGAGAAGCGAAAACCGATTGCGGAAAAAGCATGACCTCTGGCAGATCAACATTCCGAAATCCGGCATTGCGGAAGCGGAGATCAAAGCGGCAGCGGCTGACGACGCTGCTATCGCCGATCTCGAATCCGAACTAAAGATGAAACGCGACGTGCGTGACGACAAATACGTTGCCCTCAACGAAAAACGCTCAAAGGTCGGTCTAGGCGTCGCCGGCAGCCCCGACTACGGCAACGACAGCCCGCTCTACGGAGCAATGGGCCTCGTCCGCAAATCCGAACGCGCGTCCGGTCTAACAAGAAAACCAAAACCGCCAACCGGCACCGGCTAAACCGCGATGCTTTTTGTAATATAGACGTGCGGTTTGTTTGCCTTCGCCAGAAGATGGACTCGCCGTATAGAGGGCTGCGGTGTGGCAGACGCAGCCCTCTCCTTTTTTGCTCCTGTATGCTACCGCACAGACGGGCGGCATAATTTTTGCTATTCCTATTCATATTGCTACAAATGTTCTGTGATGAGTCGATTTCGTTCACTCACATTTAGAACGCGTGTATCAAAAGCGAGCAAAGAGAAATATTATGTCAGATAAAAATAAAGAAATAGTTAAGAAAGCAAATGCGCTACTTGCCGAGGGAAAGAGCGAAGAGTTTTTATTGCTGTGCGCAGAGGATGTCGAATGGACACTGCTTGCCGAGATTGCATCTACCATGATGGGACGGGAGGCGATTCGTAAATTTATGGCATCTTCCCAAGGCTCGGAACCGCCTAAGTTTACGGTCGACAAAGTGATCGCTGAAGGCGAATTCGTAGTGGCCAATGGTGACATGACCATGAAGGACAAAGATGGCAAAACCGTCCCGTATGCCTATTGCGATATATACAGTTTCAGCGACGGCAAGATCGCCAAATTACGTACTTTCGTAAACACGACGCAAGCTGAAACAGATAAAGAAAGCTCAGCCACCGCTTGAAGGGGCAGGTTGATATGACTGGCTGTCAGGCAAGAGACTTGCTCTCCTGCCTGACAGCCATGTTCTTATAAATAGGAGAAACAAAATGACACAAGAAGCAGTAGGAACTAAGACAGAGAACGAAGCAATGTTTGCTAAAGCAGCGAGCAGTTTTTCGGTGAACGATATTGAAAAGGCAAAAGAGTTTTATGCATCGAAACTTGGGCTGGATGTTTCCGGCGAAGAAGAAGGCATGAAAATGAAGATAGGCGGGCTTAATACATTTATCTACCCAAAAGACGATCATGCGCCGGCGACTTTTACGATCCTTAATTTTATGGTTGATGATATCAATGCTGCGGTTGATGAGCTTACCAAACGCGGTGTGAAATTCGAGTCATATGAAGGTGAGATGAAAACAGACGAAAAAGGCATATTTCGCGGAGCGGAGACGGGCAAGGGCCCAAACATCGCATGGTTCAAAGATCCGTCCGGTAACATTCTAGCTGTTCTTGAGACTTGATTTTCACCTAGTTGGAAATTATCGGCTGGATAGGAACGATGCTTGTTATCATCGCCTACGGTATAGAATTCATTGTGGAAAGGAGAATAATGCCAAAACTATATTCATACACCTACACGTCTCTCGATGGCATAATGGCAAACCCTGAGACTTGGTTCTCGCCATACTTTAGTGAAGAGTTGGGGGCTGATCTGACCCGAAGACTGGAGGCGAGCTATGCGATGGTGCTGGGCGGACGGACCTATAAGGAATTCGCCGAGTTCTGGCCAAACCAAGGCCACGAAGTGCCGTTCGCCGACCTAAACAATAACGTCCGCAAGTTTGTTGTGTCCAATACTCTCGATCAGGCTGACTGGAACAACAGTATCGTTATCAATGTCGATGATCTTACCCAGCTAAAGTCCAAAGGCGACCTCCACATCACCGGTAGTGCAACTCTTGTTCGAGCCTTGCTAGAGAGCCGATTGTTGGACGAGATAATCATCGTTATGTGTCCGGTAGTCCTCGGTGAGGGCAAGGGTCTATTCGACGGTCTCGAAAAGACGGGATTGGAAATGGTGAAGGCAACGCCATTTCCTAAGGGCGTACAGTGTCTTACCTTTCGAGCGACAGGGCGAGGAAAGAGGAAATGAAGACCGCACTCAAATATGCGTTCATTTACGTGGTCGCTGCCTTTGTCTGGAGTTGCGGCGAGTATTTTACTGGCCTTCAGTCGACTCGCGTCGCATTGCATCCTTATTTTGTCACGCCATATTACTTCCTGTTGACGGGTGTGATCTATTACCTTGCAGTCCGGGAAAAAGAGCTTTGGATGGTGGGAAGATCGGTTTTGGAAAAATCTTTGTCTTTGGCCTGATCCTTACCGGCTTGATATTGGTTGTGAATCTCGTTCAATTCTCCGCCTCTAACACATTTATCAACCCGGACTTTTACCCAACACTTGCTCGGCAGGCGATTGAGAAAGCGAATATGCCAGCCCTCGATGCCGAGCAATATTACAGCTTTCGCAACTTGTTAATTCAGGGATCGATATACCGAGCTGTGATGGGAATCGTCGCGACACTGATCACAGCGTTCACGATGAAGCGAGGATAGTTGGGAATCCGGATGTCCTTGGAGACGGCCCCCGGCGTGATCATTCCTGTGTTCGCGGCCTTCATCGCGGCTAGTTTCGTCCGTGCGATTCCGACCTAAATGTCCGTTTCTTTCGGTTCGTAGAGCTGCTATCTTTCCGTATTTCACCACTCTTGAATTATGATGCCAGCTTGTTCATCCTTTAACGCGAATTCTTTAGCACCCCATGGGCGAAGAGTAATTTCCTTAAGGATTGGATGAAGAAATTCAGGATGAGATTTAGAAACCTCGTCGTAAACTTCTTCAATATTTTTAGTCACTAACCTAAACTCACGATTATGTTCTAAGGCAAGTTCTGCGTTTTCAAAAAGATTTATCCGCAGGCCATCTTTTTCCAATACACAAAATGGTTGGTGGGATCTTATTTCATCATGTCCAACAGTAAACCCAGACGGTTCGACAAACAATTTCAAACCATCTGTAATATCGACATAGAAGATATTTGGAACTAGTTTTTCAAAGGTCATGTTTCAGTTTAAGTATTGTTTATCAGCCTACCACCCAAGATCGCCATTGGAAGCAGGATCGCCGTAAAGATAACGTGATACCAAATGGGAACATACTGCCACGACATAACTGCCTTCATGACACCCATGAGTAACAACAGAATGCCGACGACCAGCGGCGCGCGTGAGTTTTCACCGGCGATCAGCGCGGCCAGAGATCCGGACATCACCGCGATTATTGAACCGACGACAATATGCGTGAGAAGCATGGTCGTATCCGCTGTGAACTGACCACCATTTTTAATGGCCTCTTCGAACGTCTTTTGATGAACACCAAACGCCGGCCAAACGGCCGAAAGGCCTTTCTCGCTTCCGACCCACACTATCAACCAGGCAATAAATCCGGCAATAACGCCCAAAACGATTCGTAGCATAGATTTCTCCTATTTATTTCTTTTGAAATGTCTAAACCCAAGAATCAGCGGGTAACCGTTTGGGTATCAGGACTTTTGTAAAGCCTTTTGCAGGTCATTTATCTGCTCTGAAAGTTTGTCGATCTTATCCAAAACGTCTTTCTTAAACTTGCCGTCTTTTACCTCGTCCTTACCGTCCACCAAAAATGAGCCGTTCGGATCGAGAATACATTTTTCGATGTCGTCGGCGTTCTCAAATCCCTCGCGATGGGCCAGTATATCCAGGTCCTCTTTTGACAAAAGCTCACGTCTGAGGGCTTTTTTATTCATCTTTCCCCCGCTTACGATCGTGACGGGCTTTCCCTCTATCAAGGCCTCGATTTTTTGGTTCTTGAATTTCAAAAACGAAATTCCGTAATTTAGAGCAAGGAGTGTGAATGCCCCGACAACGCCGCCCGAAACCGAGGTGTCGTCGCCGATGATCGCATTCTGAACTGTGTTTGATAGTGTCAGCAGCACGACCAAATCAAACGGATTAAGCTGGGCGAGCTCACGTTTACCAAAGAGCCGCAGAAAGAATACAAGCGTCGCGTAAATCAGGATCGGCCGGATAACTTTCTCGATCCATGTGACCTTTTCAGGGTCGAGGGCGAACATATTCTGCCATGCAGAATCAGCAAACGCGATCAGGTGAAATTCGATAAACATTTTTAACACCCCTTTTTAAGTGCCGATGGCAACAAAAAAGCCGATAGAAAGAAATCAATAGTCGGCATTAAAGCCACTGACTACTGACTACTGACTACCGGCAACCAAGAATGGCGGAGACGACAGGATTCGAACCTGTGGTACCCTTTTGAGGTACAACGATTTAGCAAACCGCCGCTTTCAGCCGCTCAGCCACGTCTCCGAAAAATTTATGCTTTGCAAATCCAGATACAAAATCCGGTTCAAAGCAGGACTTTATTCTAGCCTAAGGGCAAACTTTGTCAAGTAGTGCGCATCAAACCGC
>JAYSON010000051.1:0-3206 GCA_043722725.1 Chloracidobacterium sp.
CGTTTCGATATGCTGCAGGAACTTCGAATCAATCGCCATCATGTCTTCGAAATGTCCGTGCGTCGGACAATCTTTGATCATCCACACCTGATTATCACGTTCGATGATCTGCGCCTTGATCTCGCCGACATTCTCATTAATAAGCGTCGCCACTTCGCGGTCGCCGCTTAAGATCTGCTCACGCGCCTCGATCACACAGTTCGGGCAAAGCGAATCGGTCTGACGCGGAAAGCCAAGCGTCGGCTTAGATTTCTGCCAAGATTTCAAAAGCGGCTTGTCCGACCACTTTGGCGTGAATGACGGATTCGGCTTGAATTGATTTACCGACCTTACGGCATTGAAGAGGCCGCCAGCCACATATGTCAATCCCTTCTCGAAATGTTTCACTGGTCTCATATATTAAAGTTTCTCCACGGAAATTATTTCCAAAAAAATATCGTTTGCGTTGTAAATTGTGTGGATTGGACCAAACGCGGTATTTATTACGCTTGTAAATACATCAATTCACGTGCCACGTTTAAGATAGTAATTTTTGTCATATAAGTTCTGTGTTTAATTGTAGTTAGCGGAATCCTCCAAATAACATACATAAATTCGGGCCGATTCATAATGACACACTGATTGCTCTACACGTCTATTAAGGGCGTTTTGATACAGCCGCTCGCTTCGTTAGTCTTCGTCAAAATGACCGATCGATCGGCGCAGTTTAGGACCATTAAACCAACGCTTAATCCTAATTTTGAAAAATTCGATTTAACTCAACTCTTACGCTCGAAGTGTGCGAGCGATTAAGTAAATACAAATCACGACCTTAAGCGAAACGAAAAGCGTTTACTAAACGTTCACTTTAAGCAGCTATTGTAACTTTTACATGAGACATCTAAGTTTAAGTCATTAGTAAATATAGAGTTAATGCGTTCGCAAAATCTCTTTACACGAAAAAATTTGTATGTTAAATTCTCAGCACTTCAAGGGAATTAGGGTCAAAATATCATTCTCTATAACGATTCAAATTTCAACCGAATATTCATTGAGCAAGAATTAGGTTAACCAAGATCGGCTGGCTGCAAGGTTCACAGCAATTGATCAGTATGTCCATCCGCTTCGGAACATCGGGTTGGCGAGCAGTAATCGCGGACCAGTTTACTTTCAAGAATGTCGAACTTGTAACGGAAGCAATTTGCAGATCTTTGAATGAAAGGGATAGCGGCAACCGAACGTTGGTCGTAGGTAACGACTCGCGGTTTATGGGTGAGAAGTTTGCTGCCGTTGCGGCGGGGATCGCTGCTCGGAACGGGTATCGCGTCTTGCAATGCGATGGGCCGACACCGACGCCGACTATCTCGCATGCGATACGCAGCAATAATGCGGCTGGCGGGATCAATTTCACGGCGTCACACAATCCGCCGGAGTATCAGGGGATAAAGTTCTCGACAGCGGACGGAGCACCAGCCTTACCTGAGATAACGCAGCGGATCGAGGAAATAATTGTCGAAGGACTTTCTCCAGTCGATAAAACTGGGGGAAGCATTGAAAATTTCGACCCGCAGCCAGCTTATCTTGAGGATCTGCAAACGAAGATCAGGTTTGAGGCCATAGCCGCGGCAGGCGGACGATATGTATACGATCCGCTGTGGGGAACTGGCCGGGGCTATCTCGACAAAGCCCTTCGCGAGCATGGACTCGAGGTCGAAACGCTGCACGACTGGCGGGATGTAACCTTCGGCGGCAGGTCGCCGGAGCCGGGTGAGAGCCAGATGGCCGAGATCCGCGAGATCGTTGTTCAAAAAGGATTGACGCTCGGCCTTGCGACTGACGGTGACGGCGACAGATTTGGGGTAATAGACAGCAATGGCGAGATGATATCGCCGAATCAACTGGTCGCCCTATTGACAGATTATCTAGCGGAAAGCCGCGGTTGGACGCAGGGTGTGGCACGGAGCGTGGCGACATCGCACCTGGTTGACAGGGTTGCAAAGGATCGCGGATTGAAACTCTACGAAACGCCGGTTGGGTTCAAGTTCATCGGCGAATTGATAAATAGCGATCAGATAATCCTTGGCGGCGAAGAGTCGGCTGGGCTATCGATCAGGGGGCATTATCCCGAGAAAGACGGCATTCTGGCCTGTCTGCTTGCGGCCGAGGCGGTCGCGGTCCGGGGAGCAAGTCTTACCGAGCAGCTAGACGCTCTTTACACCCGCGTAGGCAAGCTGGAATCGGGTCGGATCGGGGTGAAATTGACAGACGAAGTTGCCGCGAGTTTGAAAGAAAAGCTTGCGCGCGAGCCCAATGAAATAGCGGGCCGCAAGGTTGAAACGATAAATCGAATGGACGGCGTAAAGTTCATATTCGCCGACGGCACCTGGATGCTGATGCGTCCCTCGGGCACTGAGCCTTTGGTGAGAATCTACGCCGAAAGCGAGGACAAAGCAGACTTGGAGGTACTACTTGAACAAGGCCGAAAATACTTATTGGACTAGTAGTAAAGCGACCTCACCGAAGAACGGCCAAGGAGCCATCGTCCGGAGCGTCCGTTCGGGTGCGAATAAAGCTAAGTCCACGACGACTCCGCAATGGTGGGCGTTTGGCATAGCCGGATCGCTGACATTGATGCTTTGTTTGACGATAAATTTCCGGGCATTTTCGGAACTGAACAAAGAGTCCGCCCAAAATTTAATGCTGGAAAATCAGATCCAGAGTACTACCAGTGAGAATCTGGCCCTGCAGGAACAGATACATTATTTGAAAAACGATCCAGCTACGGTCGAGCGAGAGGCCCGTAAATTCGGGCTCCGGCGGCCAAAAGATAAAGTTCCCGTGCCGACAAACAGATAAGCGGAGAAGTTTGTTTGTAAGCACATTTCCCGTCCCAAAACAATCCGCCTTTTGCCTATCAACTCCGTATTGCCTACAGGTTAGCCTTCCGTAAAACCATCGCGGCTTGTGTTTCCAGAACACAAGTCGCACCACTTTTAAAATGCCTAAGATCCGAAAATCCGGATGACGAAAAAAATGCCGCTGGAGATGGAAAAAACGTATCCTCGAGAACGGAATCAAATGCCTCTCCTTAGTGACTGATTTGAGCCGAACCGGCGAACTTTTCCTGTATCTTGAATTCATATAATAAGTGCAACTTTTGAGAATGGCAGTGGAGGGTAAGTTGAAGTAGATTTGACGCATCTTTTAACTGCAATCAAAAGGAGCAT
>JAYSON010000052.1:0-4095 GCA_043722725.1 Chloracidobacterium sp.
ACCGTATTCGGAAAGCTCCGCGCGGAGCGAAACCTCGAAGTCGATCGCAAGGCCGAAGTCTTCTGCCATTCTTCCGGCACAGGAAAAAACCGCCGAGGCTTCCGAGGAAGACGTGATCCGCGTAGAGACGGATCTGGTCACGATCCCGGTGCGGATCAGCGATAAGCGGGGCAGGCCGCTCACGGATCTCAAAATAGAAGAGTTCAAGATAATCGAGAACGGAGTCGAGAAGGAAATTGCTTACTTTTCAGATTTAGAGCAGCCGTTTACTGTAGGCTTGGTTCTGGACATGAGCTATTCGAGCGTGTTCAAGCTGGCGGACATACAGGAGGCGGCGAAGAAATTTGTCGCACAGTTGCGGCCCGGAGACAAGGTGATGGTAATTTCCTTTGCTGAAAAACCCATCGTCCTTTGTGAAGCGACGAGCGACCGGAAGATTTTGAACATTGCCATCGAAGGCGCGCGGATAGAGTCGGGAACAAGCCTTTATTTGACGCTCGATATGGTGCTGAACGAGAAACTTGCGCGAGTTCCAGGTCGAAGAGCGATCGTGCTGCTAAGCGACGGCGTCGATACGACCAGCGTTTTTGAAACCGCCGCCACTGTCGGCAAAGACATTTCAGAATCCGACGTGCTGATATTTCCGGTCAAATACAACACTTACGACGATGTTCAAAAGAACCGGCGGACAACAGCCCCGATTCAGTATGACGATGACGACAAACCCTACACAGTAGATTCACGGCCTGTAAAAGGCGAACGGGAAGAAGATTATGCGGCGGCTAAAGAATTTCTAAAGTCGGCGGCGCAAGACACGGGCGGACGTCTTTACGACGTAACTTCGTCGACAAACCTCGATCAAGCCTTTGCGAATATCGCGAATGAGCTTCGCAAAATATACAGTTTGGGTTATTATCCTAGCAGCGAACGAAAAGCTGGTGCACCCGTAGATATAAAAGTTCGCGTATATCGCCCCGATCTGATCATTCGCGCTAAGGAAAGCTATTCAGGACATTAATACTTAATACGATCGGAACACCGTCGTTCTTCTCGTCATTTTCGACAAAACTTATTACGACTTGCTTTAGGAGAACTACATGAAAAAACCACACTTTTTTCTTATTTGCCTGTTGGCAGCCGCGATGCTTACCATCTGGGCCACAACGGCCAACGCACAGGAGACAATGACGAATGATGAGGTTATCAGCCTCGCTAGGGCCGGTTTGAACCCGTCGCTGATCGTCGGTAAAATTCGCACTTCAAAGACGAATTTCAACCTGTCGACGGATTCGTTAATCGCACTAAAGAAAGCCGGAGTTTCTGATGATATCGTTGCAGCTATGCTCGAAGCAAAAAGCGGCAGATCGGTTAACGCTGCCGCGCCTACCACGAATGGCTCGGCGCCCATCGGACCGCTCGGCGATCCGAACGATCCGATGGCAAAGCACAATTACGGCATCTTTCTGTATGAAGAGAAGGACGGAGTTAAGAAAATGACGGCGCTAAAGGCAAACGTCTCGGCGCAGAACCGCACGGGCGGAATGTTTACCTCGTCTTTAACCTATGGCATCGGCAAGGTAAAGACAAAGAGCAACCTACCGGGACGCAACGCAGACTTGCAGCTGCAGAGTACATCGCCGACGTTCTATTTTTACCTCGATATCACAAGCGGCGGACTTAATACCTCCAGCGGCGTCCCGGCGGACCCGAAGGAATTTACACTAGTTCGCTTCAACCAGCGAAGTGACAATCGCGAAGTGACTATCGGAAAGTCAAATGCTTTTGGTGCAAAGGGCGGATTGTCAGATGAGTATGTCGTTCAGTTCAAGGCCGAGGATATGGGCAACGGCATTTTTAAGGTGACGCCTGCGGCCGGCCTTACGAAAGGTGAGTATGGGTTTTACCTCGTGAACTCTGGAAACTCGAACACAAGTGCCGGTGTCGGATCGAAATTCTTTGACTTCGGCGTGAACATGACGCCCTAGGTGTTAATGGTCGGTATCTTTAAGTCAAAAAAAGCATGGCTCGCAAAAGCGGTGCTTTTTAATTGATGTGAACCTATCAGACAAAAATAAGAGAAAATTCCTATTGACGATAATTGTGAGAGCGAACTTAAAATAACCGTGCGAATTGGTGCATTTGGTCAGACGGAAGTCTATAATGGTTCTGTTTGAAGCTTGAAATAATCTTGTCTTTTCAGCAAATAGATATGATTACGTCTACGATCACAGAGGAATCGATTCTCGAAAGTGTATCTTTCGATCAAGGTTACGCTCTATTTGCTCCGGAGGGAGCCATTGAACTGCAAACGGGTATAGCATTCGTCACCCGCACGATCGAATTTTGCCGATCGAAGAATGTTCGGGGTCTTATCGTCGACGTGCGCGGCGTCATTGGGTTGAAAAATCCGTCAGTCGCTGACAAGTTCTGGTACACGCATGATTGGGCAAAAGCCGCCGAGAAGGAAGTGGCCGTTGCACTTGTCGCAAATCGCGACCTGATAGACCCCACAAAGATAGGCGTAACAATGGCGGAAAACGCGGGCCTTCGGTCGCATGTTTTCGACAACATGGAAGATGCCGTCGCTTGGATCGGACGCTACCTCTGATAGCTTTTCTCATCACGCAAGCGTTGCTTCCAGCTGGAACGTTATATCCCAACAGCGAACACAGAACGTCATCGACTTAAAGTCCTTGATTGAAAAGTCCCCGGCATTTTGAACCCGCCTGGCGATCATTTTTTCGTCTTCCGACAAATCGTTCCACGTTTTCAATTTGCGGTGTCCGCATTTTGGGCAAAACGTTTCGGGATTAAAACTTTCCATTTCATTTGTGCGAAGAGGTCTTTTCAGTTTAGTATTTTCTGGTTACAAACGAAACTTGAAGTAGTTCCCTGCATTGTTCCTCAAATGAAAAACAAAACACTAGTCATTTCTGCATTCATTCTGCTGAAAGTCGTCATCGTATTTTCGCAGATCGAGCCCAAGTTCGATTTCTACACGCGTGGCGAGTATCGCCCGAACGTGCCCCGTCCGCAGGCCAGCCTTCGGTTCGATGTTGGCGATCATCACACAACCTATGCACAGATGGAAAAGGTGGTAGACGACATCGCCAAAGCGGCCCCGGACCGCGTTAAGGTTTACGACATCGGAACGAGTAATGAGCATCGGATGCAGCACGTTGTGGCTATATCGGCACCGGAGAATATCGCCCGTATTGATGAGATTCGCGCAAATGTCGCACGGCTGACAGATCCTCGCAAAACATCCACGGCGGAAGCGGCAACAATCGCCCAGAACAATCCGGCAATCGCTTGGATGGCATACACAATTCACGGCAATGAATCTTCGTCGTTTGAAGCGATGATGCAGGTCATATATCAGCTTGCTGCCTCGAACGAACCGGCAACACTCGATATCTTGAAGAACACGGTTGTTTTGGTTGTGACCGGCGAGAATCCCGACGGCCACGAAAGATTTGCAACGTGGTATAACTCGGTCGCCGTCGGCAGTCCGGACCGCGGTGCGATAGAGCATCGTGAACCGTGGGCGATCTATGGGCGTCTGAGCCATTACCGGTTCAATCTCAATCGCGATACCCTGGCCATGACGCAAAAAGAAACGCGCAACATGGCAACGGCCTTTAATATGTGGAACCCGCAGCTTGCTGTCGATCATCATGGCCAGCCGTCGCAATATTTTTTCCCGCCGACTTCCCTGCCGACTAACCCGAATCTACCGCAGCCTATGTTTTCAAAATGGGAAAACATTTACGGTCGCGCGAATGCAAAGGCTTTTGACGCCAACAAATGGGATTACTACGTCCGCGATGTGTTCGACGCGTTTTATCCGGGATATTGGGATATGTATCCGTCGCTGAACGGAGCGATCGGGATGACTTACGAGACGGATGGCGGCGGCTTCAAGGGTTTGAAATGGACGCGCGATGACGGCACGATCGTTACGTTCCGCTCGTCGATCGCCAAGCATTACGTCGCCTCGATGACAACGCTTTTGGCAACCGCACAGAATAAGGTGGAACGTTTGAAAGATTTTTATGATTTCCGTTCCAAGGGAATGGCGGATCACGCACGTGC
>JAYSON010000053.1:0-8049 GCA_043722725.1 Chloracidobacterium sp.
AGCCCGGTGGAAGGAACCCTCGATTTCGGAGCAGTGGGTATGGATTAATGTATTCGCCTTCCCAATAGCGTTTCGGATCGATAACCATCGCCACCGAAAAATGCAAGTGATAGTTTCCGGCTCCCGCATTGCCCGTATCCCCGACAAAGCCGATGGTTCGCCCTTGCTTCACAACATCACCGACCTTGACATCGTCTGCCCTTTTTTGAAGATGAGCGTAATACAACACAAACTTCCGATTCGTGCTTAATTGGTAAATCGTGATTCCGCCAAGCTGACTGTCAAAAAATTTTATGATTTCGCCATCATCTGCCGCCACTACAGATGTACCGAGAGGTGCCGCAATGTCTATGGCATCGTGAATTCTGCCTTCCGAACGAGAGTCCGAGAATGAGTCGAAGAGTTGTTCCGGCTTCACGCCGGTGACAGGGATAATTAAACTGCCGCCCAAACTTGGAGTCGGTTCGATCGCGGTCTGATTCGTATTCGCCTCTTCGGTGTTTGAGTTATAAAATAGTGACGGCACTGGAAGCGGAGTTGGGATTTGTTCGACTGCCGTCGGATCTGAAATAGTTTCGCTAGTGATCGCCGGAGCTTTGACGTACTGCGTCAAAATTCTTTCGCCTACAAAATAAAAAGCGACAAGGTGCAGGCATATTAGATAGGTGGCGATAAGAATTCTTTTTAATACCCTGATCGCTTCGTTCATTAATAGTATTGTAGGGATATATACATAGGCCGACAAGCCTTATGAGATGCCTGGCATTCACCCTATTTGAAATTCTTCCAGTTATGGAAAAAGAAATTATCGCCGGATCGGCTAAAAATACATTTCTCGAGAATCTTGCTTCCGGATTCGTAATGCCCGAGAATCCTGTCGAATTGCTGCTGCTGCGAGAGTATGGAAGCGTATTTATCGCGAAAGGCGGCGTTACGACTCCGAAAACCGTGGTATTTAGCGACGAGGCCGAAGTCTCCGCTTTTCAGTCTGTGCTGCGAATTATGATCGCTCGGATTGGCCTTTTTGATCTCGAGCTGCAAGCGCCGGCGATGGACGCTTTGCTAAAATGTATCGACAACGCGAAGTCACGAAATTTATCGATAATGCCGCGGGACTCGGATTCCGCGAGACGAAGTTACGGCGAAACGGTGGATTTGTGGAAAAGTCGCGTCGATCCGGCTTTGATTCATTGGACCGGAGAGGGCAAAATCCAAAAAAACGATGCCGAAAGAATCCGTGGATTATCGCCATACGAACAGGTTCCCGAGATTTTCAAGCTGGAGGCCGAAGGAATATTTTTCGCGAAGGACCTTTCAAAATCCATCATTTATTCCGTAGCGCCGCCGGGAACATCTCAACATCTTTCGATGTTAGCGTTTGATGTAAAAGAACACGAAAACGCGAAAGTGCGGGAAGTTCTGGCGAAACACGGCTGGTATCAGACCGTGACCTCCGATCTGCCGCATTTCACATACCTTGGCGTGCCGGAATCCGAGTTGCCTGACCTCGGATTAAGACGGGTCACCGACAACGGCCGAAGTTTTTGGATACCCGCGATATAAGCCCAACCTACCTGACAGAACTCATTCCGCCGTCGATGTGAAATATCTGACCGGTTATCCATCCCGATTTCCCGGTCAATAAAAACTCGGCCATCGAGGCAATATCATCCGGCATACCAACCTTCTTCAATGGGTGACGTGCGGCCGACGCCTCACGTTTCTCCGGCGTATTCAACAACCTTTCCGCGAGCGGCGTATCGGTCAACGAAGGCGCGATACAGTTGACGCGTATCTTTGGCGCGAACTCGGCCGCAAGCGATCTTGTCAATCCCTCGACCGCGCCTTTTGCCGCTGAAACCGATGCATGAAAACCCATTCCGGTTTGAACCGCTACCGTGCTGAACAAAACGATGGATGGCTCATCGGCCTCCTTTAGATTCGGCAGCAGCTTCTGGATCGTTCTGACGGCACCAAGCAGATTGATATTGAAATCGTCAACGAATTCCTTTTCGGTCAGTCGATGAAAAGGCTTGAGATTTATACTGCCCGGACAATAAGCAACGCCATCGACCGAGCCGGTGACTTCCGGAAATCCCGTGGATTCGGCCGCGTCGTAAATGTTATATGTCACGTTATCGAGATTCGCGAGTTCGCCTTCGCTTCGGCTCAATGCCATTATCAAATGTCCGTTGTTCGACAAATTTTGGGCAAGTGCGTACCCGATACCTTTGCTGGCCCCGACTATCACAATTCGTTTTGTCATTTGAGTAAATGTTAATCCTTAAGCATCAAGCGTTACTAAATACTCTTCGGCTGTCGTTAAAAGTGCGACGCGTTTTTCCGATGGCATCCTGTCGAATGTCCGTAAAAGCATTCCAAGCCGCGGATTTTTTGAGAAAAAGTCGCGCTGCTTATCCATGAACCGCCAAAACAGAGCGTCCCATATCTCAGACCACTTGCCTTTTTTGTAGTTGCTCATCTTGATAATATAATTGCTGCCACTGATGTACGGCTTGGTCGTTATCATCCCGCCGTCGGCGAACTGGCTCATCGCATAGACGTTCGGAACCATTACCCAGTCATAGGCGTCAATAAACATTTCCATAAACCATCGATATACTTCATTCGGATCGAATTCACACAGCAACATGAAGTTTCCGGCTATCATCAACCTCTCAATATGATGAAGATATCCCGTCCGCAGCACTTTCTCTATCATGTCGTCCATCGGATCTATCCCGGTTGTGCCGTTCCAAAACGATTCGGGGATTTTGCGCGAAAATTTCCAGAAATTGCCGGTCCGCTGTTTACCGCCTTCACGCTCGTAAATTGCTTTTATGAATTCCCGCCACCCGACGATCTGCCGGACAAAGCCTTCGAGTGAATTGAGCGGAATATTGTGCTCAGCACCGGTTTGCAAGGCCGCATCGAGTACCTTCCGTGGCGTCAGTAAACCGGTGTTCAGATACGGCGTCAAAACGCTGTGGAACAATACCGCCTCTTCCTTTACAATCGCATCCTCGTAATCGCCGAATTTCTCGAAACGCGTGGCAAAAAACTGCTGCATCCATTTTTCGGCCTCACGCTGCGTGGTCGCGTAACCAAAACCTTCCGTCAATCCATAGTTACCGGAAAAATTCTTTTCGACATAAGTTTTAGCTTCGTTAACCCATTTATTTTCGCGTGGCAATTCGAGGCGTGGAATCGTTTGCCCCTTGGGAACTTTTTTGCGGTTATCGACGTCATACGTCCACGAACCGCCATCAGGCTTTTGCCATCCGTCGATCAAAATATTTCGCTGCTTACGCTGGTCGATATAAAAATCGGTCTGGAAATATCTTTTTCGCTTGTCGAAATACTGATCTGTTTCGTTTTTTTGATTTAAGAAATACGGGGTAGGAAACACTTTTGTGTTGATGCCGTTTCGCACGCAGCTCCCATCAATCCGCCGTTCAAGCCAATCGTCCACGACATTCGCATATTGAAGCGTTTTGAAACCACTGTTTGCCAGTGAATCGATCAACAGACTGACGTCGCAAAGATCATCCGTGGCGGGAACGTAATGTACTTCGTAATTCTTCTGCTTGAGCATATGAGCGAAAGCCTGCATCGATGCCCGGTGCAGCACTAGCTTTTGTTTGTGGAAGGGAAATTGGTGAAACAGCAGCCATTCCTCTACCAGATAAACCTCCGAAATATCCTCCAAAGCCGGATGCTCATCAAAAAGCTGAAAGGGAAAGATGACCGCCGCCTTCTTCATTTTTTGGTTTTCCTGCAGGCGTCGCTGCAATATTTAACCGATTCCCAAACCTTTTCCCATTTCTTGCGCCAGGTGAACGGACGTCCGCAGGAACCGCATATTTTTTGCGGCAAGTTTTCTTTTTTGACTTCTTTCATGCGACGTAGACAATTACAAACGGCTTCCCTTCGACGTGCTATTCCTGCCGCTAGGTCCATGCCACTACGCGAGTTAAATTTTGGAAAATAAGGCAGCGAGGTTTTCTTAAATCAACTGCCTTATTTTTCAGCCTTTAAAAAAACGATTGCATCCACGATTTCGTAACGAATGGGGTTTCGGATTCGAAAGATGTCTTATGGCCTTGAAAAAAGCGTTCTAGTAATTTACAAACCTGGTGTTCGCACGAGAAACTTCAGGTGGAAAAGTAAAAAGACGCCATCGCTGACGTCTCTCAGAATTTTCGTTCAATTGGTACACCCGGCAAGATTCGAACTTGCGACCCTCTGATTCGAAGTCAGATACTCTATCCAGCTGAGCTACGGGTGCGTACCGTCTCAAAGTTTAGTTTCCGAAGTTCTAAAACGCAAACTGGATACCTCTAACGTGTGGGTTTCTTTTCCACCGCTGTCGGCATTTTCTGGATATCCGCACGAACGTATCGCACGACTTCCCGGATCTCGGCTTCGCT
The DNA here is from genome assembly GCA_043722725.1 of Chloracidobacterium sp. Classification (GTDB taxonomy): domain Bacteria; phylum Acidobacteriota; class Blastocatellia; order Pyrinomonadales; family Pyrinomonadaceae; genus OLB17. The sequence continues at coordinate 4,431 of JAYSON010000053.1, forward strand.
CAATTTGTCTTTGAACGCCGGCATTCCCTCGTCCTCAATGCCGTTGTAGATATAGCCGATGATCTTGTCGTCCGTGAAGGCCTTGATCTTTTCCGACGTCAGATTGTCGGGCTTGATAGCCTTTCCTTCGATCTCGATCTTGCCGCCGGTGCCGTTTTCCCTATGACAGACGGCACAGTTAGCCGAATAGATCTTACGGCCGACGGCGAATTCGTCGACCGGTGCTGCGGGCGTTTGCGGTGATGCGGCGGCTTTTGTCGCGTCATTGTTCGTCGCCGTATTCGAGGAAGGAGTTTGAGCACAGGCCCACAACAGAAAAGCAGCCGCGAACACGATCAAAACCTTGGCAAGTTTCATAATCGGAATTCCTTTCATAGTTGAATGCGAATCAACCAAAGCTTAACTTACAGTTATCGGTTCCCGCAAAGAGGATCGGCAATCGCTTGCCGTCCGAGCACAAATAATTTATCGTTTCTCTCATGAAGCGAATACTTGTCTGTTCTCTCTTTTTATTCATCTTCTCGATCTCTAATTCTTCTCAAACAACAACCAGCGAGATAAATTTACCGGGCCTTTCGAGTAATGTTACTGTCCGCCGCGACGCACGCAGTATTCCGTACATCGAAGCAAAAACCGATGCGGACCTTTACTTCGTTCAGGGCTATGTAACGGCGAGCGACCGCCTGTGGCAGATGGACCTGCTGCGGCGGCTTGCACGAGGCGAAACGGCCGAGATATTCGGCAGATCGGTACTTGAAGAGGACAAACGCTGGCGCAGGTTCAATTTCGCAAAGATCGCGGAGGAAAACCTGCAATTTCTCTCGCCTGAGCTTAGGGCGGCGTTAGACAACTATGCCAAGGGCGTCAACGCCTACATAGCGTCGTTGGATGCGAATACGCTGCCGGTCGAGTTTCGTATTTTACAGTATAAGCCTCGTGAATGGCGGGCTGCGGACACAATCGTTGTCGGTAAGATTCTGTCCGACGCATTGAGTTCGACTTGGCGGAACGATCTGCTGCGAGCATCGCTCCAAAACCTGCCGAAAGATAAACTCGCCGATCTTACCAATCAAGTAACGCCATACGACGTAGTTTTATTTGGCACGGACACTAACACTCCCGCGAAAGCCGCTCTCGCAAATACCCGCGTCGATGTATCGCCGACACTGCTCGCGGCTGCGGATGATGTTGAAAGCGTGAGGCAAAGTTCGCTGGAACGCGTCGGTCTTTATGCCGAAGATCTCGCCGCCAGCAACAATTGGGTCATCTCCGGCAAGCGTACCGCCGACGGCAAACCGCTACTCGCAAACGACCCGCACCTTGCCGCCACCGCTCCCGGCATCTGGTATCTGGCGCATCTTTCGACGTGGGACATGCGTGTTTCCGGTGTTACGTTCCCCGGCGTTCCCGGCATCATTCTCGGCCACAATGAAAACATCGCCTGGGGAGCGACAAATGTAGGCCCCGACGTCCAGGACTTGTACGTTGAGACTTTCAACGACAAAGGCGAATATAAAACTCCAACCGGCTGGACGGCGAGCGTCGTCCGCAGGGAAACGATAAATGTCCGCATCAACCCGCTCAGCCCGGTGACCACGCCTGTTATGATCGATGTAATCGAAACGCGTAATGGTCCGATCATCCTGGAGGAAGGCGGCAAAAAATACTCTCTCAAATGGACGGCATTCGACCCGCGTAACAGTGAGTTCGATACCTTCTACCAATGGAACCGCGCGAAGAACTGGGATGATTTTAAGACGGCTCTCAAGAAATACGGCGGCGCGGCACAGAATTTCATTTTCGCCGATATCAAAGGCAACATCGGCTGGTACGCGGCCAGCAGAATTCCGATCCGCCGCACCGGTGACGGGTCGCTCCCGTACGATGGCTCAACCAACGAAGGTGATTGGGTAGACGCGATCCCGTTTGAAGAGCTGCCAAACCTCTACAATCCGCCGTCGGGACTCATCGTAACCGCCAATCAGCGCATCGTAGGCACATCGTATAAATACAAGCAGATGTCGCGTGACGCCGCTACGCCTTGGCGGGCACGCCGCATTCAAACCGTTTTGGAAGCCAAATCAAAGATCACGATGGACGATGTCCGCGACACGCAATACGACACTTACAACATTCCGGTTGCGAAGCTCGCCGCCGAGATCGTCAAGCTAAACGCAGCTTCGCCGGAAACGCTCGCTGTTTTGAAAACATGGGACGGACGGATGACCGTCGAGTCGCACGGTGCCGTGCTAGCTAACGAGATTCGCGGCTGCGTCGCCAACAAGATCGCGGACGAAAATAAACCCGTTCCGCCCTACCTGATCCGCGAACGGATTCTCGATATGGCGATCACAAATAACGCCTCCCGCTGGCTGCCAACCGGATTTGCAAGTTATGCCGACCTTTTTAAGGCATGTGACAAAAGTTCGCGAGCAGCCCTTGCCGATCCCAAACGTCTCGGCGCCGACGACACAAAATGGACCTGGGGAAGAACATGGCAATCAAGATTCCCACATCCGCTCGCCGCCGCACCTCTGATCGGAGGCCAGTTCGCCACGCCGTCCGTTGCTATCGACGGCAGCGGCCAGACTCCGAACGTCGGCTCGTTCGTCTCCATGCGCCACATCGCCAGCCCGGGCAACTGGGACGCAACCCGACACGTCATCCCGCTCGGCCAAAGCGGTGACCCGAAATCGCCATTTTTTAAAGACCAGTTCGAGGCATGGCGAACCGGCACGCCGATGATCTTTCCGTTTAGTAAGGCCGCGGTTGAGAAGGCTGCAACCGATGTCGTCTTAATGACAAGTCAGAACCGGGAGCGGTAGCGACCGGCCTCCTAAAAGCTCCCCTCTTGGTTTGAGGAGGGGTGGCAGGATTTAGCTCCCCTCCTGTCTTAGGAGGGGTGCCGATGCTTCATCGGCGGGGTGGTCGCGGACGGGGTGGTTCTCTTTCTTGTCAGAACCGAGAGCGGTAGCGACCGGGTTCCCCTTGCCAAGACCAACCCGCAATGCTAAATTTTCCGTACGCTCCCTATGAACACTCTTTATTACGGCGATAATCTGAATATTCTCCGGCGATACATCAAGGACGAATCCGTTGATCTGATCTATCTCGACCCGCCGTTCAATTCGAACCGCAATTACAACGTGCTTTTCAAGGACGAGTCCGGCGCCGAGGCCGATTCGCAGATAATGGTGTCGAGGACACGTGGCATTGGGCCGGTGCCGCCCGCACCTACAACGAACTCATTCTCGAAGGCGACAAGGTTTCCGAAATGCTCCAGGCCTTTTACGGATTCATCGGCACCAATCAGATGATGGCCTATCTCGTAATGATGGCCGTTCGCCTAAAAGAACTCCACCGCGTCCTCAAACCTACCGGCAGCCTCTATCTCCACTGCGATCCGACCGCTTCGGCTTATTTGAAGATTCTTCTCGATACAATTTTCGGCGCCATAAACTTTAGAAACGAGGTGGTTTGGCCAAGACATAATGCGCGAAGTACAACGGGACAATGGCCTCGAATTCACGACATTTTGTTTTATTACACCAAGACTGGAAACTACGAGTTTACCGAGTTACGTGTACCCGGAAAGATGGACAAGATTCCTCACACGTTG
>JAYSON010000054.1:0-2899 GCA_043722725.1 Chloracidobacterium sp.
ATCGCGTTTTTTCGACGAAAGCCATTGAGCAAATAAAGTTTATTAAACAAGCTCAGGAACTCGGATTTGCACTTGATGAAATAAAGGGGCTTTTGACGACCGGCGGTGTCGAAGAATGCGAACGAGTAAGAGATTTATTAAAACAAAAACTTTCCGAAATGGACGAACAAATCAAGAAAATGAAAGCCTTCCGAAAACTTCTGGCAAGACATCTTTCGGAATGCAATGTTGAACTCGAAGAAAAAGGCTTGGACGCGCATTGTCCCGTTCTTTTTGAAATCGAGAAATAATCTGTATGAGGACAAATATTATGAACAAAGAAGCAGGTGAAAAAGTATTTTTGGGCGGCGCGGTCGTCGCGGCGGTGGCTGCAAGCCTTTGCTGCATTTTGCCGGTTGTGGCGATCGCTTTCGGCCTTGGCGCGTTCGGCATCGCGTCGGTTTTCGAGTCGCTTCGGCCGTATTTGCTAATTGTAGTTTTCGCGGCATTGGCATTTAGTTTTTACCGAACATATTTTCGTCGCGAAGATTGCGGTGAAGGCCAGGCCTGCTCAACGAAACCGATCGGCCGTTTTAATCAGATCGCATTGTGGGTCGCAACCGTCGCCGTCATCGGCATTGCTGCTTTTCCCTATTATACGGGCTACATAGTTTCGGCTTTGGACAGGCAGCAACCGCCGACTACGGAATTCAATCAACCTAAGGCTGTAACCGAAAATAGAATCGAAAATACCGTGATTGAAAACAACGATGAAACGGCGGTCATCGAAGGCGAATCGCAAAGCCGAAAGACGATTGTTATCGCGGTCGAAGGAATGACCTGTGAAGGATGCTCATCGCATCTCAACATCGCCCTAAAACGGATCAAAGGTGTTATTTCCGCCGAGGCTAATTACCGCAAGAAAAATGTCAAAGTAGTCTATAACCCGAAGCAGGTCGCAGTCGACCGCATAACACAGGTAATACGAGAAGCAGGTTATGATCCGAAATAAATGGAATAAGTGAGAAATAAGGATGGAAAAGAAATTTGATCTCGTTGTCATTGGAACCGGTGCTGGAGGGTCAACGGTGGCGCATAAATGCCGGAAGGCTGGCTGGGACGTTGCCATCATTGATTCAAGACCGTTCGGCGGAACATGCGCCCTACGCGGCTGCGACCCAAAGAAAGTGCTGGTCGGAGCCGCCGAGTTAATTGATTGGAATCGCCGCATGAAAGGGAAAGGCATTTCCACAAAGGATACGGAGATTGACTGGCGGCAACTAATGGCGTTTAAGAAGACGTTTACCGAACCTGTTCCAGAGAATAATGAAAAGGCCTATGTCAAAGCTGGCATCGCCGCGTTTCATGGTCGCGCCCATTTTCTCGATGAGACAACTGTTAAAATCGGTGACGATACATTAACCGGGCGATACGTCCACATTGCCGCCGGAGCTAAACCGGCTGCCTTGGGCATCCCTGGTGAAGAATATCTCACCACAAGCACACAGTTTCTGGAAATGGAAAAACTGCCGGAGCGAATCGTTTTCGTCGGCGGAGGTTATATCGCATTTGAGTTTGCGCACGTAGCGTCTCAGGCCGGAGCTCAAATTAAGATTCTTCACCGCGGTGCTCGTCCCCTGGAAGGCTTTGACCCTGATCTTGTGGACAGCTTGGTTGAAGCAACACGCGAGTTAGGTATTAATCTTAAATTAAATACAACAGTTGAATCTGTCGAAAAAGACGGCGACCAGTTTGTTGTAACCGCTTCCGCTGGAGATTTCCGACAAACTTTTGAGGCTGACATGGTCGTTCACGGCGCGGGGCGCGCGCCGGACATTGACGATATGAATCTGGAAAAAGCGGGCATTGAGCGCGGCAAAAAAGGAATACTGGTCAATGAATATCTTCAGAGCGTTTCGAACCCGCTGGTCTACGCCGCCGGCGATGCGGCGGACAGCGGCGGACTGCCGCTCACGCCCGTGGCGACGATGGAAGGACACGTTGTGGCAAGCAACCTGCTGAATGGTAATCATCGTCAACCGAACAATGCGGGAATACCGACGGTCGTGTTTACAATGCCGCCGTTGTCATCCGTTGGATTGCGGGAAGATGAAGCCACGAAACAGGGATTAAAGTTCAAGGTCAAACATGCAGATACATCCGGGTGGTATTCCTCACGGAGAATCGGCCTGAAATATTCGGGCTATAAGACGTTGGTGGAAGAAGACACCGGTCGGATTTTGGGAGCGCATCTTTTAGGCGCGCACGCCGAGGAAGTCATCAATATTTTTGCCCTTGCCATCCGCACGGGGCTTAAAGCCGAGGATCTGAAAACGATGATCTATGCTTACCCGACCGGTTCCTCCGACATCAGTTATATGGTGTAGAGAATTATTTCGAAGTGAGATGGCTTTGTCTACAAAATCATGAAGAAGAAAAGTAGCGGCGAACAATTCACACTTATCACGATTTAAAGAGCTTGCAAAACTTTTACGTTGCGCCGAATAGAACAAATCAGGATTGAACCGGAGAATAAATGGAAAACGTTGAGAACAACATCATATTGGAATCAGAAATAACCTGCCCGGAATGCGGGCACAAAAAAATCGAAACTATGCCGACAGATTCATGCCAGTTTTTCTATGAATGCGGAAATTGCAGCACGATCCTGCGTCCCAAACAGGGCGACTGCTGTGTGTTTTGCAGCTACGGTGATACCAAATGCCCGTCGATACAAAAGAAAAAAATCACAGGCGGGATTAAAACCTGATATTTCTTGAATTGTTCAACTGGAGGTACATATGAATTCAAAAATTTTAGTGGGAATAGTTGCCGGGCTTATCGCGGGCGTCGTATTCGGTATCATGATGACGATGATGACCGCTCCAACGCCAACCGGCGAAGCAATGCCGATGATGGG
>JAYSON010000055.1:0-2266 GCA_043722725.1 Chloracidobacterium sp.
ACGCTTACCTATCCGTTCAAATTTTACAGTTACGGCCATCCGAATAATTTCGGCGTCTTTTTTGTCGATCTGAAAAAGGCTTTTACGATCTCAAAACCGTCCGATATTCTCGAACTCGGGCCGGTGGTTTTTTACGGTTTGGCATTGCCGTTTGTGAATCTCGCATTGCTTCTGCTATTTCTAAAGAATCGCAAAGACATCGAATGGAAAACGTGGCGGTTCCCTGTTCTAATCGCATTGGTCGGCCTTTTTCTGACGCTCGGCACGACCGCACCGAATCAGTACCGGTTATTTCAGATCGCCGGGCCGTCGCTGATTGTGTTTGCGTGGCTATTCAATCGGGTCAGTTTGTCATGGGAATTCAAACGGCGATTCGTTTACGTTGTCGGTTCGGGGCTTATACTTTTGGGAGCTTTTCAGGCATTTCGCATGCAGACGCATTGGGAGATTATTTACCTTGATTCGCCAACAGGAACACTCGCGATGGTCGGGTCGCCCCAAGCGGAACGCTACCTTTGGCTTTCAAAACATGTTGCCTCCGGCGATTATTTTTTCGAAGTTTACGAGCCGTTTGTCTATTTTCCGCTTCGGCTCAAAAATCCGACACGATTTGGGCAGATATGGCCAAGCGAATACACGCAGCCCGATCAGGTCGCTGAGGTCGTTCGCGATCTGAGCGAGAAGCCGCCGAAGTATATCCTTTGGGATAACGGATACCTAAGCACCGAACGGCTCCCCGGCGACAATACGGGACCGCTCGCCGATTTTGTTAAAATGCGATACTCGCCGATCGGCGATATATACGAAATAGACGGCAAAGCAATACAGATCTGGGAAATAAAGGGTCAGTAAACATCAACATGAATAACGATTTCGAACACCAACCAATCGCCTGGACGCCGACGCCCGAAGTGATCGAACGCGCCCAGATTACCCGATTTATGAAACAGGTCGGCGTCTCGACCTGGGACGAGCTTTATCAATTTTCGATCAACGATGTCGAGAAATTTACCGAAGAAGTTTTGCGCTTTCTCGACATCAAATTCGACCCGCCATACGAAAAGCTGCTCGATCTCTCGAACGGAATCGAATTCCCAAACTGGTTCTCGGCAAAAAAGGCGGAAACACGACCGGTAGGGAGTGTGCCCTCTTTGCAGAAGCCCGCACGAAGTAAGGGCGTACTTCACGCCGGCCTCAACATCACCGAAATGTGCCTCGACCGCTGGCAGACGGACGAGATGAAACACCAGCCGGCGGTGATTTGGGAAGGTGAAGAAGGAGACGCCCGGTCGTTAACTTATTCGGAGCTTTATGTCGCCGTCGAAAAATGCGTTTCGATGCTGCGCTCTCTGAAACTAGAAAAGGGAGATGCCGTTGGAATCCACCTACCTATGATTCCTGAAGTTATCGTTGCACTTTTGGCCATCAATCGTATCGGCGGAATCGCCGTCCCGGTTTTCTCAGGTTATGGTGTCGAAGCAATATCGAGCAGAATGAATGCTGTTGGAGCTAAAGCTTTTTTCACGTGTAACGGATTCCCGCGGCGAGGCAAATGGTTTGACATGCAACAGGTCGCATCGGACGCGGTCGCAACTATTCCAACGGCCAATGTCGTAATTTTTGTCGAACGAAAGACATCGGACCCCGAGCCAATTGAAAGTAGCACCGCCTTGATACCAGCCGCCGACGAGCAAATGGAACAGCTTACTAAATCCGTGTTCCCTGGAAAACAAATAAGACGTTGGTCGGTTAATAAACACTTCCGTGGATTCGCACTCGGTCTCGCTGGTTGCGATATCACGATGGCCGAAGACCCGCTAATCATCCTCTACACCTCCGGCACGACCGGCAAGCCGAAGGGCATCGCTCATACGCACGCGAGTTTTCCGATAAAGGCGGCGCAGGACATGGCGTTCGGCACGGATGTCGGCCGGGGCACACGGATCTCGTGGTACACGGACATCGGCTGGATGATGGGGCCGTGGCTGATATACGGGGCGTTGATAAACGGCGCGACGATCTGCATTTACGACGGCGCACCCGATTACCCGACGCCCGACCGGATGTGGGAATTTTGCGCCAAACACAAGGTTGAGATTCTCGGCATTTCGCCTACGCTGATCCGGGCTCTCGCCGCAAGCGAGGAAGCAACAAGTTCCCCTCCTTACGAAGGAGGGGTGGCAGCCGCTTCGGCTGACGGGGTGGTTCTCTCGTCGAGCGGTGAGGTCTTGGATGCCCACGCAGAGAACCACCCCACGGCTAAAGC
>JAYSON010000056.1:0-10895 GCA_043722725.1 Chloracidobacterium sp.
GGCCTCGGTGGTGGCGGATCACCGCCGCTTCCCACTCCCGATCCCGCACCATTTCCGCTTCCGTCTCCACTGCCGCTGCCTGAACCGTTGCCGCTGCCTGTTCCGGTTCCGTTTCCGCTTCCCTGGCCAGTCCCGTTTCCGCTTCCCTGGCCGCCGCCGGAACCGGTTCCGTTAGAAAGGCCCGCAAAACGCGAGTTGGGATCGCCATAGCGGTTGAACTCTTTAGGGAATTTTCGGTCGCCTTCCGTTGAAGGCGTCGGCATTTTTAATTCAAAATTATCGCTGCGGTGAACATTAACGTCTGGGGGCCTGACCGGATTCTTCTGCTGGTCCGCCAGATCGCCCTGTGACGTTTCTTCTTTCTCTTCACGGCCACCGCCACCGCCACCGCCGCCCTTATCCTTATCCTTTTTCGGCTCTTCTTCTACGGGCATGGGAACTTCGTCGATAAGATAAGCAAGCGAACGTTCGTCGCCAATCGCACCGATTCCGAGATCCTTCTGAAACAGCGAGATAACAGTCGCACCGAGAGCAACCGTCAGAACAAGAAACGTTGAGCCAAGCAGCAGAAGATTTCGCTGATTGCCGTTGTTGTCCTGAATTACAGTGATAGAATAGCCGCCATCGTCGTCGCGGGTGTAGGTCGGAGGATCGAACTTCTGTGACGGCCTTTCGTCGAACGACGGAACTTCATTCTGAAAGATTTGAGCCGGATCGGAAGCCGCGGTAATTGCCGCAGCCTCTTCGACCGGGTCCATACGTTCACTCACTTCGTCTTCCATAACGACGGCGTTCCCCGCATACAAAGGATTCGTGCTGTCGACAAAACCATCGTCATAGACAGGTGTTTCATCCGCCAATTGCAATGGGCTAACCTCGTCGATCTCATTTGCGACAGGAACCGAAGGTTTGATCACAACAAAATCTTTTTCTAGCTCCTGACTAAGCGGATTCATCTCGAAAGCCTGCAATGGTGCCGCGCAATTAGGACAAAACCCAAACTTCTCGGCAAATCCTTCATCACAAGAACTGCAAAACTTGACTATTTTTCCCATCTCTTCGGCCTCTCCAATTTGTTGCCCGTCGCTATCGGGCAGGCAGATCGTTTTATGATTATAACGCGTTTTCAACGAATGTTGAGCCTTTTTCTAAAAAAATCTCATCCGCCGACGCGGCCCGCTCGTTCAATTCTGATAGATGCCGCTACCGATTAAGGCGATGCCTGTACAAAACTAAAATTTTCACTGTGAAATCACACAATCGTTCGCAGGGGTTACAACACTTGGATGGAGTTTTGCAACTAAAAAGGATAACATTTCGTTTTGCATCAACTGTAAACAATGACGATCACACCAGTAATTAAAAGAATCGGCCTTATCTGCATCTATACCTTTATGCTCGTTGCGGCCGGTTTGGCTCAAAAACCCGGCAGCGCGATACCCCGGCAGGAAAAGCTTTTGAACGGCCTTAAGGTGCTGGTTTGGAACGATCCAACCGCCGAACTGGTGACCGTGAAACTTCGTATTCATGGCGGTTCCGCATTCGATCCGCAAGACCGTGAAGGCGTAATGAAACTTCTGTCGGAAAGTTTTTTTCCGAACAATGCGGCCAGAGAGTTTTTCACCGACGAGCTTGGCGGAAATCTCGAAGTGATTTGTAATTACGATTATATACAGGTCAACGCGACCGCTCGGACGGCGGAATTTTTGACGATGCTTGAGACTGTCGCCTCCGCCATCTCGAATCCGACACTCGACAAGGAAGCTGTCAGCGGACTGAAAACCGCCTTGACGGCAAAGGTAAAAGAGCTTGAGAAAGATCCTGCATATGTTGCGGACCTTGCCGTGGCGAACCGGCTTTTCGGCACCTTCCCTTATGGCCGGCCGCAGATGGGAAGCGTCGATTCGATACAAAAGATAGATTTTGCCGATCTTCGATTCGCCAAAGAAAGGTTGCTCACGGCCGACAATGCTACGCTCACTGTCACCGGTGATCTCGATGCCAATTTCGCGTTTCGTGCAGTTCGCCGCAATTTCGGTGCGTGGCTAAAAGCCGATAAGAAGATACCGTCAACATTTAAGCAGCCGGATCCGCCGAAAGATGGGATGTTTGTTCTGGATTCGCCGACAACAAACACGAGCGAGTTTCGATTCGCCGCACGCGGACCCGCCAGAAACGATCCCGATTTTTACGCATCGAAGATCTTGCAGAAAATTGTTGAAAGGCGCCTGCAAACACTCGAAGGGCAAAAGAGTTTTGCCCGCAACGACCCGCATATTTTGCCTGGCCTGTATCTTTTTGGCGTTTCGGGTTGGAAACTTGGGATGATCCGGAGACAAGGCAACACTATAGCCTTGCCGGTAATAATTGGTTATCAGGAAAATTTTCTGAAGCAAGCGATAACACCGGAAGAGTTCGATGCCGTCAATAGGGAATGGATCGCCGGGCTCAATCCTGATAACTTTTCAGAACTCTGGCTGGATGCCGATACCTTTAAACTCGGAGCGATAAGCAAAGAGATCGAAAACGCAAAAAATGTGAAGATCGGAAATGTTCAGAAGGTTCTCGAAAAACTGCAAAAAGAATCCTTCGCCTTCATTCTTGTTTTTGCCGGCGAAACTCCCGCGGCGTCCCGCAATTAGCTCCATGCAAAATGAAAGAACCGCCAACGAGATCGAACACTCGCGTGCTGTCCGGGCAATGTTTTCAGGCATCGCGACAAAATATGATCTTCTGAATCATGTTCTGTCGGCAAACGCCGACAAACGTTGGCGAAAGCTGGTCCGGGAGAAACTCGCCGACACTTTGGCAAACGAAAACGCTGTTGTGCTCGATGTAGCGTGCGGAACGGGCGATCTGTCGCTGGAGCTACGAAAACATGCGAAAGCTCGAATTATCGGAACGGATTTTTGCCGTCCGATGCTAAAGATCGCAAACGAAAAGACGGCAAAACTATCGCTTCCGGTTTTCTATGTCGAAGCCGACGCAATGCAGTTGTCATTTGCCGACGAAAGTTTCGATGCCGTGACGATTGCATTCGGACTTCGGAATCTATCGAATTTCGAGGACGGCCTACGCGAACTGCGGCGTGTCCTAAAACCCGGCGGAAAGCTGGCTGTGCTCGAGTTTTCTGCTCCATTCGTTCCCGGTTTCAAAGCGCTTTTTGAGCTTTATTTCACGCAAATTCTTCCGCGGATCGGCGGCATTGTCAGCGGCTCCCGCGGAGCGTACGAATATCTGCCCGACTCGGTGTCAAGATTTCCCGATCAAAAAAAACTGGTCAAAATGATGCAGCAGGCCGGATTCAGCGAAGTTGAATATAAAAATTTGACAGGCGGAATTGCGGCAATCCACACCGGTTTACGGACATAAGCAATTCGTTGGCTAATTCTGGTGGTTTCCTAATTTTTTCGGCCGCAGGGCTCCGCTCGTTTTACTTTGCGGTCTTTGCGGGATTTGCTTTGCGGCCTTTGCGTGAAAATCCTTTTTAACCGCAGAGGCCGCAAAGTTCGCTAAGCGGACTTATCGAACAACGCAAATTGGGACACTACCATAATTCTCAGGCAGCGAGGTGTCCGTTCCACCCGTTCCACATGTTCCACGCTTGGTGGAACGGAACACCTAATTAAGCTCGTGTTTGTTATATCACTTACAACATTATAAAATTTTCTTGCCTAAAGCATTTGCATGAAATATAAGGTTTTAAATTTTGTCCGGCAGATTGCGTTGATCCTGTTGGTCATTTGGACGGTAGTTTCACTTGTCACATTACTGATCGAACTTGTGCCGGGATCGCCAGCGACGACAATTTTAGGAGAAACGGCAACGGCGGAGCAGATAGCGAACTTTAATCAAAAACACGGGCTCGATCGCCCTGCATTCTTTTTTTCGTACAGTTCCGAGTCGGGATTCGCCTGGAACGGCATGAATAACCGCTATTCGGATTATTGGATCGGGTTAGTTCAGGGCGACCTCGGCACATCGTTTCGGACAGACCGGCCTGTTTTGGACATGATCCTTGAGCGATATCCGGCGACGATCAAACTCGCGCTTGCCGCAATGCTCGTAGCCGTGGGCATTGCGATCCCGCTTGGTGTGCTGGCCGGAACACATAAGAATGGGATTGTTGACAATGCCGCCTCGTTCGTCGCCCTGCTCGGCATTTCGCTGCCGACATTCGTGATCGGCCCGTTTCTAGTCTATATTTTTGCCGTCAAATTGGGCTGGTTCTCACCTACGGGCAGTCTTTATCCCGAAGATATTGTGCTTCCGGCGGTTACGCTGGGTGCGGCGCTCTCAGCAATTTTGACGCGTATGGTACGTTCGAGCGTGATCGAAGAGCTTGGTGAAGATTATGTTCGCACGGCCCGTGCAAAAGGTCTGAGCGAGCGGAAGGTGGTTTACAAACACGTATTGAAGAACGGCCTGATCCCCGTCGTTACTATTCTCGGCCTGCAGCTCGGCGTGTTGCTTGCCGGAGCGATTATCACGGAAAAGATCTTTAGTTGGCAGGGGCTCGGCCTTCTGCTGCTTGAGGACGGCATCGCCAAACGTGATTACCGCCTCGTGCAGGGCTGCGTATTAGTAATTAGCGTCACCTACATTGTGGCAAACTCGTTGACAGACCTGGTTTACCGCCGGCTCGACCCGAGAATAAGATTATCCTAAGTATGGTAAGCTGCGGTTTGCCGTCTTCTATTGACCTTCCAACAAACTGTATAGTTTGTTGGACATTGCTATGAATCGCTTAACCTACATAGGAATGACGATCGCGGCGGTTGTGATAATCGTCGCGATCTTTGCCCCGTTCCTAGCCACGCATGATGTGAATGCTCAGAATTTGGCCCTTCGATTCGCCTCTCCATCCGCGGATCATTGGTTTGGTACGGACGCGCTTGGGCGGGATGTTTATTCACGCATACTCTTCGGGGCTCGTATTTCGCTTGAGGTTGGGATCACGGTTGTGGCTGTTTCGGGCGTCATCGGTATTTTTATAGGCTCGATCGCCGGATTTTATGGCGGCTGGGTGGATAAATTTTTGTCGGGATATATATTTAACGTATTCCTTGCGTTTCCCGGTCTGCTGCTTGCGATCGCTTTAGTAGCGTTTCTAGGGGCGGGTTTGGGCAAACTTATCCTGGCCCTTTGCATTATCGGCTGGGTTGGCTACGCACGAGTCATGCGCGGGCAGGTGTTAAAGGTCCGTGAGTACGATTTTGTTCAGGCCGCAAAAGCGCTCGGCGCAAGCAATATGCGTATTCTTTTTTCGCATATTATGCCGAACGCGATTCAGCCGCTCATCGTTCAGGCATCGCTCGGCATGGCGGGTGCTGTTCTATCCGAAGCGTCATTGTCGTTTCTAGGTCTGGGAATTCCGCCTCCGGCTCCAAGTTGGGGGACGATGATCGAAGAAGCCAGGCAGTACTTCAGCAATACGCCGCACGTGCTGTTTTTCCCAGGTATTGCGATCGCCTTGACCGTGCTTGCCTTCAATTTCATCGGCGACGGCTTGCGTCAATATCTCGATCCAAAACAAAGAACAAGATAGCCATTTGCTATGAGACCAACGCGAATCTTCCCGCTTGGCGAAAATGCCCTGACAATCGAGTTCGGCAACGAGCTATCGGAACCGCTCAACGCCGCCGCTATGAATCTCGCCGACTATTTCGACGCGAACCGGTTTCCCGGCTATGTCGAAGCTGTTCCCGCTATCGCCTCTTTAACCGTCTTTTACAAACTTCACGAAGTTCGAGCGAATCTTTCGGAGAATTCAACTGCTTTTGAATTTGTGAAGAAACTTGTCGAGACGGCGGCCAAAAATCCGGTCGGGATGCGAAGTCTGAATTCTCGTGTTATAGAAGTACCGGTCAGTTTTCGCGAAGAATATGCACTTGATCTGACATTCATTGCCGAAAATACTGAATTGAGCACTAAAGACGTTATCGAGATCTTTATTTCGAAGATATATCGAGTATATATGCTCGGATTTCTTCCGGGTTTTGCATATATGGGTATAGTGGATGAACGAATCGTCGTGCCTAGAAAGGCCTCGCCTCGTCTGATCGTTCCAAAAGGCAGCGTCGGCATCGCGGGCAGACAAACTGGCATATATCCTAACGAATCACCAGGCGGCTGGCAGATCATTGGTAGAACCGATCTCGATTTGCTTACACCCGACGAAGCGTCACCATGCCTCTTTATTCCGGGTGACGCCGTGCGTTTCGTTGACGTGATGGCCCGATAAAACGTGTACGATGAGTCTTCTCATACAAAAGGAAGGCATTCTGACGACTCTGCAGGGCCCCGGCAATTTCGGCCTTCAGCGCTTCGGTATCAATCCGGGCGGCGCGATGGACAGGACTGCGGCGCAACTCATAAATCTGATGCTTGGAAATACGCGCGACGAGGCTATTATCGAAATGCATTTCCCCGCCGGTGAGGTCGTTTTCGAAGATACCGCCGTGTTCGCACTTGGCGGAGCCGACTTTCGCGCTTTGCGGGACGGCGAATATATCGAAAAATGGCGTTGCTGCTTTGCGAAGCAATCGAGTGTTTTGAAATTCGAACAAAAGATTCAAGGCAACCGATGTTATTTGGCGATTAAGGGCGGCTTCAAATTGGTTAAACCTAAAGACGGCACGCCGCCCGAATCAACCGCCGCGAACAATCGATTTAGCAATCTACGATTGAAAAAAGGCGACCGGATTGATATGAACCTTCTATCGACACGCAAAGACCTCGCGGACAACCGTCGAGTTTCAAACAACATGCTGCCTATATACAGCAGTTTCCCAACCGTTCGAATCGTTGCCGGTGGTGAGTTCGATTTTCTCTCAAACACGGACCAACACACTCTAACCCAAGAGAATTTTGTCATCACGAACAATTCAAACCGCATGGGGTTTCGGCTTATGGGACAGAACTTCAATCCGATCAGCACGACCGAAATGGTTTCCTCCGCAGTCTCGTTCGGTACGATTCAGCTTCTACCCGACGGCCAGTTGATCGTTTTGATGGCCGATCACCAGACCTCAGGCGGCTACCCGCGGATCGCCAATGTAATATCGGTCGATCTGCCTTTGCTTGCCCAACTCGGAACGAATGACAAAGTAGCGTTCAAGCTGGTCGATATAGACGAAGCTGAACGCGTGACAATCCAATTCGAACAAGACATGCGACGCTTGGAAATCGGCTGCCGGTTCGGTCGTTATTGGTGATACGTTTATGTTAACCTTGCGCGGACAAATATGATTTCCGTTGATCTGAATTGCGATATGGGCGAGAGTTTCGGCCCCTGGACGATGGGGAACGACGCCGAGCTGATGAACTACGTTTCTTCGGTAAATATCGCGTGCGGATTTCACGCCGGAGATGCATCGACGATGCGGGAAACGGTCGAGCAATCGAGTGCCAAAGGCATTGCGATCGGAGCACACCCGAGTTTTCCGGACTTGCAGGGATTCGGGCGGCGAAATATGTCGCTGTCGCCGCAAGAGGTTTTCGACGTTGTGCTTTATCAGGTCGCGGCTCTCAAAGGTATCTGCGAGGCCTCGGGAGCAAGGCTACATCACGTTAAGCCGCACGGTGCTTTGTACAATCAGGCAGCGAAAGATCAGGTTCTCGCCCGCTCGATTTTAGAGGCGATTCGCAAGATCGACAACAGCTTGATCGTTTACGGCCCTTCCGGCAGTTATATTATTTCGGAGGCCGAGAAACTTGGTTTGCGATCTGCTTCGGAAGCATTCGCGGATCGAACCTATCAGCCCGACGGGAGCCTTACACCAAGAACCAAAAAAAATGCTCTGATCAGCAGCACTGTCGAAGCTGCGAAACAGGCCCTGCAAATAGTCAAAGACCAAACTTTAGAAACGGCCGACGGCGGCGTCATTCCTATCAAAGCAGACACGATTTGTATTCACGGCGACGGCGAATACGCTGTCGAATTCGCACGTGCTATAAAGGGTAGATTGATCGAAAACGGTATTTTAATATCGCCGGTGAATTCATAGTTTGGCCGGCCAGTCGATGAAAAAATCCTCGACATCTTCCGTGATTCTTGGGGCTGCCTTTCTCATGGCGACATCCGCCGTTGGCCCTGGGTTCTTGACGCAAACCACAGTTTTTACGAAACAACTTCTTGCAAGCTTCGGATTCGTAATTCTGCTTTCTGTAATTCTCGATATTTTCGCGCAGTTGAATATTTGGCGGGTCTTGACGGTGAGCGGAAAGCGTGGCCAGGACGTTGCGAATGAAACCGTTCAGGGAAGCGGCTATGTGCTGGCATTGTTGATCGCGTTGGGTGGTTTGGTATTTAACGTAGGCAACATAGCCGGCTGCGGCCTCGGTCTCAATGTGCTTTTTGATATTCCGGTCGAAGTCGGTGCGTTGATCAGTGCCGCAGTCGGGATCGGCATTTTCCTCGTTAAGGAAGCGGGAAAGGCGATGGACCTTGTCGTCAAACTTCTTGGGGTCGTGATGATCGCACTGATCGTCTATGTCGTGTTTGCATCGCAACCACCTTTGATCGAAGCTGCTTATAGAACCATTGTTCCCGAAAATATTGATGCACGAGCGATCGTAACGCTTGTCGGCGGAACAGTCGGCGGATACATTACATTTGCGGGCGCTCACCGGCTGATCGACGCTGGCATTTCCGGGCAAAAGGCTTTGCCGCAGGTCAATCGAAGCGCCGTTACGGGAATCATGCTGACTGCGGTTATCCGCTTTTTGCTGTTCCTTGCGTCGTTTGGCGTAATCGCGATGGGCATGACTATTGACGATGCAAATCCACCTGCCTCGGTGTTTCAGAATGCTGCGGGATCTGTCGGCTTTCGGATATTCGGTATCGTAATGTGGTCGGCCGCGATCACCTCGGTGATCGGTGCTGCATATACTTCGGTGTCGTTCATCAAGACCCTTCATACAAAGATCGACGAACGAAGCAACTTTGTTATTGTTGGCTTTATTGTTCTATCCACGCTAATATTCCTGCTTGTCGGCCGTCCGATTTCTGTACTAATTTGGGCGGGGACGATCAATGGATTTATCCTGCCGGTTGGCTTGGGACTGGTTCTTCTTGCGTCTAGAAAAAAAAGCATTGTTGGCGATTATTCGCATCCATTGCTGCTTCAGATCGCGGGCTGGTTTGTGGTTGCGATAATGACGGTGTTCAGTATAGTCACGATGATCGACCTTCTTTCTTAAAAAGGTAAGCGTTTCGCAAAAATCGCGCATCTAAAACTAAAAGTCTCGCTGTTTTGAGAATATTTTTGTATGTCCAGAATTCCCTCTATTTCTTTGTTAATCGTTACTGCTGCATCGATCGTCCATGGACAGTCAGGGAGAAAAGTACAGCCTGTCCCCACGCCCATTCCTGTAATAGTTGAAGAAGCTGCTGATTATTCGGAATCGAAACTTCAAAAACATCGGTCGGCAAGTTTGTCTCCATCACTGCGGAATGTTTCAAGTCAGACTACGGCGGCGGATGCCGTGAATTCGAAAGTTGATGCGGGTACATCTCAGACAGATCCGGCAAGCACCGAGGAAGTTTTAAAGGTTGATACAAATCTGGTGACGATCCCTGTTTCTGTTTTCGACAGAAACGGACTTTACATACCGAACCTGCGACAGTCCGATTTCAAGGTCTTTGAAGACGGCAAAGAACAGGAGATCGCCTATTTTGGAACTACCGACAAGCCGTTTACGGTCATCATGCTTATCGATACCAGCCCTTCCACGAACTATAAGATCGAAGAGATTCAGCGTGCGGCGATAGCATTTGTGGATCAGCTCAAATCCGAAGACAAGGTTATGGTGATCGAATTTGCCGAAAATATTCATGTCTTGACAGAACTGACGGGCGAGCGGCCCAAAATCTATAAAGCGATAAAGAAGGCGGATTTTGGTTATGGAACATCGCTCTATGAAGCCGTTGACTTCTCGCTTAAAAAACGACTGAGTAAGATCGATGGACGCAAAGCCATAGTTTTGTTTACGGACGGCGTGGATACCACATCAAGATCAAGCAAGGCAGATTATGATTCTACGCTGGGGTTGGCGGAGGAAGCGGATGCTTTGGTTTTTCCTATCTACTACAACACATTTGGGGACAACCAGGCGGGAACGGGCTTGCCCCCTCCCGGCGGGCGTATCCTAAACCCGATCGGTACGCGGCCTCAGGATTATGCGCTTGGGAGAAAATATCTCAACGAACTCGCGGATTACACCGGCGGCAGGGTATTTCGGCCCGAAGCGACACCCGGCGGGCTGACTGCTGCGTTCGAGGGTATCGCAGAAGAACTGCGGCGGCAATATAATATCGGTTATATTCCCGCGGAAGCCGGTACGACAGGTCAAAGAAAACAGATCAGAGTTCGCGTAAATCGGCCAAACTTGGTACTGCGCTCTCGCGATAGTTATATTGTCGGCTCATCAAAGAAGCTTAACGGCTCTTAAAAATGTGCACAATCGCAGGTAGGTATGCCGTAATAACTCTTGTTTCGTAATCTGTACGCCCCACAAAGATGGTTCCATCTCTAAACCCAATCCGCTCTGCTGAAATTGCTTAGATTCGTCATTGATCGATAGCTCCATGGGAGCGTCCTGTTCGTCGCGGCGATACCCCCATAGTTCAACGATTTTTAGTGGCGACCCGAATGATCGGGCTGTTTTGTAGTAGCGAACACACCGCTCCGATGGAGCTTATTTTCGTTATCGGCTTCGGCGGCTACAAACAGATCGCCCTGCTGGAGCTTATTACCAGAACGATGCTGCTTTACAGACATAGAAAAACATAGAAAAAGGAGCGTGATTGCTCACGCTCCTTCCGTTGGTTATTTTCACCGCCGGTTGTTCCCGGCAGCCTAATCAACTCATTTTATAGTGACGGCAACGGG
>JAYSON010000057.1:0-6720 GCA_043722725.1 Chloracidobacterium sp.
GAGCCCTTCGCGGACATTCCCTTCGACGCCGTTTATAATCGCTAACGGAAATGTTCCGCCAAACACAACAAACACCTTTTTGACCGGCGAACTGCTGCCGGCAATAGCGCGAACAATGACATTTCAGGTCATTGCCCGCGACAATCGCCCAAATGGCGGCGGCATCAACACCGCGACTGCAAGCGTGGTCGTTGCCGGAACGGGACCTTTCGGTTTAACGGCCCCGAACACGAACACGACATGGTTCCTCAATTCAAATCCAATAGTAACTTGGAGTGTAGGCGGATCTGACGTAGCCCCAATAAATGCAGCTAACGTACGAATTCTACTTTCGACCGACGGCGGAACGACTTTCCCGACCGTTTTGTCGGCAAGCACGCCGAATGATGGATCGGAAGCGGTTATTTCACCCGCGATCAATACGACGACGGCCCGCATCAGGATAGAGCCGATCGGCGGTATTTTCTTCGATGTCAGCGACACGAATTTTACAATTTCATCCGTGGCGGCATCTGACGGAGCGATCGGCGGCAGAATCGTGACCGCCGGCGGACGCGGAGTCGCTAGGGTTTATGTCACACTGGCAGGCCCTTCATCCACGCGGATAGCTATCACCAACTCATTCGGCTACTACCAGTTTGAAATCGTGGCTTTTGCACAAACCTATACGATCAGGCCGGAAGAGCGAAAGGGGCGGACCTACAGTCCGTCAAGCGTCGTTCGCGATCACCAGAGCGCGGCTGCCGACGTCAACTTTACGTCCCAATAGGATCGTTTAGACTGATGCTTGAATCAGTTTGAATTTAACAATAAAAAGCGGAAGATCACCGGGTCTTCCGCTTTTTTCCTTCAAGAACGTAGGCTGATGCTTGGGAGTGGCAGCTCAGCAATAAATTCGAGAGACAAAATTCCCGTTCAGAAATTCATCGGGCACGACCTGGCTTTGCAGCACAACACCTTTATATTTATCGGAAAGAAGCATCATCGCGGATTCGCACAATGGTGCGGCCGTGGTCGTCTGTATTGCCCGAAGCGATTTCCCGTTTATCTCAAGTGGTTTAACGTAAAACGCCTTCTCCAACATCCTGCGTCTGCCGCCGCGGTCGAAACCGTCAACGGATGCATGAGCAAGTACAGCATCTTCCTCGACAGATGGAACAGCCTGCAGCATTATATCCTGCAATTTATTGGGCAGATCCTTGTCCTTCGGTAGTTTACGAATGATCGACTCGACCCAGTCATAATGGCCGACGTAGCGAAGCGTTTTGTAATCAAGCGACCTCGCGTTGCCCTCAAAAAAGTCCGGCAGATCCGCGGCGCCGCCCGATGTTAGATCGGCCTCATAAGTCCTCGCACCGATAACGATCCGCTCACGCGACGAAAGTGCTGGCTTCTCCGTGATCTGATAATCGCGAATAACACGCGAGTTTTTCACATATTCCGTCGCTACTCCGATCGGCGACCATGTAAACCCATAAAAATGAGGCTCATGCGCGTGGGCGGTCAAAGCACCGACCTTCATCCCAACTTTTTCCACCTTCTCGTTCTCGTATTTCTCGACAAACTGATTGTAAAGCGACATTGCGAGTACATTTATGAACCCCGGAGCAAGCCCCGTTTGCAGTATGAAACCCGTGTCCGCGTCTTTGGCCAATGCCATGATCTCATCGGTTTCCGCGACATATTCCGTCAAATTCGCGTAGTGCATTTTGAAATCCTTCGCGTACCGTGCCATTTTCGGCGCTTGTCCGCCCGGCGAACAATCAAGCAGCACATCGCAATTTTCAAACGCGACCTTCATCGCGTCGTTGATCGCATCGCCCGACATCAGCACTGTCTTAACCGTGGACGTTTTCTGCGAGTTCGCGATAACGGAATTCTTCGCCTTGCCCAGACTTACCTCGTCTACATCACCCAAATAGATCGCGACTTCAAACTCCGACCACTCACGCAGCAAAAGTGCCGCAGCCTCCCCGATCCCGCCGGAACCGGCAACGAAAATTGTTTTTGTCATAAAGTAATTCTGAAGAATATCAGGATTAGAATACGATAATCTTACAACGACAAAGCCGGTATTGCGAATCGGCAAAACGGCTTGTCTCTAACCCCTGCTAAATCTGTATCGTCAGTATCGGCCAAGCGTTTCAGACGCAATAGCTATCTATTGTAAATTGCTGTTTGCCGTAGTCGACTTGGAACAAAACCTTGTGTCTTTCGGAATATTGATAGGATGAGAAACGCTCATTCCGATAAACTTCTTTACCATCTATATCCGAAATTAGGAGACCACTCGAAGGAGAAAGACCGATAAATTGATCGTTACGATTGTCAAAATAGAGTGATCCCGTAACCTCGCCATACACGACCAAAAACCCATCAAATTCGATCCGTCTAACAATGTCAGTGGTTCTAGTATTGAAAAATATTATCTCTGACGAAAATTTCTCTTTGCCTTCACTTTCCTCACCTTTGTTGTGTCCGATTCCGATTGTAGTTTCATCTATCCAACATAGTGGGCGATTCCAGTTGTAACCGCCCCTCTCATCAAAATCTGCTTCGACATGCTCCAACTCGAACTTGGTCATAAAGGTGTCGATATCGTAAACAGTTATTGAATCCATTGGTCCCCAGTGCCAACGTTACTTGTAAAAGATTTGGAATCCGGAGAAATGCGTAAAGAGGAGTGAAAATAATCAAAATAATTTGAATCTGTTTCATACTCGACCAGGCGATCGGTAAGCAACTCGTCGGTTTCCAAGCACGTAATATCCAGGCGATTCCATTCGGTTCCGTGGATCAGCAAAGTCTGAGAATCTTTTTTGAAAAAAGCTATCGGATAAATGCAGTGGTCTGAATGATAGTCGACGCGCGAAAGAACCTTTTGAAAATTCGGGTTCAAGAGCTCCAAAACGACGCCGTGGAGACCGTTCCTTTGGACAATAGAGAAATAATCTTCAAAGCAACAGGTTTTTAACTTTAGCCCGTTAGGATCAAAAGGCAGCTTACCCATAGGGGTCGCAACTTTTTTGTCAAAATCGACGAGGAAGATGTTGCCGCTCTTGTAGACAGCAATTATTTCCAAATTTTCGCGATCACTAAAATCGGCGAATACTAATTGGTCGCCTTCGATGCTAAGTGCGAGCGTCTTCGACATGTCTATTCAATATTAAAATACTTCGCATCCGGATGATGTACGATAATCGCCGACGTAGACTGCTCCGGGTCGAGCATGAATTCGTCAGTAAGCTCGACGTCGATGCGTTCCGGCTGCAGAAGCTCGAAAAGCTTCGTCTGATCCGCAATATTCGGGCACGCAGGGTAGCCGAAGCTGTAACGCGAGCCCTGATATCCCTGATGAAACAGCTTTGCCAATTCAGCCGCATCCTTGTCGGCAAATCCCAACTCCGTGCGGATTCGTTGATGCCACATTTCGGCCAGTGCCTCGGCCGCTTCGACAGACAGACCGTGGAATAGCAGATAGTCGGTGTAATTGTCCGATTTGAACAGTTTGGCCGAATGCTCGCTCGCTTTGCGGCCCATCGTTACAAGATCGAAAGCAACTACATCAACTTTCCCCGAATCGACAGAAGCAAAGTAATCCGCCAGGCACAGATTCTTACCGCCGCGTTGATCCGAAGGCTGACGAGGGAATGTAAATCGCATTCGCTCCGTCTGCACGTCGTCTTTGTAAATGATCAGATCGTTCCCGCTCGATTGGCACGGAAAATATCCATAAACGAGCTTTGCCTCAAGCAGCTTTTCCCGAATCGCCTGTGCCTTTATCTCAGCGAATTTTGGATAAACCGTCTCCTGTAATATCGACTCGTAGTCTTCCTTTGACCGCTTGCCCTGCTTGTACTGCCACTGGCCTTTGAACAACGCCGTCTCGTTAATGAACGAAAACACCTTGTTCAGATCGGTTATCTCGACAACCTTCGATCCGTAGAACGGAGCTGTCGGAACCGCAGCATCCGTTGAAACGTCTGATCTTGAAGTATGTGTTGAATCGCCCGTCGATCGCGTCGACACACGTGCCGCCGCCTTGCCAAGCTTGGCGTCCTCGCCGACAAGGTCTTCCGCGTCAGTTACAGTTTCAATATGTTCGCTCAAACCACCCGCTACCGCAGGCGGTTCTGACCCATTCCCCGCCGCCGCAACCTTGGACCTTCTTTGGGCTCTGGACTGCTCACCCTGGGTGAGCTTGTCCATCGTATGCAGCCCGTCAAACGCATCGCGTGCATAAAAAAGCTCGCCTTCATATAGCGGGACAAGGTCGTTATCGACATATCTTCTATTCAACGCAGCACCGCCGAGAATTACGGGCACGCTGATTCCCCGCTCATTCATTATTTCTAGGTTATCGCGCATAACGAGCGTCGATTTAACCAGCAGCCCGCTCATCCCGACAGCGTCTGCATTCGACTCAGCCAGCGAATCCAAAATGCTATCGATCGGCTGTTTAATGCCGAGATTTATTACTCGATAGCCGTTGTTCGTCAAAATAATATCGACCAGATTCTTCCCGATGTCGTGTACGTCGCCCTTGACGGTCGCCAGCACTAGCGTACCCTTATTGGTCGAATCGGCCTTCTCCATAAAGGGTTCGAGAAACTTCACCGCGCTCTTCATCGCCTCGGCCGATTGGAGCACGAACGGCAATTGCATCTGCCCGCTTCCGAACAGATCGCCGACCGTTTTCATCCCATCGAGCAGAATTGTATTGATAATTTCCAGCGGCGGATATTTTTCAAGCGCGACTTTAAGCGAATCTTCGAGCCCGATCTTCTCACCGTCGATAATGTGGTGTTTCAGCCGCTCCTCGATCGGAAGATTGGCAATATCAGGCTTCATCGACTTCGCCGTCTTGCCCTCAAAGAGCGTCGTAAATTCCGTCAGCGGGTCGTATATGCAGATCGCGTTCGGAATGGAGGCACTCTTGTCCCCATCGGCGGTTCCTCCGCGGACAATTTGTTCGCGCTCCGCACTCATGCGGACAGGAGTGTCCGCGCTCCATTTCCGGCGGTCGTAGATTAAATCCAGAGCAACTTCTATCTCCCGTTCGCTAAACCTATTGAGCGGCAATATCTTCGACGCATTCACGATCGCGGAGTTCATCCCGGCCTCAACACATTCGTGCAGAAAGATCGAATTCAACACGATCCTCGACGCCGGATTCAGCCCAAACGAAATATTCGAAACGCCCAGAATGATGTTTGCGTCGGGCATCTGAGCGTGAATATCTTTGATCGCGGCGATGGTCTGCTCGGCATTTCTGCGGTCTTCCTCGATCCCGGTCGAGATCGGCAGCGCCAGCGGGTCGAAGAAAATATCGTGCGATTCGATCCCGAATTCGACCGCGTGTTTATACGCCCGCAGTGCGATTCTGATCTTGTCTTCCGCTGTCCGCGCCATTCCCGCCTCATCGATCAGCCCGACGACAATTCCCGCACCGTATTCCTTCGCCAGCTCCAAAACCCGTAGAAAACGTGGCTCGCCGTCCTCGTAGTTTGTCGAGTTGAGCAAACACTTGCCGCCCGCGTGCTGCAAGCCCGCTTCCATCTTTTCCCATTCGGTCGAATCGAGCATTATCGGAATCTTAACGCTTGTCGCCAGCCGCGAAATGAGCGTGTTCATATCCGCAACGCCGTCACGACCGACAAAATCGACGTTGACGTCGAGGATATGGGCGCCTTCCCGTTCCTGCGATTTAGCCAGATTGACCAGCCCATCCCAATCCTCGACTTCAAGCAGGTCGCGCATCTTTTTCGACCCCGACGCATTGACGCGCTCACCGACGATCAGAAACGAAGCGTCCTGCGTATAAGGCTGTTGAAAATAGATCGACGAAGCCGCCGGCGTCTGTTTCGGATCGCGGACCTTCGGCGAAATGCCTTCCAGCCGTTCGACGACCATCTTCAAATGCTCCGGCGATGTCCCGCAGCATCCGCCGACAATATTCGCGCCGTAGTCCTTCGCAAAATGCTCCACTTGGGCGGCAAAACTCTCCGGCGTTTCGTCGTAATGCTGCTTGCCGTCCTTCACCTCGGGCAGCCCAGCGTTCGGCAGGACCGATATCGGCAGCGTCGAGCTTTCGCACAGATATTTCAGGCTCTCGGCCATCTGCTTCGGCCCGGTGCCGCAGTTCATGCCGATTACATCAATCGGAAACGGATCGAGCGCCGTCAGGGCCGCCGCGATCTCTGTCCCGTTCAGCATCGTCCCAAACGTCTCGATCGTAACCTGTGCGATCACCGGAACTCGGACCTTGTTCTTCTTGAAGTAATCGAATATCGCCGACAAAGCCGCCTTGGTTTGCAACAGGTCCTGACACGTTTCGACAATAAGCAGATCGCTGCCGCCATCCATCAACCCGCGGACCTGCTCGACATACGCATTTTTCAGTTCGACATACCCAATGTGTCCCAGCGTCGGAAGCTTCGTCCCCGGCCCGATCGAACCGGCAACAAATCTCGGCTTTTCCGGCGTCGAAAAATCGTTCGCCACGCGTTTAGCCAACGCCGCCGCCCTGAAATTTACATCATAAGTCTTCTCCGCGATCCCAAACTCCGACAGCACGACCTCACTCCCACCAAAGCTGTTCGTCTCAATGACATCGCACCCAACTTCAAGAAAGCTCGCGTGAACCGTTTCAATCGCGTCCGGCCGCGTGTAAAGCAAATTCTCCGAACAATTCTCAAAATTCGCCCCGCCCCAATCGTC
>JAYSON010000058.1:0-4163 GCA_043722725.1 Chloracidobacterium sp.
CTGTAGAAATCGGGAAGCTCGAATTTATGAATGTCCGCAGGAATTTATGCGAATTCGAGAATTCTTAAGGCATTTGCAACGCCCTCGCGTTCGCGACGGTTCTATCTCGTTTGTGGAACGCGGATGGAAGCGAGTTTTGATTTCGGTTGGGAGCATAGCGGACGGAAACGGCGGCGGTGTAAGGATTTATTTCGAATCGAAAAATAATTACGCAAAAAACTGCGGGTCGATACGTCGGTTCAGTAATAAGAGCGAAGTGCGGCATGCATTATATGCATGTAAGATTTTGGGACGTTTTGTCAATTAATATGCGGAACCTGATTAGCGAACGCGTCAGGTACAAATTGCATTTGCAGGCACAAGACGAGCGTCCAAAAAAAGTGAGGTTTTTCGCATTCAATTTGCGGAACTCGAGTTGTTTTGAAAGATGTATTTGTT
This sequence comes from Chloracidobacterium sp., assembly GCA_043722725.1. Classification (GTDB taxonomy): domain Bacteria; phylum Acidobacteriota; class Blastocatellia; order Pyrinomonadales; family Pyrinomonadaceae; genus OLB17. The sequence goes on from JAYSON010000058.1 coordinate 439, forward strand.
GCAGGTAAAATTTCTTTATTTCAGATATTCGGAAAAACCAGTCTAATGACACTTTTATCGGGAGGTAGTAAGAACAATGGAAGGTTATAAGGCCGAATCGGTATACGCAAGGCGAACTAGACAAATCGATATACCGAACCTTGCCCCTGAATTCCGTATAGACGAAGTGATAAGACATTCTACTTACGAATCGTTGGGTTTAGAGCAGCTCGACGCTGTGCGGCATGTACCATCCAAGATGGTGGTTGGCGGGCTTCCCAATGCGTTATTGAATAAGGTAAAGCCTTTGTTGAAACTAACTCTGCTGGCCAAGGATGAGTTTCTATACCAGCAGGATGACCGTGTCGATTTCATTTACTTCCCCGAAACGGCTGTTATCTCTGAATTTCAGATGCTGGCCGATGGGCGTACGATCGAAGTTGCCGTCACCGGCGGCGAGGGAGCGGTGGGAATTTCATCCGTTTGGAGTACATCGCCGGCTGTAAATTGCGCACAGGTTTGCGTCGGCGGAACCGCCTACAAGATCGAGGCCGACATCCTGGAACGGGAACTTGCATATAGTCGCCCATTGCAAAGATGGCTGCACGATCAGATCAATTCCTACATCAAACAGATCTCGCAGAAGGTGATCTGCAACACGCACCATGCCGTTGAAGAGCGGTTTTGCACATGGCTGCTGATGCTGCAAGACCGCAGTAAGAAGGACAAGTTCAATCTGACGCAGGAGTACATCGCGGGAGTCCTTGGCGTTTACCGGCCAAGCGTAACGTGTATGGCTAAATCGCTTCGGGAAAAGAACGCGATCGATTACGTTCGCGGCCAGATCTTTATTTCCGATCGACAAAAGCTTAAGAAAATGTCCTGTGCCTGCTATTCGGAGGTTCTCGCACACTCAAGTTTTTAGCCGATGGGGTAACTGCGAGCAGTACGTTTCGCTCCGATCGCGAGACTTAATCGCCTCCGGTTGTCCGGATTCTGATCAACACTTTGCCCACACCCCACGCTGGTGTCACGTTTTATGTGACACCAGTTCATGTTTACGAAATCGTGCGTAAGTACACGATTTAGAACCTGCGTTCCGATTCAGCAACTTCATCCCTACCTATTACCTTTAATTTACATTTCGGCACGGTAATTGCCATAAACATTGCGGTGATTGAAGCCAGCTTGGGAAGCGTTCCGTGAAATGTGCTTTTAGGTATGGCGATCCGAAGGACAGATTAATGGAGATGAAATATATGTTAGATTTAATTAAACGTACAGTTGGAATCGGAGTTTTTGGCGCGGCGGTCGTTTTGGCAGGTAATATGACTGCTAATGCGCAGGATTATGATCACGAGCAGGATTATTATAACCAAAATCAGGGCAGCGACCGAAATCACAGGAAACAGGAAAAGCGCGCACTCAAGCATCATCAGAAGCACGAACGCGAAGATTACGGTAATTCACAAGACTTGCGCCGTCATCAGCAGCAGGAAAAACGTGCCGTAAGACAGCATCAGCGGTATGAACGCAATAACGGTTATTACAACGGCAATAACAACGGCGGCTACAACAATGGCGGTTATTATGAAAACGACAACCGTAACACCGAACTGTTGAGACAGGCCGTAAACAGGGGTTATCAAGAGGGTTATCGTCAAGGTCAAAGGGACCGGCAGTATGGCCGCAATGGTGGTTATTCCAATGATAATGGCTACAACGGTCAGTATGGTAATCAGTCAAATGGTGATGGAGGTCAATACCAATATTACTTCCAGCAAGGTTTCCAACGCGGTTACCAAGATGGCTATAACAAATCTACCCGTTACGGTACCCGTTCAGGAAATTCGTACAGTATTCTTGGAAGTGTTTTGAGCACGATCTTTAATCTATCGCAGAGATAGGTAATTAATGCAATTGCAAGGCCCGGGCGTTCGATTCGAAAGATCGAACGCCTTTTTTTTAAGAAAACTGGCGAAATATGCTGTAACATGCGCTTATTTAGTGGGAATACGGGTAGGATTATCTTTTCTGCGTTCGATCGATTCTAATGCCTTATTGATTCTAATTGACCCGCCGATCGGCGTCGAACCGACGATCTTTCGATTACGAATCAAAAGCCAGCGGATTTTCCCGCCATTTCAATCAGCTTAAGAGTTCATTCGTAACCTTCGCATTTGAAACGCTTTCGACTGACGTAAACTTTCTCTTTTTTATTTCCACATATTTTGGTCTGGCCACAGGACAACTGGTGAAGATTTCCGCAATCCGAAAGGAAACTGCGAATATTTTCATAGCTCCTGTCATAAGAAACTGAGGAAATACGGGAATTTTAGTTCGGCACGGTCATTGCATTCTGTTCGGTATAGGTCTGAGGACAAGCACCCATTTGTATTATACAGAATCAGGAGGAAACGAAATGTTAGTAAAAATTTATTGGTCGGCTTGGGCGTTGTGCGCTGTCGCGTCTATATTACTGTTCGTTACCGGTAATTTTACAATGTTGACCTCAGTCGCACTCGGATTTATTTGGTTCGGACTCATTTTTATGGGAATGATGTCCGTACTCCCGGCAACGATGGCTCGTCCGGCTGAAATGAAGCCTGCTAAACCACAGCCTACTTTGCAAACTAAGAAAAGCGAGGCTCCGGCCAAGGGAATCGGAGTATTGAAGTCGACATAAAGACCCATAGATTTCAAAAGAGGGTTTTGATTTACTCATAACGGCTATTATCAATGACACGTCGCATACTTTTAGTCGCACCTGTTATGTTGATTGCCGTTCTCCCCAGCGTGCTAATCGAGTCTTCGTCGACTGCAGGGATTGTCTCGATAGCAGGCGTATGTCTTTTACTATGGCTTACCGAACTGACTCCTCCATTTGTTCCAACACTTTTGCTATGGGTGCTCATCCCACTGATCTTGTCACCGTTGGACGCAAAATATTCGCTAACAAATACATTGAGATGGGCAGCAGATCCGGTCCTCGGTCTGTTTTTCGGGGGATTTGTTTTGGGCGTTGCGACCGAACGGCATAATTTCGACCGAATACTCGCCCGTTGGGCTCTTTACAGCTCGAGAGGTTCCTTTGACCGGATGCTGCTGACGACAATGTTTTTGACCGCCTTCATGTCGATGTGGATCTCAAATATCGCCGCCGCCGCTCTTATGTTTGCGTGCTTACGCCCGATGTTGTCATTGTTAAAGGTGGATTCCGCGACTCGCAGGACACTTTTGATCGGTGTTGCTCTAGGTGCGAATCTCGGCGGTATCGCAACCCCGATCGGAACCGGCCCGAACGCAATCGCCATTGCCTCAATGGCGGGGTCTCAGCAAGTTACGTTTATTGATTGGATGATCTTCGCCCTACCGCTTGCAGTGGGTATGCTGCTTCTGGGCTTTGTTGTTCTTCGTTGGCGGTCAGGAAAGATCGACGGTAATTGGAATTCAGTTGCGGAAAGAACCTTCGAGGTTCTTGTAGCGGACCTCCCGGACAAAAGCTCCCGCCGAAGGCGCATTGGCTTTTTGGCCGTACTCGCGGCTTCCACAATTCTTTGGCTTACCGAACCACTTCACGGAATCCCTTCGGCGGTCGTTGCTCTTGCCTCTGCCGCTTTCATCTTTCTGTCCGGAATACTTAAAAAAGACGACCTCGCAAGGATAGATTGGTCAACATTGTTGCTGATAGCCGGCGGAATAACCTTGGGCCGAATGTTCGAGGCTTCGGGTATTATCACGGCGGC
>JAYSON010000059.1:0-1684 GCA_043722725.1 Chloracidobacterium sp.
AGTTCTCGTTTCGACGAAACAACTTCCCATCGCCGTGCAGGTTGCGAACGAAGATCTAATAGCGGAAGAGAAATTTTTGACCGAACGCGAAGCCGAGATTGGCCGAAGATATGTCGGCCTTCGCGGCTATTTGCGCATTTTCGAGGTATCGCGGGTGATCGGAAAGCTTTCGCTTTACCTTTATCTTGACCAGTACGACATTCATCACGCGGCACAGTTAAAGTACGCCAGCGGTCGGGAAAAGACTGCTAAACGCCTGACGAGAATGGCTGTGTATGGCGAAAAGCTTTACGGCATAAGGCTCTGGTTCCTTCACCAACTTATGCTGCTGCTTCGCTGGTTCTTTATCGGCGGTGAACGGAACAAGGAGTTAAATCAGGAAAAGCAGGCTGTCTGGCTCAAAGAAAAGCTTATCGAACTTGGCCCGACGTTTATCAAGATTGGGCAATCGATGGGCACACGCGCGGACCTTTTGCCGCTTCCGTTCGTCAAGGCGTTAGGCGAACTGCAGGACAATGTTCCGCCTTTTCCCAATGAAGTCGCGTTTGCCCGGATTGAGAAAGAATTAGGCCGGAAGATCAACGAAGTTTATGCGGAATTCGAGCTCGAACCGGTCGCGGCCGCGTCGCTTGGGCAGGTTTACCGGGCAAAACTTTTTACGGGCGAAGAAGTCGCGGTCAAGGTGCAGCGGCCCAATCTCGAAGCAATAGTCAAAGGCGATATAGGAATTCTCCGTAAAGTCGCCGGATTTGCCGAACAGTTTCCGCAGCTTAATGAAAATGCCGATTGGGCGGGAATGCTTCGTGAATTTGATACCACGATTCACGAGGAAATGGATTACGCCATGGAAGGCAAGAATGCCGAGCGTTTTCGTGAAAACTTTAAGAATTGGGACAATATTCATGTTCCGAAAATCTATTGGAACGCCACGACTTCGAAGGTTTTGACGATGGAATTTATCCATGGCACCAAGGTTACCGATCTCGAAGAGCAGGAACGCCTTGGTGTTTCACCGGCAAAAGTAAACCGTCTACTTATCAAAACTTATCTCAAACAGCTTTTAGAAGATGGCTTTTTTCATGCCGATCCGCATCCGGGAAATTTGCTTGTAATGCCGGATGGCCGCCTCGCTTTTTTTGATTTCGGGATGGTTGGCCGGATCACGCCGCAGTTGCAGGCAAAGATGATCGACGCCTTTTTTCACGTCGTGAGCAAGGACCCGGCGGGCATCGCGCAGGATCTGATCGATCTCGATTTTCTCAAACCGGGTTCGAATGCGGACAGTGTCCGTCCGATCGTTGAGAAGATGTTCGAGTTTCATTTGAATTTGAAACTAAAGGACGTCAATTTCAAGGAATTGACGTACGATCTAGCCGATGTCATGTACGATTACCCGTTCCGTCTGCCGTCGAATTTTACCTATATTATGCGTGCCCTGATGACGCTGGAAGGCATCGGGATCATCACCGATCCGGAATTTAATTTCTTCGAAACGGCAAAGCCTTACGCAAAAGAATTTATGCTTCGCCGCGAGGGAAATGATTTCCGCAAGATGTTTGTCGCTAAATTGATGGGCCGCGACGAAAGCGGCAAGATCGATTGGAACCGGACATGGAAGTTGGCGAAAATGGCGTTTAAGACGGTTGTAAACACTAATAAGTAATGCGAAGCCGTGTATTCTCGG
>JAYSON010000060.1:0-3516 GCA_043722725.1 Chloracidobacterium sp.
AATTGCTGCTGCGTCTTCAGGCCTTGCCCGACGAATTTGAATGTTATCCCTCTCGCCCATCACATTTACGCGGCCGCCGCCGAAGATTCCGCGCCGACAAATATCTCGCCTTTCATAAACAACACCGCTTGTCCGCCGATTTTTACGCGGTCACCCGCGAGCTCGCAAAATAGCTCGCCGCCGCGTTTTGAAACCTGCCGTGCAAACAGTTTGTCCTTGCCTAGCTCTTTCGCCCAATATGGAATCAGCGAGCAATGTATCGCACCCGTAACGGGATCTTCCGGAATGCCGATTCGCGGTGCAAACATTCGCGACACAAAATCGCAATCATCGCCCGGAGCGGTCACGATCACCTCGTCATACGGAATTTTCAGCAGTGCGTGAAAGTCCGGTTCTACCGATCGCACGTCTTCCTCGCTTTCGAGCCGCATTATCACCATGTTGCACTGTGTTTCCCAAATCTTCACCGGCACTTTGCCGACGGCTTGGGCGAGCTCATCGCTTTGCTCGATCTCAGTCATTGGATATGCCGGAAAATCGAGAATGAGCTTGTCGCCGACTTTATTTACGCCCAGCGATCCGCTGCGATCCGAATGAAAAGGAATAAATTCTTCTTCCAGCTTTAGTTCGTTAAAAATAACGTGCGAAGAAGCGAGAGTCGCGTGGCCGCACAGATTTACCTCGACCGCAGGTGTAAACCAGCGGATGTGATAATTACCGTCTTCCTTCACAAAAAAAGCGGTCTCCGCTAGATTATTCTCGGCCGCTATCTTGAACATTGTCTCGTCCGGCAGCCATTCCGTTAACGGAACGACCGCCGCCGGATTCCCGCCAAACGGCACGCTCGTAAATGCATCAACCTGAAAAATTTCCAATTTCATCGCAATTTTTGCCACGAATTGCCCTAATGTCGCGAATAAGAAGGATTCCACATCGTGCTATTCGTGTAATTCGTGACTAATCTCCTTCTTTAACCGCAGCGATCGCCTGAATCTCGATCTGCGTCCCAAAATGCAAATCCTTCACCGGCACGATCGCCCTCGCCGGCCGGTGCTCACCCATCACGCGGGCGTAAGTTTCATTGACCTTTCCCCAAAGCTCCAAATCCGAAACATAGATCGTCATCTGAATAACATTATCCAAATCGCTCCCCGCCGCCCGCAAAACCGCCTCAACATTTCGCAGCACCAACTCCGTCTGCTCCTCGATCGAACCCGTAAAAGGCTCCCGCGTCACCAAATCCATCGGCAATTGCCCCGAAACATATACAAGCCCGTTATGAACAATCCCCGGCGAATAATGCCCTTTCGGCCGCGGCTGATTTTCGGGCTGCACTTTGATCATGTTAAACCCTCTAAGATTTTCTCGACCTGTACTTTTAATACCGGCAAATCGTTTTGTGTAATATCCCAAACCATTTCCGCATCTACATCAAAATATCCATGAATCAACCGATTGCGTGCCGCCGTTGCGGATTGCCATTCAACGTGCGAATTTTCTTTACGCAATTCCGGTGTTAGATTAGCTGCCGCTTCGCCGATTATCTCAAGCTGCCGGACGACCGCATCCTGAGTCTTGATATCCACCTGAAAACTATTTACTTCAAAACCATCTAAATGGCTGTAAATTCTTTCAATCGCATCAAGAATGTGCCGGAGACGAAGCGGATTGTTCGGTTTCTTCATATATCTTTTGTAGATCGCGCATGACATTGTCGCGTATATACTTGCCGATCATATTATCGGTTGCCAAATCGACCTTTCGTCCTAATGCATCTTCCAGTTCACCCGCAACGCCGTAAAATGCATACCCTACCGGTTTTGAAAATTTAACAAGTAAATCAATATCGCTTTCCTCGGTGGCGTCGCCGCGTGCGAACGAACCGAATAAAGCGCAATAAGAAATGTCATTGCGCCTGCAAATCTCAATGATTTTTTGTTTCTCCGATTCGCTTAAATACATGCCCTTTCGAAACTTTTTCATCCTGACTATTCCAGCCTAACCAATGCTCTTTAGTGACAAATTTTATTCAACTTAACCCACACTCCCTTCAAGCTTCAATCCCAACAACTTCGTCGCTTCGACCGCATATTCCATCGGCAGCTCGCGAAACACTTCCTTGCAAAACCCATTGATAATGAGCGAAACCGCATCTTCCTGCGAGATGCCGCGTTGCTGCAAATAAAACAATTGATCTTCGCTTATCTTTGAGGTCGTCGCTTCGTGCTCGACCTTGGCGGTATTGTTCATCACCTCAATGTACGGGAACGTATTCGCCTCCGATTTGCCGCCGATGAGCATCGAGTCGCATTGCGTATAGTTACGCGCTCCCTCGGCCTTAGGCATTATTTTTACGAGCCCGCGATAGGAATTGTTCGATTTCCCGGCCGAGATTCCTTTCGAGATGATCGTCGATTTCGTGTTTTTGCCAAGGTGAATCATCTTCGTGCCGGTATCGGCGATCTGGGCGTTGTTGGTCAATGCGACCGAGTAAAATTCACCGATCGAATTATCACCCTGCAATATCACGCTCGGATATTTCCACGTGATCGCCGAGCCGGTCTCGACCTGTGTCCACGAAATTTTCGATCTGACGCCGCGGCACGCGCCGCGTTTTGTCACAAAGTTATAAATGCCGCCCTTGCCGTTTTCATCGCCGGCGTACCAGTTTTGCACCGTCGAATATTTAATCTCCGCGTCGTCTAGGGCGACAAGCTCGACAACCGCCGCGTGCAATTGATTCGTATCGAACTGCGGTGCCGTGCAGCCTTCGTTATAGGCGACATAACCGCCTTCCTCGGCGATGATCAACGTCCGTTCGAACTGCCCGGAATCCTTCGTATTTATGCGGAAATAGGTCGAAAGCTCCATCGGGCAGCGGACGCCTTTCGGGATGAAAACAAATGATCCATCCGAAAACACGGCGGAGTTTAAAGCCGCGTAATAGTTGTCATTCACCGGCACGACCGAGCCGAGATACTTTTTGATAAGTTCCGGGTAATCCGCGACCGCTTCGGTAAACGAGCAGAAAATAACGCCCGCTTCCAAAAGTTTCTTCTTGAAAGTCGTCGCCACCGAAACCGAATCGAAAACCGCATCGACGGCAACATTTGCCAGCATCTTTTGCTCGGTGATCGGAATGCCGAGTTTCTCAAACGTCCTGATCAATTCAGGATCGACCTCGTCCAGGCTCGCCTTTTTCACCTTCTGTTTCGGCGCCGAGTAATACGAAATATTTTGAAAATCGATATTCGGATACTGAAAATTTGCCCAATTGTCCGGCTGTGTCATCTTGAGCCATTGCCGAAACGCCTTCAACCGAAATTCGAGCAGCCATTCGGGCTCGTTTTTCTTCGATGAAATCAGCCGTACCGTGTCTTCGGACAAACCCTTCGCGATCGTCTCCGTTTCGATGTCCGTCACAAAGCCGTATTTGTATTCCCGATTTGTAAGTAATTCTACTGCTGTTGACATATTAGTTTTTTGCCACAGAGGACACAGAGAAGACTGAGAGAC
>JAYSON010000061.1:0-2336 GCA_043722725.1 Chloracidobacterium sp.
CCAGTATCTCGCTGGCATTTATCTGCGGTGGCAGCGGCAATTGCACTAAGATTCCATCAACTTCATCACGAGCGTTCAGATCTTTGACAAGCGCCAGCAGATCGCTGTGCGACGTTTCAGCCGAAAGATGGTGATGCTCGGAAATTATCCCTAATTCTTCCGACGTCTTTACTTTACTGCCGACGTAAACGGCCGAAGCCGGATCTTCGCCCACTCGCACGACCGCAAGACATGGCCGAAACCCATGATCCCGTGCAATCGTTTCAATTTCCTCGGCAACCTCAGCTTTTATCGCGTCGGCAATCGGCTTGCCGCTTAGTATTCGTGACGTCATAAAAATGAATTTTCCAAGTTTACAGGAAGTATCGGTCAATTGTCAGTTTGCTATGGCAGAAAGACACCTAACGTCCGCAAAAACCTGAAAGCTCCGCGTCTTTCTTTTTATTAAAATGTCGTCAATACGAGTTATGTCCCACATCAAAATACCTATCATTTTCGGACTGCTTTTCGTGATCTTACTGGCGACAGTTAAGGTGAACGCGGCCGACAAGGCATTGTTCTCGGTTTTTCGTCCAAAAACGGCAACCTGGCACTCGAATTCGTCGGATGCCAAGCATGCTTTTTCGCGGGAGCCGGTCGCTTCGTCGACCGATGTTCTTGTTCCGGCCGATTATGACGGCGACGGCACCACCGACTTCGCCGTCTGGAGACCCGAAACAGGCGTCTGGTCGATTAAACGCAGCGGCGACGATCAATCGTTCTCGGTTTCATGGGGAACTACGACGGTTCGATCTACGGCTTCGATCCAGGATATTCCTGTCCCCGGGGACTACGATGGTGATGGCAAAGCGGATGTCGCCGTTTGGCGTCCCGAGACCGGTACCTGGTATGTGTTACGTTCATTAAACAACTACGACCAAACCAAAGCGTCGATATTTTCGCTGGGAAAATTCGGCGACATTCCCGTGCAGGCAGATTATGACGGTGATAAGCGATCCGATTTCGCGGTCTTTCGTTCGAAGGGCAATCAATGGCTGATCTCCGATAGTAAAGTGAGCGCTTTACGAACCGAGATATTCGGAAACGCGGGCACCGATTTACTCGTTCCGGCAGATTATACGGGAGACGGAAAAGCCGACATCGCTGTTTACCGGAGCGACAAATGGCTTGTCCTGAACAGCGAAACGAAAGAAATCGAGCCGTTTTACATGGGTTTTGCCGACGCGACTCCCGTTCCGGCCGATTATGACGGAGACGACCAGATCGATTTCGCCGTATTCCGAAAAGGCGTCTGGTTTATATATGAAAGCTCCCAGCCGCGTTTTAGAACATTTAATTTTGGAAACGAAAACGATATTCCCCTAAATTCGATCGGTGCAAAAGAAAGCTCGGTTTCACGATCGTAAAATTTCCCTCGCTGCGTGCATGCGCCCCCTTGAGAGAAGTTCTTTGGAGCTTCTCTTTTTTTGTTTCGAGATTAAGGTTAAAATTACCGAATGAAGAAGTTTGGATTTATTCTGCTTGTCGCACTGATATTTTCGCCCGCACTCTACGCACAAGATTCTGCCGAAATTCATTCCAAAATTCGCAAAGCCGTGGACGAGCGCGATTATCCGGCGGCCATCACCGAACTCCAAAACCTCCAGGCAAACGACTCCAGTATTTTCAAGCTGAATAACCACGATTATCTGCTCGCACGTCTTTTCGAAAAGACCGGTGATTTTTCGGCCGCGATGGCAAATTATCAGACCGTTGTCGCCCGCGATTCCGTCTTAAAGGAATATGCGCTTTGGCGTTTATCACAAATAGCGCTCTCTTCCGGAAATTTAATGCTTGAGCGCGTGTTTTTACAGGAGCTGATCGCTTTTTCGCCGAAGAGTTCGTTGTTCGGTGCCGCGAAGAATCGCCTTGCTCGAAGCTGGTTTGAAAGCAAAAATTACGAATCAGCGATCAAACTATTGAACGGATTGCTTGTTTCCACGGGTCAAACCCAAACAAATACATCCCGACCCGCCGCGGAAGGTGCGATCATTCGTGAAAACCGATTGCTGCTCGCTCAATCTTACTTACGAGCAGGTAATACTCCGGCAGCCGTTGAACAGTTCACCGGCCTGATCACGAACCTCGCAAATCCAGCTCAGCCGGACGATTTTGCGCTCGACGCGGTGAAAGGTTTGGATCTATTGGCCGTCGGATCCGCAAATTCGGGGAAAACGGCTCCGGCTCTTACCGATTACGAACACCTTCGACGTGCCCAGATCTATCAATTCAACCGTAATTTTGCCGAGGCCCGGCTGCATTACACGGCGATCATTAATAATCACCCGACGAGCGGA
>JAYSON010000062.1:0-33513 GCA_043722725.1 Chloracidobacterium sp.
TTAGTCACCATCGTGAGATATGTCTTTTCGCTAAAATCACGAACCGGCATTACAGCGACAAGCTTTCTTTCCGACGATAGCTGAACCAGATTTACGACCGCTTTACCGCGAGCCGCCGGAGCGGCTTCGGGTATCTCGTGCACTTTTATCTTGAAGACCTGGCCGTTGTCAGTAAATATCATCAGAAAGGCGTGCGTCGAGGCAATAAACAGGTGTTCGACTATGTCCTCGTTTTTCGCCGTCGCACCGAGCCGGCCTTTGCCTCCTCGTCCCTGCTGTGAATAAATTGAAACGGGCGTTCGCTTAATATAACCGTTGACCGTCACGGTGATAACGACATCTTCGTCGGGAATGAGATCTTCGATCGTGAAGTCCACGCCCATATCGATGATCTCCGTTTTACGGGCATCGCCAAAGTTCTTTTTGATCTCCTCAAGCTCATCGACAATGACCTGCCGGAGCACGCTTTCGTTTTGCAGAATATTTTCCAACTCCGCAATGTACTTGATTACGCTTTCGTATTCATCAAGTATCTTTTGGCGTTCCAAAGCCGACAGACGGCGAAGCTGCAAATCAAGAATGGCCTGCGCCTGAATGTCGCTGAATCCAAGCTCGCCGATTATCCTTTGCAGATCCTTCAAAAAGTCCGATATCGGTTTGTCCGAAGCAACGCCGCGCCAGTTATTTATCTCGTCGATTCCGGCGAACTTTGCCGTCAACCAAAGTTTTGCTTCGTCTACCGCCCGGGAATTACGGATAAGCGGGATGATGTAATCGAGTGCATCGATCGCCTTGTTCAAGCCTTCCAATATATGTGCCCGGGCTTGGGCCTTGCGGAGATCGAATTCAGTCCGGCGGCGGACGACCTCGCGGCGAAACTCGAAGAAGGCTTCCAGAATCTGTTTGAGTGTAAGAAGCTTCGGCTGGCCGTCAACAATTGCAATGCTAATGATACCGAACGACGACTGCATCGGAGTCAATTTGTACAGCTTATTGAGCACAACCTGCGGGATCGCATCACGTTTCAGTTCTACAACAATACGCATTCCAAGCCGGTTGGATTCATCGCGAAGCTCTGAAATGCCGTCGAGTTTCTTTTCATGCACAAGCTCGGCAATTTTTTCGATCAAGCGGGCCTTGTTGACCTGATACGGAATTTCGGTAATGACGATAGCGTCTTTTTCGCGTTCGCCGCGGCCGATGCGGTCGATGGCGGCACGGGCACGCATCTGCACGATCCCGCGCCCTGTATGATAGGCCCGGTGAATTTCCTCGCGTCCATAAATAAATCCGGCGGTCGGAAAATCCGGTCCGGGAACGAAGCCGATAAGCTCGTCGATTGTAATGTCTGGGTTTTTAATCAATGCGAGTGTCGCATTGAGGATCTCGGTCAGATTATGCGGCGGGATTTTCGTCGCCATACCGACCGCGATTCCTTCCGAGCCGTTGATCAGCAGCAGCGGAACGCGCGTCGGCATAACCTTCGGTTCTTGTAACGCTTCATCGTAGTTCGGCTGAAAATCAACCGTTTCTTTTTCGATATCCGCAAGAACTTCGTTTGTAAGCTTTTGCAGGCGTACTTCAGTGTATCGCTGGGCAGCCGCATTGTCGCCGTCCACCGAGCCGAAATTCCCCTGCCCATCAACCAGCGGGTAGCGCATCGAAAATTCCTGCGCGAGACGCACGAGTGTGTCGTAAATTGACTGATCGCCGTGCGGGTGATATTTACCCATACAATCGCCAACGATACGGGCAGACTTTTTGTATGGCTTATTGCTCGTGTTGCCGAGCTCATGCATCGTCCAAAGCACGCGGCGATGAACCGGTTTGAGCCCGTCACGGACATCCGGTAAGGCGCGGCCGATTATTACGGACATCGCGTAGTCGAGATACGAACGGCGCATCTCATCGTCGATGTTTATTTGATTGCGGTCTATGATTGAATCCATGTAAATATGCTAAAAATGCTTGATCGGTAATACTTTGCTTTCCGGATTGGTGTACGGGCAGACAATTAAAAAACTTGAAAAAAGAAACTCATTGATGCTATTCTTATTTTACAGGCATCGGGCCTGATGCGCAACTTGTAACACCTTTACAAAGCCCTGCTTTCCGCTTCCTTTAATATTCTTTTTGCGAACTCGTACATGTCGCCGATTCGGCGCTTGGTGTCTCCACAATGTCAACTACCGTAACAGAGAAAGATAACCGACGAATACAACGCTACGAACTGTCTCTGCCAACGCGCGTAGAGGTCAAGGTCGATAACAAATTTTCGTGGAACGAGATCACTCGGCTGGAAGACGTGTCGGCATTCGGTGCCGGTTTCATTTTGAAACGCCCGGTCAAACGCGGTCGCCTCATCCTGCTCAACGTACCCATGCCGCGCCAGCTACGCTGTTACGACTATCTCGAGCCTCAATACCGCGTTTGGGGCCTTGTCAGGCGTTGTATTCCCATTACGGAAAATCCCGGCGCGGAAAGTTATGCCATTGGTGTCGCATTTATCGGCAAAAATTCCCCGCAGGCTTTCGTCGAAAACCCCTCAATGCTATATGATCTTTCCCATCGCGATGATGGCGGGTTATGGCAGCTTATCGAAGCGGCTCCTATGGCGGATGAAAGTGATCTTCCAACCTATCTGCGGCGCCATTCCCGCTTTGCGATCCCCGAGCCACTGATACTGGAACTTTTAGATGAAAGCGGAGACGTGGCGGCTAGCGAAGTAAGTGTGACGGAGAATCTGAGTCTCGGCGGAGCTGCGGTCTTTACTTCATTCAATGTCGAGACCGGTTCGTTTTTGCGCGTTAGAAGCGACCGCTTCAATATAACGATCATTTCGGTTGTACGTGGTAAGCGAGTGGGAGCCGACGGCATCGTCCGCCTTCATTTGGAATTTATCGATCACTTGTTCCCCCTTGAGGGTATTGAATAAATCGTGAGTGTTTATTGGTCGGAGTAATATCTTTTTTATTTTGCGGAGGAGTTAAATGCCAGTTCTAGCGGAATGTGTAGAGGAAACGGTTGATTCGGTTTCAACATCATTGTATGCGGTCATCAAGGTGAAAGAATCGAAAGACGATTCCTGGAAAGAAACGGCGGACGTTATCAGCTCCTCATCGACCGGAGCTGGATTTTACGTTAAACGTGAGTGTCAACTAGGGCGCCTCGTTTCAGTTATGTTTCCACTCGATCCTCACCTGAGGTGTTACGACCACAACAAAGAACTGTATCGAGTATGGGGCCTGGTGCAGCATTGCCATATGCTGCCGGCTGATGCAGAAGGCGGATATCATGTGGGCGTCGCTTTTATAGGCAAACACTCGCCCGAAAGTTACCGCGAAGACCCGACGCAAAGTTACCGTATTTGCGGCATGACTGACGACGGACTTTGGAAGATCAAAGAGGCGGCGAAAGAATTTAAGCCCCGTAAGTATGCTCGCTTTTACCACGCGGTCGATCACTACCTTGCTATTATCAACGCCCAAAATACCTCGCTTTCCGGCGAACGAACGACCACCGAGAACATCAGCAAAAGCGGGGCGGCAGTAATTTCATCGTTAGATGTACACGTCGGAGACAGGGTCAAATTTATCAGCGAACAATACGATTTTTCGGGCCTTGCGGTCGTCTGTAATCGCCAGGAACTACGCGACGGCCGTTCCCGTCTGCATTTGCAGTTTGTAGAAAACACCTTTCCGATCGAGTTGATCTCAATGCCGACGACGACGGAGGCCGAGGAACGAAGCTATACAGACTAACGATCCGCTATCTAAGTAAATTTGCAATTTGCGAACCGGATTCCTGTAGAAACTTGCCGCACGAAATTCAGACGCTTTCACATGAGGAAAAGCCGATAAAGCATTTACCTTTCGTTCAAAAAACTTTTCGCAAATAATTACGTAAAAAGGGTTTGCGAAGACCGTCAAGTTTGATTCTAGCTTCCCCGAGACCGATCGCCGGACATATCGCACCACATCACCAGGCCCTGCCATTTTCCGTATTTTTTATAGTGCTTCTCGATTTTTTTGTCGGCACAGACCTTTTCACCGTTGTGCTTTTTGTAAAATCCGGCCCGCAGCCACGAATCAAGGGCCAATCCATCGTACCGGCCAAGCAGTTTCAGAAGGTTTTCCGCAGCGTAATCGCCGATGCCTTTGACTTTCTTAATCTCTTTTTTGAGTTCCGCCGTCGACGATTCGGAAACGAGCCAGGCTTCAGTATCCAGCTTTCCGCTCGCGACAGCCTCGGCCAATTCAACAAAATACGGTGAACGGTATCCGGCCCGGATCTGATCGCGGAAAAAGGCCTCCGGCACACTCGCCAAAGCTTCCGGCGTCGGAAATGCGAGTTTCCCGTCCGGCGCGGAATCACCCAGTTTTTCGACCAAATTCGTGGTCATTTTTTTTGTCAGTCCCCATGAACAGTTAGTCGTGCACATGGTCTTGACGAGATCTTCGAAGACGGAGTGGGACCGCAGCAGTCGGCCGGCGTTCACCCTCTGGACCCACGCGA
The DNA here is from genome assembly GCA_043722725.1 of Chloracidobacterium sp. GTDB lineage: Bacteria > Acidobacteriota > Blastocatellia > Pyrinomonadales > Pyrinomonadaceae > OLB17. The sequence continues at coordinate 4,516 of JAYSON010000062.1, forward strand.
AGGCGTCATCTTTGCAAATTGTCGAATAAAAATCATCAAGATCGTCGTCGAATCGCAAAATATGGCGGACGTTTCGCAAAACCTCGTCGCTTTCCGAACTGCCGGACGAAGTTTCGATCCTGAGCATTTCGCCGTCTTCTCTGATACTCGCCGATACAGCTATTCCCGATCTTGCACTGCGAAAAACATAACAGAGCTTGCCGGTGCTTTCGTCGAATTCGAAAGGCAGGAGGTCGCTCCACCCGTGCCCATTGACCGTATGCAGAAAACTAAAATTTTTGGGTCTTGGAATCTTGATAAGATTGGACATTTTTAAGATACTAGGTCTAAAATATTCAATTGACAAATCTTTACAATTTTTAGACCAAGAACCCTCAAGTTTCGTCTAACAACACTAAGGAATGCTTTTTCAATCGGTCGATGATAAATAAACATCTTGTTTTCTCTGCCGATTTCGGCTAGGTTGTTAAATATTCTTTAACAACGTCATATTGCGCTTTTACGTTTGGTCAACAGGCAGACTGAATGAAAGGTTTGCTTTACACACAAAGTTAGTAAGGAGGAAAGGGTATGGTTAGCATGAAATCGCAGGGCTTGTTGCGAATTTTCACGGCAGTTTTTGTTCTTTGTTTTGTCTCGGTCCCGGCCTTTGCGCAGGATGATCCTGACCCCAATTCCCCTACACCGGTTTTGCTGAGAGCCAGGGGCTCGAAGCGTGCTTATGCGGTTCCGGCAGACGAAACCAAGCGTATCAATCTTGCGTCGCCAAACCGCGAAGCTTTCCCCCCGAACTCAAAGGTAGTCATTTTTGTGACGAATGTTGACTTGATGGACGGAGAAGGAGCGGATGCTTTCCGTGTGATCGTGGAGGATTCGAAAGGTCGGCAGTACCGCTTTCCGGTAACCAATTTTTATCAGGTAAAGGCGCGAGTGCCGACATACGCCGTGACGATGGAACTGCGTGACGAAGTCGGTTATTGGGATCCGCCAGCGGCTGACGGCGATGTACTTATAAGAATAGCTTGGCGAGGCCTCACCAGCGACCGTGTTCGCTTGGGTTACGGAACAACGGGCGGCTCAATCAAAGACGACGCTGTTCCGTATTCGGCATTGTATGCACGAACGTTGAACGGCGACTCTAACCGAGGCTCGGAAAAAGTTGCGTCTCCCGAATACGTCGGCTATCGCTGGTCGGGTGATCGAATGAGATTTTTGGAGCAGGCAGCCTTTGGGCCGACCGCGGCCCTCGATTCGCGAATTCGAAGAATCGGTATTCGAACATGGCTTGCCGAGCAGTTTGAGGCTACCTATCCGTCCCCAAATAATCCTTATCCAAATCAGCCGCTGAAACCAGGCAATGCGCCGGCGGATTGCGACAACGATCAAACAGTGACGCCTGATGTTCCTGTAACTTGTTTCCGTGACACCTACACTATGTATCAGATACAAGCGTGGGACTCGAAAGAGAAACTTTACGGTGATACGCAGCTTCGCCACCGCGTTGCGTGGGCGTTGAGCCAGATATGGGTTACTTCCGGTGTCGATATCCAGCAGTCGCGGCACATGGTCGAGTATCACAAGATACTTTCGGCCAATGCTTTCGGTAATTTTCGCAACTTGATGAAGCAAATGACGCTGAATCCGACGATGGGTGATTACCTTGACATGGCCCGGAGCACCAAGACGAACCCCAACGAAAATTATGCTCGCGAAATTAAACAGCTTTTCACCGTCGGCCTCTTCCTGCTCAACCAGAATGGCACTCTGAAGCTTGACGGTTCGAATAACCCTATTCCAACTTACGATCAAAATGTCGTTAATAATCTGACAAAAGTACTCACGGGTTGGCAATTTTGTAATACTGTCGGCACTTGTCCAAATCTGGCTTTGGGTACCGTAAATTTCATCGACCCGATGATCATTACGAATACAAACAACCACGATCTGACGGCAAAGACATTGTTGAGCTGGCCCGCTGATTCTAATTTTCCACCGAATAATACAAATATTGCCGCTTGTGCGAATTGCACCAGCGCCGCGAATATCCAGACGTATGCCGCTGCTTCGCTGGATCAGGCGATGGACAACATTTTCAATCATCCGAATGTTGGACCATACATCAGTAAGAATTTGATCCAGCAAATGGTTACGAGCGATCCGACCCCAGCTTACGTTGGACGTGTCGCTGCGGTCTTTAACAATAACGGATTCGGTGTTCGCGGCGATTTGAAAGCAGTTATCCGGGCAATCCTGCTCGATCCGGAGGCACGCGGTGACGCAAAAACCGATCCTAACTATGGAAAACTGCGTGAGCCGGCTCTGTTAGCCACGAATATTCTCAGAACCTTCAACGTCCGTTCGGCCGACGGCCTTTCTCAAAGCGACGGTGTATTTTTCCAGCGAGGCGAATTTATCGGAATGGGACAATTGCCATTCCGTTCGCCTACGGTATTCAACTACTATCCGCCCGACTATGTGATACCGAACACTTCCCTTCTCGGGCCGGAATTTGCATTAATGACGACCGGGACATCGATTCAGCGGGCAAATTTCATCAATACGATGGTATTTTCGTCCCCACCGATACCCGTCAGTTTACCCGACCGTCCAAACGGCACTTCGCTTGATTTCGCTGACCTCCAGGCTTTGGCCACCGCCGACCTTAGCAGCAACCAGTTGGTCGACGAACTGGACCGGCGAATGATGCACGGAACTATGTCCGCTACGATGAAATCCACGATAATGACGGCGGTCAATGGTATGCCCTCGGTCAATGCGACAGATTTCCTAAACCGGACACGGCAGGCTGTTTACTTAGTCGCGACATCGTCGCAATTCCAGGTGCAGAGGTGAAAAATATGAATAATTCAAGACGTGACTTTTTGAAGAAATCCGGCGGCTGTGCACTGGGCATGGTTTCACTGGCCACTCAGATGCATCACCTTGGCATGATGAGCGCGATGGCTCAGAAGGTGATCGACAGCCAACCGGAAGGCGGTGCGAATTATAAGGCCCTTGTCCTTTTATATTGGTCGGGTGGAAATGACGGCAACAACACGATCATTCCCAATCACAACGATACTGGAATCAGTAATTATGCTGCGTATGCGGCCGCTCGGAACACACAGGGGCTTGCTTTGCCGCAGGCATCGCTGCTGCCGATCTCGGTGCCGCGGTTGGGAGGGTTGACCTACGGGCTTCATCCGAATTTCGGGCCGTTGACGCAAAACGGCACCACTATTGTAAATAACGGCATCCATGATCTTTGGGGACAAGGCAAACTTGGGGCAGTCGTCAACGTCGGAAATCTTGTCTTTCCGATGACAAAGGCCCAATATACCGGCAATACGCTACAAAAGCCGTACCAGCTCTTCTCGCATTCGGATCAGGTGACTCAATCTCAGACGGGCAATGCAAGATCTCAGGCCTTTACAGGCTGGGGTGGCCGGGTTTCGGATAAAATGACCGCCGGCAGCAACGCGACAGCCCTGATACCGATGGTGACGTCGATAGCAGGTGCCCAGTTATTTACCTCTGGACAAACAACACTCCCGTTGGCGATTTCGGATTCAAATACACCGCTCGCGAACGTGCTTAATCCGGCGGGCTTTACGAATACTGGCGGCCCGGCCAGGCTAACGGCCTTTAATTCTCTTCGAACACAAGATCTTTCGTCGAATTACATTGCGGCCGCCAGCCATGTGACGGATCTTGCTATGGCGGCCAATACCGCTCTGGCAACCGCGCAGGATGTGACGACAGTGTTTCCGAACACGGGTATCGGTCGCCAACTCAAACAAGTTGCCCGATTGATCAAAGACCGTTTCGATTTAAATGTTAACCGGCAGGTATTTTACGTGCAGATCGGCGGTTTTGACACGCATACCAGCCAGTTGACAGGGCAGACGAATTTGCTCACCCAGGTTAGCCAGGCAATGCGGTCGTTCTGGGATGAATTGGTTTTGCAAGGTATCCAGAATGAGGTCACGACATTCACCCTTTCGGATTTTGCGAGAACGTTCAATCCGGCGGGCACGGGCGCAACGGTGGGTTCGGATCACGCGTGGGGAAATCACATGCTCGTAATGGGCGGATCGGTTGTGGGCGGCAATTTTTACGGCAGCCTTAGGCCGGACGGATCGGGTAATTACTATCCGACCTTGACGCTCGGCGGCAGTGACGATGTTGACACGGGAACGTCTCCCCGCGGACGCTGGCTGCCGACCACCTCGGTAGACCAATATGCGGCAACGCTCGCACGCTGGTTTGGCTTGCCGCAGGATTCAACGACCCTGAACGCGGTGTTCCCGAATTTAGTTAATTTCCCAGGCACGTTTTCACAGCTTGGATTCCTGCCGTGATCGTTTTATTAAGGGGCAAAGCAAAAGGCGGGCTTCGGTCCGCCTTTTGCTTGTGTTCCACGTCGTTTAGAGGCGGGCTTGCCCGCCTGCGACGGCAAGCCGTCGTCTAAACGCCCCACCTAATTTCTTGAACTTTCGGAACTTACAACATACACTTGAGAGAACGCGGTGAACCTTCCTAATTACATAACTCTGGGCCGGATAGTGGTGGTGCCTCTGCTCGTCGTGGTGCTTTTGACGCCGGTTGCGGATCAATGGCTCGGTATTAGCGGATATGTTTTGGCGGTCATAATCTTCCTCGTCGCCGCATTTACGGATATTCTGGACGGCCATCTCGCCCGCCGCCGCAATCAGGTATCGACGCTCGGAAAGTTTCTCGACCCCATCGCCGACAAGCTCCTAGTTTCGGCTGCACTGATCGTGTTGGTCGAAAAGCATCTGGCTCCGTCATGGGCCGTTGTGATAATTGTCGCCCGCGAATTCATCATTACAGGCTTGCGCTCCGTTGCCGCGTCCGAAGGTATTATTATTCAGGCCCAAAACATCGGAAAGCTGAAAATGTGGGCTCAATGCGTGGCGATCGTTGCCTTGCTTGTAGCGGGCGCGACCGGAGCTCCGCCCGTATCGAACTTTGGACTCGAATATCCGGCTTTTCGTTTTTGGGAAGTTGAAGAGGTGCGTACAGCCTTTGCGAACATGGCCCATTTTGCAATGACGGCAAATGATTGGAAGGTTTTTGGTTATTTGATCGGCCGGGGAGCTTTGTGGGTAGCGGTGATCACCGCAATTTGGTCGATGTACGATTATTTCTCGTTCTTTTTTCAAGAAAAACAAAAACCGTCGAAAGACTAAACTTAGGTTCGAGTTGAACTAGTTCGCTTCCGGCGCTATTTCACGCTAACTGTCTATATTGCCGGATTATGGGCGCCGGGAGGGATCAGCCAGAACCGAACGCTTTTATCACCCGTGTCCGCCATTGCAAAGGTTATTCGAGTTTTGTCGATCCTTGTTTTCTTGAGTTGATTCGCGATACGGGTACGGATTCGCCGCATAAAATTGTCCGATGTCCCCACCTCAAACTGCAATGCGACGTACAGTTGGGCGTTCGGATTTTCTCGAGTTTCTTTTTCAATTTTGGAGAGGAGCCTCTTACCGATCGTATACCCTGAACCGGCAATTTCTCCCAGTTTTATCGGACCGGGATCGATAGTAAAATCATAAACCTCTGAAGCCGTGTTCTGACATCCTGCGGGAAGTCCGTTTGCAACAACGGTGGCCGTCATTTGCGGATAACCCGAATAAACCATATTGATAGAATTGGTACCTTGCCCGCTGACAATTTTTCCTTTGCTAATCGACCATGCGTATCTGACCCGCTCTGTATCACCGCCGGAAATTGTGGCTGTAAACTTCACCAGAGCGCCGGGTTCAATTATGCCACCTGGAGCTTGAACCGAAATAACAGGGCAAGGATGAGCGGACTGCTCTGGCGTCTGCGCGGCCGATAACGTGCAAAATAAAAAAACAATTAGTTGCGGAATTAAAAATCTAATCATGACAGCAGCACTCAACTTCGATACTGAACCACCCGCTATTTCTTACTTTTTTTGGGTTTCTTCACAGGTAGTCGGTCGCGTGATTGAACGAGGTCCTTGAGTTCGGTCATGAAGGCGGAAACGTCCTCAAATTCCAAATAGACCGATGCGAACCGAACGTACGCTACTTTATCCATTGCCCTCAGCCGCCGCATTATGATCTTTCCGATCTCCGTTGTGGCCAACTCGCGGTCTAGCGAATCCTGAACGTTTTTCTCGACTTCATCGACGATGCCTTCGAGCTGAGTAACGGAAATCGGGCGTTTTTCACTTGCTCTTAGAAGCCCCGACAGCACTTTGCCCCGTTCGAAGGTTTCCCGCTTTCCATCCTTTTTGACGGCCATGTACGGAATTTCATCGATCCGTTCATAGGACGTAAAACGCCGACCGCACGAGAGACACTCGCGGCGGCGGCGGATCGAATCGCCGTCCTTTGCCTCGCGTGAGTCAACCACCTTATCCTCAATATGTGCACAAAACGGGCATCGCATAGGGATTTCAGATTCCGAATTCCAGATTTCAGATTTGGAATTTGGAATTTGGAATTAGTCCTCAATTTTCCTTTCTTAATTGTCCATTATCGTTCGGTGCTTCAGACTCTATCTCATCAACAGCATTGTCGCCCGAGAGCAGGCTCCTGAATCGCTCAATACTTATATCACCGTGGACGAAATAATATAACCCAAAAACGATTGCCGGGGCGAAATAAACCAAATGCATTATGATAGATACCGCCGCCGCCCGTTCGCGATCGACATCCAACAGCAGCAAACTGCCCGCTGTCGCCGCGTGAAACGCCCCGGCCGCGCCGCCCGGAGTCGGCACCAGTGAACCCATTGACGCGACTCCCATCACAAAGATCGAGTCTACAAAGCTCAGCGGCAAATTGAACGCAAGAATAACCAGCCATGTCGGGACGGCAATGCACAACCAGAGAGCAGCGGTCCATAGTCCCACCCAGAATATCTCCCGCCCGCTTTTCAAGATGTCCAGCGAAGTTGCGAGTTGTCGCAGTAGGCCCAAAAAGATGGCACGCAGACGCTGCGGGATAAATTTCCTATCGATGATCGGGCCAAACCATTCAATAATGCTCTTTGAATTTCGATGGTAAACGATCAACGCGACAAAGCCGAGAAATACACCCAAAAGCAGCAGATTGCCCGCGAGTTTGATAGATGCAAATTCCGTCTCGCGCCCGGCGGGTGCCCGGAACCAAATAAGGCTTATGGAAAAAAAACATATCAGCGATGCCAAGTCGAAAACCCGCTCGACCGCGATCGTAACGAGTGCGGCACTCGGCCCAACCCGTTTATCACGCATCGGTAGCCACATCGGGCGCACTATTTCGCCTGCTCTGCCAATGAGAAATATGGCCGCAAATCCGACCGTCGTCGTCGCAAAAAGTTCTCTGAGGCTTGTTTCGGTGATGGGTTGGAGCAGAACCTTCCACCTGATAGCACGTACAAGATAGCCGACACAAATAATTAGGACGGCCGCCGACAGGTAATACGGATTGGCCTTTCGAAGACTCTGAGTTACCTCCTGCCAATCGAGATTCCGCCCGAAAAACCAAAACAGAAAGACCGCAAACAAGAAAAGGAGTATGAATTTAATATACTTACGCAAAATTATTCGTGAAAACTAAATCAATCTAATAATAATATGAGACTGCACTAAGACATTTCCGAGTAACAAAAGTGTTACGCCAGGCAAAGAGAAAAAGATACTGTATTCATTAAAAAAATGCGAATTGAGTTGGGCGGGCGGGGAATAGGTTCTTAGCTCACTTTTGTTCTATTCGATAATTGCTGTTCCGTTTATTCGGAGATTAAAGCCTTTCATTCCGCCTGCGTTGCATTTTCCCGCTGCAAGAAGATTCGAACCGAGTAATAACAAGACGAGACGAACAAAAAGCAAAACACACTGCCTACCGGTCGTGTTTATGTCTGAATCGATATATATTTTAGTTGGAACTTTTAGTCTTTTGCTATCGTAAGAAAGCATTGACAGAGCCGGATTTATTGCTTTGTTGCTATTCGCGAAGGGCAATTGCTTTTAGGAGAGATAGAAGGTTGGAAGCATTGAAGGCTGTGGTGGAAAACGGTGGTGCGGAGCTAATACGGCGTGCGCGGTCGGGCGACGGCGTGGCGTGGGAAGAGATTGTCTCGGGTTTTTCGCGACGGATCTTCAATCTGGCGTACCGGTTCACTTCGAGTGTCGAGGGTGCGGAGGATCTGACTCAGGAAGTTTTCATCCGTATTTATCGCACACTTGACCAATACGACCCGAAGCAGGGCGATATTTCAAATTGGCTGATTCGTCTGGCAAGAAATTTGATAATAGACGATTACCGGCACCGGCAACGTAATCCGCAAAATTCGATGGCCGACGCCGTTGACGACCATTCCTATCATCTGCGGGCGGTCGGAAATTCCGCCCACAAGGAAATGGAACGGCGAGAGATTGCCAATCAGGTTCAGGAAGGTATCGACAAATTGCCGTCCGATCTCAAAACATGTGTCATTTTGCGTGACATAGAGGAGATGAGCTATCAGGAGATCGTCGATGTGCTGCGAATACCGGAGGGAACGGTCAAGTCTCGGATAAATAGGGGAAGGATCGAGCTTGCGAAGATATTAAGACGCATGAGAGTTGTGACGATCTAGTATGAATGAGGGCACTGGGACTTGGAGGGCTGTAAGCGATGCTATCCGGGAGCGCCATCGGCGAAATTCTCAGCCACGTCTTCGGCGCAATTCTTGAGGGAATATTTAGCGGTTTTTAGAAATGAGGCAAATCTTTTCAGATTCAGTCGTCAAAGAAGTATTAGGAAGAAACTGTTCAAGGGGTTAGGGTTATATGCCGTATGAAAAGGAAAATTTAATAAACTGCTCGCATTTCGAAGAGTTATTGACCGATTATCTGGACAAGACGCTCGAAGGTGTTAAGCAAAAGGCGGTGGCGACACATGCTTTGAGCTGCCCTTTGTGCCATTCGCTCCTGAACGAGGTCAAGGCATCGCTTGCGGTTTGCCGTGAGATCGCGGACCCGAAAATGCCGGTGACGCGGCTGGAAGCACGTATTCTTGAGATGACCATGCCGCAATCGGCAATGGCGTGCAACGATTTTGAAGAGCATCTGACTGATTATCTCGACGGATTTCTTCCGGCTCCGGTTTTTCACCGTTGGGAACGCCATGCGGTTCTTTGTGAACAATGTACCGACTTGCCGGGCGAGGTCGTTCGCTCTATGGCAGCGTGCGTAACTTACAAAATGGACGAACTGCTTTTGCCGGAGGGTCTGCATCAAAAAATCCTGCAAGAGACTATAGGCACGGTACGGGCAGCAGCGGTTAAGGCTTCAAGAGTTTCACAGTTTGCCGAATGGATTCGCGGGCTGCAGTTCCCTATCTCGGTACCGCAATTGGCCCCGGTTGCGATGATGATGGCTTTTGCGTTTCTCGTATTTAGCCAAACGGTTTCGGCTGATGGCTCGCTGGCCGATGTTTACTCTAAGAGCTATGCGTTAGCCGAGCAGACATATCAACAGGGCTCCGACGCCTGGAGTGGAAAACAAGTGGAACTGCCGCCGGCTCAGGAGCCGGTTACCGGCACAAGATTCGTCGATAATGAAGGTGGGAAATAGCCAATGAACTGTGGATATCACAGCCAAAATGCAGCAGTTGTGCAATGTAATGGATGCGGAAAGCCTCTGTGTCCTGCGTGCGATCACCGGATCAAGGGTTTTCCGTATTGTCAGGACTGTATCGTTTTGGGCGTCGACCTTCTCCGCCAGCAGAATAAATCTTCCTACGTTCCGTTTGTTAAAAGGCAGACTTCGCCGTTTATTGCGACTTTACTTTCTTTCGTCTGTCCTGGACTAGGCGCCGCCTACAACGGTCAAACTGTAAAGGCTTTGGTTTATTTTGGCGTATTTGTCGGTCTTTTTCAGATGGCAATCTTGACCGGCGGCACGTTTATCTTCGTTTTGGGTTTCGTGGGCATGTGGCTTTTCGCCGCTCTTGACGCTTGGCGAACGGCCCAGATGATCCGTTCGGGCCTGACGCCGGATGTTGCCGAAGACATTTTCGTAAAGCGTTTTTCGGGCAACCCAAAGCTTTGGGGAATCGTTCTAACCGTTCTTGGCGCCGGATTTTTGCTGCGTAATGTATTTAACCTTAACGGTTTGATGCGTGGACTGTTGCCGGCGATGTTGATCGGGCTTGGCATTTATATTCTTCGCGGCTATATTTTTAAGCCGAAAGCGGATGATCAGAGATGGGCGGATTTTGACAGTGCCAGACCAGCTAGAATATATCCTGGTCCGACTGGCGAGAATCGTTATCGCAGCGAGGATTACGAAGTTGAGACTACCGATATTTCGAGAGGGCGAGCCGGCGGGTGGAAAAACCGCTAAAATAGACTTACTGCGTTGTCGGATAAATCCGCTCAGCGAACTTTGCGAAAAACTTTGCGTCCTTCGCGTTTGAAAAGAGTTTTACCGCAAACAGCGCGAAGTAAATTCCGCAAAGATGGCAACGCCGCGTACCCGCGGCAATCCGCGATGGACTGACGATTTTATTTGCAAGATAGGGTTTCAATTAGATACGATAGATTTTTTAAGGAGCAGTATTTACGCCTATGTGGTTAAAAGCAACTGGATTATTGGGAAGCTTGTTGGCGCTGATCGCGCTGGTCATCGTGTTTCTTAAAACGATCATCGGTTTTATTGCATTTATTACAGGAGCGCTCAAGATCCTGATCGTGGTCGTGTTCGTTGCGCTCATCATAGGAGTTGGATTATTGGTGCTGCGCGGCCTTAGAGAATCGCGCCGCCCCAAGCAATAAGGTTTGGTATATTTTCACTTTGCAGAGGACCGTCGAAAAGGGCGAGAACATAACGTTTGCCTTTTTCGGCGGTTCGTGTTTATAATAGGTCTAACCAAATTAATTCGCACACCAGTTTTGTTGGTTGCTTACCCCACAAAATTAGAGTTTATTTTTATTTATAACTATTAACATTTCAGGTTTCGCGTTAGTCGCTCGCGGCTATTCTTGCGTGATTCCGTGTGCCGGACACTTGTTTTCCCGGTACGTGATCATTAAAAGGAGCTTAAAAGCATAATGCAGAGTACAGACAAGTCTTACACTTTTCTTTTATCGCATTCATCAAAATCAAGGATCTATTTTCGCAGGGTAGAAGTTTCAAAACAGCTTCTGCGTAATAGTTTATTCATATTCGGCATATTTTTTGGTATATCGATCTTTGGCATAGGCGTTTTAGGAGTAGTTAATTACACAACTTCGGCACATTCGGACCTTTTATCAGGATCTGACATTCCCGTGCAAACTCAGCTTTCGGCAAGCATTCCGTCTCAGCCTGGTTCCTTCGATTATTCCCGTCCAACGGACTCGGACAACTTTTCAATAAACAGCGGCGGCCCCGCCTCACCTGGCGAAACGGATACTGAAGACGCTGAAATGGACAAAGAGCTTCAGGTTATTCAAACAACGAGCGATCCTGCATTTATACCGTCGATCTGGGCACACGCCGGCAAGATCAATAACGAATTCGGCTTCCGCCGCAATCCGTTTGGCGGCCGCACGTACGAATTTCACGCCGGAATGGATATCGACGGTGACCGCGGCGAGATCGTGATCGCACCCGCCAACGGCATCGTCACGGAAGCCGGCTGGAAGGGCGGTTACGGCCAAATGGTCGAGATCGATCACGGCAACGGCCTGAAAACCCGTTATGGACATCTTTCGAAGATCGAGGTAGAAGTTGGCGAATCGCTAACGCGAGGCCAAATGATAGCCTTTATCGGCTCAACCGGCCGATCGACCGGCCCGCACCTTCATTACGAGCTGCGGCTGAACGATCACCCAATCAACCCGCGCCGCTTCCTTCCGCCGGAACCAACCGAGCTGAAAAAGATCGCCGGTTAATCTTTTACAAACAACCACTTACCAAAAAAGCGAGTCGAATATCCGGCTCGCTTTTTTGTTGGTTAGCCAAAGTATCTTTTATACAGTTATAATTTACGTTTTGCCGGAGTTTCAAATTTCTACCAAAAGGAAGCCCAGTTTATGAAATCGAAGAATGTTTTTCTTTCAAGTGTTCTGACGTTTGCCGTGGTGCTCTCGTCGGTATCGTTTAGCTTTGCCCGTTTTGACGAAGGCATGTTCGCTCCCGGCCAGATCGCCGGGCTGCCTCTCAAAAAAAGGGGCCTCAAAATAAAACCCGAGGAGATTTATAATCCGAACGGCGGTGGCCTCACCGACGCTGTTATACGCCTGAGTATCGGCTGCACGGCCGAGTTTGTATCGCCTGACGGCCTTATCCTTACGAACCACCACTGCGGCTTTGACGCTTTGGTTTCGGCGTCGACGCCGGACAAAGACCTTGTCGAAACCGGTTTTAAAGCCGATAATCGTGCGGGCGAAATCAGCGCGAAGGACTACTCGATCTTTATCACCGAGCGTGTCGACGATGTCACAGCCAAAATAAAAACCGGCACCGAATCCCTCACGGGCGAAGCCCTGGCCGCCGCGTACAAGAAGAACATCGACGATCTGCAAAAGGCCGAGCAAGCCAAAGCCCCGGCCGGTTCGATGATCCGCATCCAGATGCTCGACAGCGGTTATTTCTTTTACCAATATCAGACACGGCAGTTTAAGGATGTCCGCGTAGTTTACGCGCCGCCCCGCAACATCGGCATCTTCGGCGGCGACCCCGACAACTTCGAATGGACCCGCCACACCGGTGATTTCACCTTCCTTCGTGCCTACACCGCACCGGACGGCTCATCGGCCGAGTATTCGCCAGCCAACGTCCCCTACAAGGCCAAAAAGTATCTGACGATGAACATCGGCGGCCTGAAGGACAACGATTTCGTCTTTGTGCTCGGCTACCCCGGCGGCACAACGCGATACCGCGAGAGCCAGTCGATCGAATACGCCCGCGATGCCAACTTCCCTTTCCTTACCAAATTCCTCACCGCCTTAAGCGATTCGCTCCGCAAGATCGGCTCGTCTAATGAGGAAAAGCGCATCTCATTCCAGGGTGATATAGCCAACTTCGACAACTCGCGCAAGGCCTTCGAAGGCGGTTATCTACGCCTTATCCGAGCCAACGTCGTCCAGCAGCGTCAGGCCGAGGAGTCCCGCCTCGCGACATGGATCGCCGCCAACCCGGACCGCCAAAAGAAATACGGCACTCTGCTCTCCGATATCAAATCGATTTCCGAGGAGACAAACGCCGCATCGAAACGCGATGTGATCGTCCGCCGTCTCCCTGACCCGAATTCGATGGTCGTCTTCCCCCAGATTCTCAACGCCGTGCTCTATACCCAGATTCAGGGCAAGGTAATGAAGGACGAGGAAAAAGCCGCTGTGCTCAAGACGATCGAGAAAGCATACGCAACGCGTGAACCTGCCCACGAGTCCGAAATGCTCAAGTTCTTCTTAAAGTCATTGGATGAGCTTCCCGCGAGCCAGAAGTTCGCACCGGCCGAGAAACTCTTCGGCATGTTTCAGGGACAGGCACGCCGCGATGCCGAAGCCGCCTTTGTCGAAACGATCGTCAACGGCGAATACTCTTCCGCTGAATCGACGGCCGGCCTTTACGGACCGAGGACAATGGATTTCAAACCCGAACGTGAGAACATCCTTGCCTTTGCCAAGGGCCTCGCCGAGGAACGCGGAGCCCTCGCCGCCCGCGGCGCCAAATTTGCCGCAAATATCGACCGTCTCCGTCTCCTCTACATGCAGGCGTTGACCGAAATGAAGGGCGGCGTTGTCTACCCGGACGCCAACTCGTCTATAAGGTTCTCGTACGGCAACGTCAAGGGCTACACGCCACGCGAAGCCGAGTACCGCACGCCGTTCACCACCGTGAAGGGCATGTTGGAGAAGGACACCGGTGAGAAACCGTTCGACGCCCCGCAGAAGCTCCGCGATCTGCAAAACACGATGGATTTCGGCCGTTACGGCCAGAACGGCACGGTGGGGCTAAACTTCCTCTCGACCACCGATATCATCGGCGGCAACAGCGGCTCGCCCATACTTAATGGCAACGGCGAACAGGTCGGGCTCTGCTTCGACGGCAATTTCGAAGGCCTCGGCAACGATTTCTACTACGACGCCGAGGTCAACCGGACGATCTCAGTCGATATCCGCTACGTCCTCTTCGTAACCGAAAAATTTGGCGGGGCCAAATGGATCGTCGACGAATTGAAACTAACCGGCGGCCCGAAGGCCAAAGGTGCCTCCAACTAACGATTGGTATCACTAATAAAAAAAGGGCCTCGTTTCAACCTGAAACGAGGCCTTTTCGTAGAGACTCCCTATTCTTAGGAATGATAGCCGCTTCGGGCCGAGGCGGTCGAAGACGGGATGTTACTCCTTAACCCTACCGGTTTGAGACCGTGGTGGTCGGCGCGACGAAGCGACGGATGGCGGTTTTGCCTCCGAATTCACCCTAATATCTGAGCTGAATGCTGTTCATTCCGCGCAGGATGGCGCGTTGGCGGCGGACGACTCGTTTTTTGTTTTTGGCCGGGTTGAAGACGTTCAACGGGCTTGGAATCATAGCCGATAAATAGGCGGCCTCTTCGCGTGTCAAGTTTGAAGCCGACTTTTTGAAATAGTTGCGCGATGCGGCCTCAGCTCCGTAAACGCCGTCCCCCCATTCGATGACGTTCAGGTAGATCTCGAGGATTCGTTTTTTGGATAGATTGCGTTCGATAAAATAGGTATAGACGGCTTCGCGGCCTTTGCGGAGGAAGTTGCGGTCCTCGGACAAGTATAGGTTTTTGGCAAGCTGCTGGGTAACGGTCGAGGCACCGCGTTTGAAGTTCGGCATCGGCGGTATCCAGTCCTCCGGGTCATAATCGCCCTCGGACTTGGCCTCCTTTTCTCCTTCCTTAACGGCCTCATCCCAGGCACTCTGAATAGCATCCCAATCAAACCCGTGATGCTCAAAGAAACGTGCGTCTTCGCCGGCAAGCACTGCTTTCGCGAGGTTCGGCGATATCTGATCCATCGGCATCCAAATCTGAAATTTCCGCTGTTCTTTACCTTCCGCACGAGCTTCGGACAACCGGTATTCAATCATCGAGGTAGTTGTCGGATTTTCGTTTTGAAGTCGAGAGATACTTGGAAACGTGATTAGCTCGTACGCGAGCCATACGACGATCGCTCCGACGAAAATCAGGAATAGAATCTTTGTCCAATACCACATAAATCAGTAGTCGGTCGTCAGTGCGGCCGTGAACTTTGCGAACCCTGAAAACTTAACATAATAACGAGCTTATTAGAATCCAAACGGTTCGGGCAAATAATTTTATGGTCGGCGGCGGAATTTCAATGAATAGTCAATAAACTCGTAAAGCGCCGAGAATCGCTTGAAAAATCTGTGGCTTTACGGCTATTCTAAAAGTGTTTCTGAGTCCAACATTTATCTCAATACTATGGGTCAAAACGATAATGTAGTTGCGGTAATTCTGGGCGGCGGTGCCGGTTCGAGGCTATTTCCGCTTACGCAGGAGCGTTCGAAACCGGCCGTGCCGCTCGGCGGCAAATATCGTCTGATCGATGTTCCGGTTTCGAACTGCATCAATTCGGACATTACTCAGATCTTTGTGCTGACGCAGTATAATTCGGCGTCGCTCAATCGCCATATTTCCCGGACATACCGCTTTTCGAGTTTTTCTTCGGGTTTTGTCGAAGTTCTGGCAGCCGAGCAGACGAAAGATAATCCGGATTGGTTTCAGGGAACGGCTGACGCTGTGCGCCAGATGCTGCCTCATTTGCGCGATTGGCGGGTGGATACGCTCTTAATATTGTCGGGCGATCATCTTTACCGAATGGATTACCGCAAATTCCTTGCACGGCACTTCGATACAAATGCCGACCTGACGATATCCGTCGTACCGTGTAACCCGGCGGAGGCCGAAGAGTTTGGACTGCTCAAGACGGAACAGAGCGGCTCGATAGTCGAGTTTAGCGAAAAGCCAAAGGGCGATGTTCTTGAGGCGATGCGGGTCGATACAACCCAGTTTGGCCTCGACGACGTCGAAGCGGCTAAACGGCCTTTTCTCGCATCGATGGGAATTTATGTCTTCAACTACAACCGGCTCGTCGATCTTTTGAAAACGGACAATTCGTGGATCGATTTTGGCCGCGAGATCATTCCGGCGGCGATCGAAAAGCTGAATGTACAGGCCCATTTTTTTAAGGATTATTGGGAAGATATCGGAACGATCGGGTCATTTTACCAAGCTAACCTCGATCTGGCCTCGCCGCTGCCGAAGTTCAATTTTTTCAACACCGAGGATCCGATTTATACGCGAACCCGTTACCTTCCGCCGTCGAAACTGCACGGCTGCGACATCGACAATTCAATGGTAAGCGAAGGCTGCATCATAAATGGAGTTTATGCCCGGAATTCTATAATTGGGCTGCGAAGCCGGTTGGATGTAGGCGTCAGGATAGAAGATTCGATAATCATGGGTTCGGATTTCTTTGAATCGATCGAGGAGATACGTTCAAATCTGGAACGCAATATACCGCATATCGGAATCGGCGAAAATTCAATCATCAGGCGTGCAATCATCGACAAAAATGTAAGGATCGGCAAAAACGTACGCCTGGTAAATAATGCGGGGACGGAATTCAAAGACGGCGAGAATGGATGCTACTACATACGCGAAGGTATAATCATTGTGCCGAAAGGGGCCGTAATTCCCGATGGTACGGAGATCTAGCGTGGCCCCGCTACCGCACGCTTGTCGTTTTTTGCGACCACATAACTGTCACGTGCCCGCACGACGACATTCTCTTGATTTACACGCACTTTGATCCTGCGCGTACTTCCCGGTTCGCCCTCGCTCTTCGGGTAGTAACCAAGACTGTAAAACTCACGCAATTCGCTGGCGATCTTCGCAAATGCGGCGTTCAAATTGCCCAATGTTGTCGCAAGATGAACGCGCCCGCCGGTTCGCAGGGCAAGTTGGTTTAGATATTCTTCCGCAAACTCATACTCCTCTACAGTCGTTCCCTTCTGTCCCGGCGGGCCGATGGGAGGCCTCGTCTGCGTTCCCGGAAACGGATCGTTTCCCGAATCGCTTCTCGGATCATTTCGCGGAATGGTCCGCGGAACCGATCCCGGATTTGTACCCGGCAACGTTATACCGCCCGGCAGCTTGATCGGTAACTTGTTCTTCATAGCCTGTACATCGGCGAAAGTGTCGTAGCGGATCGGACAAATGAGCGCGTCGAGTTCCATCGCGTCACGTAGATTCTGCATGTCGTGGGACGTTCTACTGGTAGTATCGACTCCATCCGTAAAAAGCACGATCGCTTTGCGGCCTTTGATCGATCTGAGCCGCGAGTTCATCGTCAGATCGACGGCTTCATAGAGGCTGGTTCCTGTTGCGATCTTTGTGCTCCGAATCGCTCCGTATATGCGCTTCCGGTCGTTTGTAGCCTCGCAAAGCATGTGAACCTCTTCGTCAAAGGAGATGACCATCACCTTGTCCTCAGGCCGAAGCTGGTCAATAAATGCGATCGCCGCATTTTGGATGTCTTCGATCTTGAACGTCGTCGAGTAGCTCATATCCAAAACAAGTGCAACCGTAAACGGCTGCGCTTCATTGGTAAAATACGCTACTTCCTGCTCGATATGGTCTTCGAATACGGTGAAGTTCTCTTTGACAAGCCCGCGGATGAAGCGATTTTTGCGGTCTAGAATACGGACCGGGATCATTATCAGCTTCGTATCAACCGAAATCACTTCTCCGCTGTCCTCGACGCCGATAGTATCGTCGTTGGGCGTTGGTGTCGGTGTGGCCGCGCGTGCCGGGTCGCGTTGATTCGTCTTTTCATTCGATGGACGCGGCGAAACTCGGCGCGACTGGCCGGAAGCATCAAAAATTCCGCCAAATAGTATCGCAGCCAAAAGCAATAGTGAGCATTTATTCATTTTCGCACTCGAAATGGCAGGTCGAGTATACGATGCTTTGACACGCGAGAAAAGATGCTCTATCCCAGTCTTCGGAATTCCGAGTCCGATTAAGTTCCGGCAACTTTGTTATTATTTTGACCCACGATATAGCTGGTCTTGGCCCGGACGACAAGATTTGACCGCATGACACGGACCTTAATCTGTTTGCGATCGCCTACCGCGCCCACTTTCTCGGGATAGTATCCGAGCGAATACTGTCTGCGAAGCTCTTCGGCAATACCGGAAAATGCCGCATCGAGATTGTAGGTTGATTCGGCTTCGAAACTCCGACCACCGCTGTGTTGCGCTAAGGTTTCTAGATATTTGCGGCCGGTTTCGTATTCGGCGGAACTGCCTCCGCCGCCGCCGCCCACCGTGGGGAAATTGCCTCCGCCGAGAATTATCCCGATTATGCCGCCCAGATTTCCGCCGTTTCCGCCTCGACGACGCGGATTGCCGCTTCCGCCGCCCCAACCGCCGCCGCCGAATCCATCACGAGCGGTGTTATACCGGATCGGGTAAAAGAGAGCATCGATCTCCTCGACATCTGCGACAGTGCTTTGATACGTCGCCCGCCGTGATGTTGTATCGACGCCATCGGTAAAGAGAACAACGGCTTTGCGGCCCTCGATCTGCCGGAGTTCGCGGCTGATGACGTGATCGACCGCTTCGTAAAGGCTCGTCCCGTCGCCGAATTGGGCTTGGTTGATCGCCCGCCGCAATGAAGCCTTGTCGCCCGTCACCCTGCTAAGAACACGAACCGTATCGTCAAACGCGATGACCATAACCTTGTCGTTCGGTCGAAGCTGATCGATGAATGTAATTGCCGCATTATGGATCTCGTCGATCTGAAACGCGGTGGAAGGACTGACGTCGATCATCAAAATTACCGTAAACGGTTGCTCGACCGATTGAAAGTAGTCAACCTTTTGCTCAATGCCATTTTCGAATATACGGAAATCGTTTTGACCTAGGCCGGAGACAAAACGTCCGTCGCGATCAAGCACGGACACCGGCATTGTGATGAGGTTTGTTTCGACCCTTATAACCTCGTCGTCACCGGCGACGGCTTCAGGCGTGGACGCAGGCAACGACTTTTTCGAGGATGGATCGCCAAGCAATACGGGCGGCCTTCTTCCCGAGTTGGTTGTAGGCACTTCGCCTTGAATTAGCGGCGGTGCAGGTGTGGCCGCGACACGGGGACGGGTTGACCGGCTGGTTTGGCCGAAAACGGCCACTGTTAGCATCCCAAAGCAGAAAAGCGCAAAAGCAAACTTTTTCATAACGTTCGATTCTCCGAGCAGAATGTCACTTTGGGGAAAGCGACGAATTTGATTACTAATAGTTTAGATGCGTTGCTATCTATTTTTGTCTAAAAGATCGATGGCGAGGTCGTGAAAACGGCGGCGGACCGAGTTGATGTTGACGAAAGGCAGCGGATGATTGTGCGTGCGGTTTGTGAGGAGCACAAAGATGCGTTCTTTGATCGGGTCAATCCACAGGCTTGTTCCGGTAAATCCATTATGCCCAAAGCTTTCGGGCGACATCTTTGTTCCCGCGGTGGAATCTTTCGTTGACGCTAACTGAAACGCGAAGGAGCGGTCTTCGTTCATTCCCTTGGTGAAATTCGTTCGAAACAGCTCGCAGGTCTCGGGTTTGAGCAGTTTTGTGTAGTTCGGTAAAAACTGCTGGGCTATCTTGAAGGCTTCTTCGGCGGTAGAAAACAACCCAGCATGTCCGGCAACACCGCCCATAAAATAAGCGTTTCCGTCATGGACCTCGCCCCAAATCGTCTCAGTGCGGAATAGGTTCAGAGTTCCACCTTTAAGCGGCACGTTCGGACGCTCCGCGTCCGTGCAAGCAGGGATGCTTGCGGTCCAGTCTCTTAGCTCCCCTCCTGTCTTAGGATGGGTGGTCGGAGGGGTCGCTGCGCTTCGCAGACGGGGTGGTGTAAATGGCTGAAGGTAGCCCTGTTCGATACAAGTCTGTTTCTCATACTCGTTTCCCTTTTCGCTTGCGGCAATGCGGAATCGCAATTTCGGGTCGGGATTAAATAAGGTGTTCTTCAGTCCGAGCGGCTCGAATATTTTACGATTTGCGATCCGATCAAACGGCCAACCTATTCGACCGGTGACGATGTGTGACAAGAGTATGAAATTCAGGTCGCTATACGTTACAGCCTCCTGATCTGGATAGAGCGGCGTAGCAAGAATGTACTCCGCAATGTCGGATGGATCGTCAACTAACAGATAGAATGGCTTCCACGCAGGAAGCTTCGAGCAATGGAAAAGCAGACTTCCGATAGTAGTACCCTGCTGCCAATCGAGACTAGCGGTACCAAGGTAGTCTTTGATTACACCGCTTACATCCAACTCACCATCATCGACCGATAACGCAGCGAGCAGCCCTGTCACAAGCGGCTTTGTCAAACTCGCCAGATCATATATCGTATCGATCTTCGCCTCGATCCTTTCCGGTTCGACAACAGCGTAGCCAAGAGCATCCTGATACACGATCTCGCCTTTTTCCGCGACCAGATAAACGGCCGATGGGAAATCATTGACGTTGATTCGTTCCTGTAAAAATGATGAGATTTGTTCTTGCACACTATATTATCGACCGCAGGTTCCCACTTTTGTTACACCCAGCTTAAATTCATTCTAGACTAATTGACACAAAATAATTATAGAAATAGACTGCGGGTATAATTTTTTTTGGAGGTAACGATAGTATGAGCAAAGTAGAATCCGCAGACTTAATTCTGAAACTTTATGATCTTCGCCGCGAGACGAAAATGAGAGAGGCGAGAGATTGGATGTTTAGCTTCAACCCGACAAGTGTTGACCAATATTGGCAAACCATGATGGATCCGGAGGTCGGAGGCTATCTGAGAATGGTTACGTCGTATTGGGACATGGCGGCTTCGCTTGTGAACCACGGGGCGATCGACGCCGATATGTTCAACGACACGGCGGGCGAACATATTATGATCTTTGCGAAGATCGAGCCGCTTCTTGCCGAGTTAAGAGAAAAATTTGAAAATCCGGACGCGTTCAAACATCTTGAGAAGGTAATAATGGACAGTCCTAACGGAAAAGAAAAAGTTGCGAAAACTCAAGAATGGCTGAAAAAAATCGGCGAAGAGATGGCAGCCGCCCAAGCAGGCGGAAAAGCTGGTGAAGCGTCGGCCTGAGAACGTTTCATGTAGTTGATTTTTGTAAGGGGAGTTCGCTCCCCTTTCTTTCTGACTGGACCACAAGCAGGGATGCTTGCGCTCCATTCACGCTTCGCTCCAATCACATATTTAAACGATTGCGATGAGCTTCGATCTTTTCGAGTACACCAACGGCCAGTGCCACCGCGCGTCTGCCGTCTTCGCCCGAAACTGGCGTAGGTTCGTTGCGTTCGATGGCACCGAGGAACGCTTCGATCTCCGTCCTCAGCGGCTCGACATCATTGATCTCAAGCCGGTTTATCGAGATTCCGAGCAGTGGGTGTGATGCATCGGGATTCAGCGAGGTTACGGATGCGAACTTCGTCGCGTAGTCCAAAACGACGTACGAGTTTGTCTGATAAAATCGGGTTTTTCTAATCTTCTCGGTGCCGATGCGCGATGCGGTGATGTTCGCCACCGCTCCGTTTTCGAATTCGATACGGGCATTCGCCGCGTCAACCTTATCCGAAATGACCGGGATTCCGACGGCGCGAATCTCGGAAACCTTTACGTCGTTTCCGACCAGCCACTGCACGGCATCGAGGTCGTGAATCATTACATCGAGCACGACATCGACATCGAGTGAACGGTTCGGGAACGGCGAAACGCGGTGTATCTCGAAATACAAGGGATTTGTCACGTGCGGTCGAAGAGCGACCATTGCAGGATTGAATCTCTCCAACTGGCCAACCATCAGCTTTGCACCCGACTTTTCAGCCGCGACTATCATCTTATCTGCCTCAGCAACGGCAAGGGACATCGGTTTTTCGACCAGGACGTGGACGCCGCGATATAGGAATGCACAGGCGATCTCGCAATGCGTTTCGGTCGGCGTAGCGATCGACACCGCATCTGACTTGTCGAGCAAATCGCGCCAATCGGTGTAATGTGTCGAGCCGTTTTCGCTGGCGATCTGAGCGGATGTTTCCGCGTTCGTATCGCAAACGCCAACGAATTCAACGCGGCCATCGCGGGCTAACTCGGCATAATTTCGCGCGTGATGACGTCCAAGGCTTCCAACGCCAATTGCGGCTACGCGAGGAATGCGGATTGCGGATTGCGGACCGCGGAATTCGTTCATTCGGTGTATTTGAATCCAAAAACTAATTCAGTGATACTTTACATTCTCGGCTAAGTCTTTCTCAATGACAAAGATCGATTCCGCATTCAGCTTTCCGCGTTCCGCATTTCCACCGCTGCTTTTTGTGGCGGTCGTGGTGTTCGTGTATTTCTTCGGGCTCACAATTCCGCTGCTGGGACCGGATGAATCGCGATATTCGCAGGTCGCACGGGAGATGTTTGAACGGGGCGATTGGATCACGCCAACGCTCGGCGGATTTCACTGGTTCGAAAAACCGGCGTTGCTCTATTGGCTACAGATCGCGGCTTACAGTGCCTTTGGTATTTCGGAATTTGCGGCGCGGGTTGGATCGGCGCTTTTTGGTTTGGGGACGGTGTTAAGTCTTTGGATACTCGGATGCAATTTGTCAGAACCGCCTGCGGTAGCGGGTGGTTTAACTTTAGGCGTTGAAAATAATGCTCAAAGAAATAAAGCTCGGCGCAAAGAATTTGCCAACTGGTTGGGACTCATTGCCGCCTCGAGCATCGGGGTCATCGTTTTTTCACGCGGAGCGAGTTTCGACATTATCCTCACTTTTCCGATAACGGCGGCTCTCGTTAGTTTCTATATCTTTGATACTCGCGTTCAACCACCCGCACCACCCCGTCTGCGAAACGCAACCACCCCTCCTTTGAACGAAGGGGAGCGAAGAGGCACTCCTCTCCGCATCTACACTCCACTTTTTGCATTCTATTTTTTCATCGGCGTGGCCTTGCTCGCGAAGGGCTTGGTCGGGATCGTTTTTCCGTTTGCGATCGTCGGTTTTTACTATCTGCTGTCCTGGCGATTTCCGAACCGCGCGTTTATTTTCAGCCTCGTTTGGGGAACGATCGTGTCGGTCGCCGTTGCATCGGCGTGGTATTTGCCAATGTACCAGCGGCATGGCTGGGGCTTTATTGACGAGTTTTTTATCCAGCATCATTTTCAGCGATACACATCGAATAAATATTTCCACCCGCAGCCATTTTATTTTTTCTTCTGGGTTTTGCCGCTGATGACAATCCCGTGGCTTCCTTTTTTTGCAGCTGCAATATGGGATTTAGTAAGGAATATATTTCACCACAGAGACACAAAGCCCACGGAGTTAATGATAAGTCAGTCCTCGCGTCTCCGCGTCTCCCCGTCTCCCCTTATCCGGTTCTCGTTAGCGTGGCTGCTCGTGCCGGTCGTATTTTTTTCTTTTTCGGGCTCAAAGCTTCCGGGATATATTCTTCCCGCCCTTCCGCCGGCGTTGATTATATCCGCGATTTGCGTATTCGCATTTATTCAAAAAAGCGCGATGCGGGCGAGGTTGGTTCAGGCGATGGGACTTGCGACATTTGTGGTCGTCGTTGCACTAATTCTATTTGTCGTGCCTCGGTTTGCGGACGCCGATTCGGTAAAGGGTTTGATCGCGGCGTCGAACGAAAATGGGTATAACAGCGAAAACGTACTGACTCTGCATGTGATCTCGCACAATGCCGAGTTTTACGCACCGGGACGCCTTCTGCGGGACAACACCGGCAAGCAAAAGAAATTGCTCGGGACTTCGGATGTGCTCGACGAGTTAAGAAGAAATGGCGGCAAACCGGCATTGGTATTGGTGCCGCTCGAATATTTGAAGCAACTATTGGACAGTCCGCTGCTTCAGGCTAAAGTATTGAAAGACAACGGCGAGCTTGCGATCGTTTACGTGCAGGCAAAATGAAAAGCTATCTTGATTCCGCTCGCCTCAACCTGTCCATAAGAGCGACTCCTATACCGATTTCAGCGATGGCCTGACAGTAAATCGTTTCGATATTTCGCTTGTCGCATTCGCGGAAAAATGCAAAGACCGAACGGGCGTAATCTTCGGCTGATACGCAGATTTGCATCAGCTCTGGGCTGCCGATAGGCCTTGCAACTCCGATGAATGCACCTGATCCCGAACCCGGAAATTCGAATTCGGCTTCCACTATTACGACTCTCGCATTCGGTGCGTAATGTTTATGCTTCAGCCCCGGACTGCGAGCGGTCTCATTTTGATCGGGCTTATGCGACAGGGTCGCAGGAACAATTTCTCGCAGCGATTCGAGCGATACCGCGCCCGATCTAAGCACGATCGGATCATCGGACGTACAGTCAACGACCGTCGATTCCAGTCCTATAATGGTCGGCTCTCCCTGCAAAATGCAGTCTATTCTTCCGTTTAGATCGTCGAAAACCGCCTCCCACGTTGTCGGACTAGGCCTGCCGGAAATATTCGCAGACGGGGCCGCAACGGGAACACCGCAGCTTTTTAGAAATTGGTTTGCGATTTTGTTTCCCGGCATTCTCACGCCGATTGTGTCGAGCCCGGCCGTCGCAATTAGCGGCACGCTCGCCGATTTCTGCAACACCAGCGTCAACGGCCCCGGAAAAAATGCACTTATAAATAAGCGGGCTGCGTCCGGCAATTCCACAACCAGTTCGGCGATTTGATCCAGAGTGCCGATGTGAGCAATGAGCGGATTATCGGCAGGGCGGAGTTTTGCCTCGAAGATCTTCGCGATTGCTTTTTCATCAAAAACGTATGCGCCGAGACCGTAGACCGTTTCGGTCGGAAACGCGACAATGCCACCGCGTTTGATAAATTCAGCGGCCTCGGATGGGTCATGTATGAGCGAAGTCTCCACAACGGAGAGTTTCACGCAAAGACGCAAAGAACGCAAAGGACGCAAGTTTTCCAAAGCGGTTACGCAAAAGCTCGATCGTCTTTCGTCAATCAAATGAGGTCAGGTTGCAAACGCAATAGAAAGTGGCTCAACCGGATCGGATTAATATTGAGGAGTAATAAAATTATGTTGCTAACTTAGCTTCAACTGTAGAAATTATCGCTGTTTTAATTGGACTACTTCTGCCTGCTGTTCAAAAGATTCACTAGATTTACCTGTCTGCCCTCACTTAGCCTGCTCGTCTCTTCAGAGGCGGGCGGGCCTTTTTTTGTTTGGACGCAACTGCGATAGAATTTAACCAATGACGATTGAAGAAAAACTGAGATCGCTTCCAACTGCATCCGGTATATATATTCACAAGGATGCGAACGGAAAAATTCTTTACGTCGGTAAGGCGAAGAGCTTGAAGAGCCGTGTTCGGCAGTATTTTCAATCCAGCCGGAATCAGGACGCAAAGACCCGCAGACTTGTTCGAAGCATCGCGGATTTTGAGTTTATTGTTGTCGATAATGAGGTTGAGGCGCTCGTTCTTGAGTCAAATCTTATAAAAAAACACAAGCCGCGTTTTAATGTTGTTTTAAAGGACGATAAGCAGTACCCGCATCTTAAGATGACGAACGAGCCGTATCCTAAAGTCGTTATCACGAGAAAAATATTAAAGGACGGTGCTAGTTATTACGGTCCGATGCTTCCGGCGGCTCTCGCCCGAAGGACTTTGAACCTGATCAATCGGGCTTTTCAGCTTCGCACGTGCGACATCGAAATAGACGGGAAACTACCGCGTCCGTGTCTTGAATATCACCTAAAACGATGTCTCGGCCCTTGCGTCAGAGGGCTTTGCACGCAGGATGAATATCAGCAGGCGGCCCGTGATGTAAAAATTCTGCTCGAAGGGAAAAATAAGGAGCTGGCGAAAGATCTGAAAGAGCGCATGTGGTATTTTTCGGAAAATCACAGTTACGAAATGGCGGCCAAATTTCGAGACCTGCACAAGACGGTCATTGCTCTGGGTGAACAGCAAAAAATGGCGACTACCGCCGACCGTGATGTCGATATACTCGGGTTTTATCGAGAAAATCAGCGTCTAGCTTTGCAATTATTTACTATGCGCGAAGGCCGAATTGTTGGGCGGCGAGAGTTTTTTTGGGAAGATCTGCCCGAAGGCGATGCCTTTGACACGTCGGAGTTTCTGGGCGAGGTGCTCGCTCAATATTATTCGACGGATTATGTGCCGCTTGAGATTCACGTACCTTGCGATTTTGAGGACCGGCCGATTTTGGAAAAGGTACTTAGCGAACGCCGTGGCCGACGCGTAAGGATCCTCGATCCGAAGCGCGGGCAGAAACGCGATCTCGTCCATCTAGTAGAAACCAACGCGAAAGTCGCCTTCGAACAACGCTTTCGCGTACTCAAACCCGACTCCGAAAAGCTTCTCGGTGAGTTGCAGGAACTGCTCGAATTGTCGTATTTCCCCGAACGGATCGAATCTTTTGATATTTCGAATATTTCGGGGTCGGAGAATGTCGCGGGTATCGTCGTTTTCGAAAACGGCAAACCGGCCCGTTATGCATACCGGCGTTTTATTATCAAGACGGTTGATGGGGCAAACGATGTTGCGTCAATGAACGAAGCCGTCCTTCGGCGCTATAAGCGCTCCGTAGCGGAAGAAAAACCTCTCCCACAATTGATTTTTATCGACGGAGGCAAAGGGCAGCTTTCGGCGGCCGCGGCGGCTATGCGTGAACTCGATCTTGAACAGATAATGCTCGTCGGCCTGGTCAAACCTCCGAAGCGTCACAACGAGATCTCGCATCTTCTCATCCACGGCCGCGAGGACGACCCGATCCCGTTCGACCGCAATTCGCTCGCGTTTAGACTGATCCTGCAAATTCGCGAAGAAACACACAAGACCGCGATAGAATTTCATCGGAAACGCCGCGAGAAACGCGATTTCACGTCGGAGCTGTCAGAAATACCGGGCGTCGGCGAAAAACGAAAGATGAAGCTGCTGCGTAATTTTGGGTCAATCGAAAGGATCGCAAAGGCGACAGTTCAAGAACTATCGCCTTTTGTCGGCAAAAAAACTGCAGAACAGATAGCCGAGCATTTCCAAAGGCAGCGAAATCTTGGTCCGAAGTCTGATGCCGTTCCGACTCACGGTGGATAAATGGACAGCGCGCAGCCTTTTACTGGGGAGCACGCGGATTCTGAGCCGGATTGTAAACGATGTGAAGGCGAAAGTTGCCGTACCATGTTACCTTAGCATCGTTGTTCTCGGGCGGATTGGACGAGTCTACCAAACCGGTTGGGCCTGCGAGAACGAAGCCTAAATTCGGCTTGCCGCCAATCCAATCTCGGACTTGGCCGGAAACACCGATATTGAATGAAGATCCACCCGCGAGTGTTACATCATTTTCAAATAGCAGTTTACCAGTTAGCGGTGGCGTCGCGATTCCGAGCGTTGTTGCGTGAGATGTAGCCGGAGTTGTACCGATAGTTTCGCCGTTACTGCGTGTCACGGAATTTTGCGCGTCGAAAAGCAGTTCTGCGGTAACGATTGAATCAAACTGACTTATGTCAAACGGCACGGCCCCGCGAAAAACAACGGCGCGAATGTCGTCACAAGGAAAAGGATCGGATCCGGCCTCAAAGAAGTTGTCGAAACCCACAATAATCTGTCTTGGGCCGGGGGAAAATGAACTTTGAGGCGGATTGCCCGCGGATAGGCACCAGCCGCTTGAACCGCGCACGCCGGGTGATGCCTGGACAATCCGACCGGGTTGTAAGTCAATCGTCTTCAAAGTAACGGGCGTACATTTGTCGCATCCCGTCAGGGTCAAGGCCAGCAATATCAAGCTCGCGAGCGTTAAGTATTTTCGCAAGGTAGTGTTTACTTTCATTTCCCGGTTACCTCCTGAGTTCTTAATGCTTTGTCCAATTCCAGCATGGCCGAAACGCGATCACTATATTTTCCCTCGTTGACTTCTCTCGTTACACGTTCGATCACGGCGACGGTATTATTAAGGTCGAGCTTCGCGGTTGGGAATCCGAGTGATAATTTCCAGCCCCCGTTTGTTTTGCTCACGATAATGTTGTCGTCCGAAATTACGGTTTCCTTATTTTCGTTTTTCAGGGTCGTCTTTACCCGCATCTCAACCGAACCGTCGGGCTTTTGATTCTGTGAAAGTACTTCAGCCGAAACAAACCGTTTGATTGACGCATCGAGGCTATCAGGCAAATCCGGGAAGAACTCGGTACCGCCGCCAAAGCGTTTATCGAGAGCGTTGCGAAACTCATCCTGTTTTTGATTGAGCGAGGCCTGTCTCCTGTACGACTCTTCCACCGCTTTTCGAGAGTCGTCCGTCAACCCGGAGAGAAAGTCTTCAATATCCGGCTTTTGGGCCGCCGAGATCAAGTTTTTGATTAACTGATCAGGTGTCGTGGAATTGAGAGTTGCGTATCGGTCGCGCGTAAAACCCAGAAATGAAAAAAGCATCATCACGCCTAACGCAATTTGCCTCGCGTCTTTGTTTTTCATCTTTACTCCTTCATATATCCGTCATGGTTGCCGCCGACGGGTTCGGCGAGTCTGACGCTTTTTGATTCCGAGACGGCCTCGGTCGCTGACGCCTTTAGCATCTTCATCCAGACCTTTTTAAAAAGAGCGTTCGAGACGTAGACGTCAGCGCTGTTGATCTTGCCGTTGATGGCGAAGGCATAGCCGATCACATCCGATTTGCCGTCAACGATCCGGCTCAGGCTTTTGACGTATTCATCGACCGTCGCTACAACTTTTTTGTTTTCAAGGCTCAGCTGCAGGCTTGAACTAGAATCGCCCGACGCCACCGAACCGCCGACGTTCTTGCCCAATCGTGCCTGCGCTTCGCTCACCTGGCTCCAAACTTCCTGCTGCGAGCGAGCGGCGTTGGTCGCTATCTTCAGCTCTTTGGTCACGATGCGGTCGTTAGAACTCGCAAATTTGTCCGAGTCCTCGCTTCCCCGTTTTGTCCAACGGCCCGATTCGACGCAA
>JAYSON010000063.1:0-9254 GCA_043722725.1 Chloracidobacterium sp.
ATCAACGATGTCGTAAAACCGGCAACCCCCGTCCGGTCGTCAGGTTCATTTGCCGTGCCCGTTTTGAGAACTAAATTCATCGACACAATCGGAAGTTCGTTCTGCTCGACCATCCAAACTTCGAGTCCGTTTGAGAGTTTGGTCTTCTGGATTGGCGGTAGGGTGAACTTCGGAATTGGTCCCGCTTTCGGAAGCGTCGCGGCCTGCGCATCGGTTTTTGCCTGGTCCTTTTTCTCCGCTTTTACCGAAGTCGGCTGGTTACCGGCCGAGTTTGCCCGCGGCCCGTCACCGCGTTTCGGATTATAGGTCATGACGAGACGGTTTGCCGTGAGATATGTGTTTGCAACCCGCTGAATGTCCGCAGCCGACACCTTTGCATAGCGATCAAGGTCGGCCTGAAAATAATTCGCGTTCCCAACATATCCCGCGTAGTTGCTGACCTGGCCGCCCTTTCCAAGAACCGTCTGCAGGCCGAAAATGGTTTGCGATTCGATACTGTTCTTCGAGCGGGCAATTTCCTCCGCGGTGGGCGGGTCCTTCTTGATCCGCTCTATCTCAAGATTGATCTCTTTCTCAATATCATCAAGCGATTTCCCCGGACGGGCAGTGGCCTGGATCTGGAATGTTCCGCCGATCTCATTGGTGCCGTTAAATGCACCAACCTGCTGTGCCATTTCCTTACTGTAGATCAGGGTGCTCTGAAGACGCGAACCGCGTCCTGACGAGAGGATGTTGCCGAGTATATCGAGCGCCGCCTCGTCCGGTGAATACTGTTTCACACCATGCCACACCATGAATCGCCGCGGCAGCGGTGCAAGCGGATCGTCAATCGTAGTGCGAATCTCCTTATCGAGCTTAGGCATTTCCGGATTCGGACGCGTTATGTCGCCGCCCTTGGCGATAGGGCCGAAATACTTTTCGATCCAGCCACGGGCCTGCTTCTCGTTAAAATCGCCCGCGAGCACCAGAACGGTGTTGTTCGGCGTGTAATACCGACGGAAAAAAGATTTAACATCGTCCATCGATGCAGACTGTAGGTCTTCGAGCGAACCGATCGTCGTCCAATTGTATGGATGTCCCTTCGGGTACATGATCTCGCCGATCTTTTCGAACGCCGTGCCATAAGCTTGGTTATCGACCCGCTGACGGCGTTCGTTCTTGACAACGTCTCGCTGGTTGTCGAGCTTTTCCTGCGTCACCGCCTCGAGCAGACCGCCGAGACGGTCGGCTTCAAGAAATAATGCCAGTTCAAGAAAGTTGGATGGAACCGTTTCGTAATAGTACGTGCGGTCCTGATTGGTGGTTCCGTTGATGTTGCCGCCGGCTTCCTGCAGCGGTGTGAAATAATCGTTGTTGTAGCTTTTCGAACCCTGAAACATCAGGTGTTCGAAAAGATGCGCAAATCCGGTGCGACCCGTTTCTTCATTCTTGGAACCGACGTGATACCAGACATTTACGGCCACAACGGGCGTCGATCTGTCTTCATGCAGAACGACGCGAAGGCCATTCTTCAATTGAAATTCTTTGATCTTTATCGGCGGCAGCTTTTCTCTGTTTTGTGCTAGCGCGCTTGTCGACATAATAGATACCAAAACGAACAAACTGACGAAAATCCTCTTTATTCGCATCGCAAACTCCTTAATTCTGTTTTTGTTTAGGCAGAAAATGGCTGTCGCATGTTGATCTGTTCAAACAACACGCGGGCGGCCAGCCAGAATAAAATCTTGAAGTTTGTTACGAAACGCCTGCGAATTAGGTTTCACGTTTGGCGAGAGCGGCAAAAGCGGCGATCTTTCCCCGATCCGACACCACAACGCCACCCGGTTTCTCGATCGTGACCGCAAAGGCCTGAGGATTCTTTGTCTTCAATTTTGCGTCAATAGGAATGATTACCTCGCCGTCAGAACTTATATCGAACGTGCCGCCGTCGATGGGCCACCTTTTGTCCTGGTTCTTGTCAAATATCCAGAGTTGGTACGTTTGCTTGCTGACGTCATTCTTTGGCAATCCCTTGACGCGAATATAGCCATCCTGCTTTTCGTCGCTCCACACAACGTCGCCCGTGACATTTTCGATCTCCTTCACATTGCCTTTGCCCCACTGTGCCATTATCACTTGTCCGGGAGCCTCGACCAATTTCCGGCGTTTTTGCGCCGGGTCGAGTTTTTCTTCCTGGGTAGGTGAAGGCGTTGGTTTTCCGGCGAGATCTATTTGCGTCCTGGGCGAAAAGATACTTACCGCAAGAGCCACAGAGGCCGCTGCCGCTGCTGCCCATCCAAGCCAACCAAACCAAGGCTTCGACCCGCTCGTCTCATTGAAAATGATTTCACGAATCGGCGGCGTAGCAACAGTTTCTTTGACGTTTTTTGCTCCCGAAAAATTCTCTATATTAGCAAGTATCTTTGACTGCAAATGCGCGGGCATTTCGTCCTTTGTATTAAGATCGATCAAGGCTAACGCGGCAACCGTCAAATCTATCGATTCAGTTTCCGCCCTGTCAAAACCGAGCTGTTCAAGCTGCTTTGTCTCTTGTTCATCCAGCCCATAAATGGCCTGTTTACAGAGGAGGTCAAGCATTGTTTCTTTTATTTCTTCATTCATGCATGCACCTCCTTTGTGTTCTGCGAATTTCCGAGGCCTAAAAATTCCCTCGCTTGTAAAATGCCTCTTCGGGCATGTGTCTTAACCGTTCCCAGCGGCATACCGGTCGTGTCCGCTATTTCCTGATGCGACAATCCTTGAACGATTGAAAGCTGCAATACTTGCCGTTGTTCAGGCCGCAATGCGTTTAATGCCTTGATCGCGTCGCTCGCTTCTAATGTCGTCTGCATCGTCTTGTCGGCACGATCGACCGGTTCCGCCAAAACATCTTCCAACGCGTCAGCGGTAATTCGCCGGGCTGAAAATCGTATTCGATCGATCAAACGCCTGCGTGCGATCATCGCGACAAATGTCGTTTCCGATGACTGCGTGACATCGAAACGACCGGCATTTTTCCAAACATCAAGGAAAATTTCCTGCACCGCGTCTTCCGCATCGTCGGAATTGCGCAACATTCTTCTGGCCAACGACCAGACGAGACCGCCGTAAGTCTTCAGGCAATCCTGAACGGCATTCGTATCGCCAGCGGCGATTCTTTGTAAGATAGCTTGAGTCACAATGATTTAGTAAAAATTGATAACTCTAAGCTAACCCATTTTGCCTCGGCTTGCCAAACGCGCGCAGTTGTCTCCACTGCAAAAATCTCGCCTTTCTCCTCATCACCGTGTTTTTTCTATCTCGGGCAGGCACCTGCAAAAAAATGAAATAGTTTAACCGGAAGAGGAGTATCGACTATTTCGTACATTTCTGACGGAACTAATCCGTCGTTCAATATTAGTATTCGCTTAAATGAGAGAGTTGGTTTCAAACATTGTTATTTGCGGTTAATCAGTAAGGATACGACAAAGAATCCGAGCAGAGTTAAACTTGTGGCGGCGGATAAAAGGCAAAATTGACAGAAAGCTCCAATCACGGCAGCCTGAAGATAAATCAACCATCCCGTGAAAGCCGCCATCAACATCGTTTGAACGCCGAACAGCCGCCACATGAATCTATTTCCGAATGCTGTAAGCAGAGCCAATGAAAACGCCGAGAAATAAGCCGCTGCCCCGAAGGCCGCAAGCGGAATGCCCGAAATCTCCGCGTATGAGCTGGTTAAAACGGTTTCGCACCCGGAAATTATGCTGCACGGCACGGGTTCGGCAGTGAGATGATGGACGGTCAAATACACCGAATCTGCAAGCCCGACCAAAGAGACGATAGCTGCGGCTATCGGAAGCTTAAAGTTCGGCCTTGTCCGCTCGGCGGATGCTTCGGCGTTGCTCATTTATTAGATTCCGCCGCGTTCGCGGGCTTTGCCGGAGCGTTTGCGGCGTTCGCCCAAGGGGACGGCTGCACCTTGATCGCGTTTTGAATCTCAGAGTCTATCATTTGACGCAAATTATCGATTTTGATCAAATCGAGCGGGATACCTTTGCCGTTTACCAACACGGTAGGCGTCGAATTGACACTCAGTCCACGGCCTCGCGCCAAGTCCTGATCGACGCGGGTTTTCGCTACCGTTCCGACCATGTCATTTTTGAACCGTTCGACGTTCAACCCAATTTTTTGTGCATAATCGGCCCAAATCTCCCGGTAGTTCGGGTTTTTGGTCCACGTCTGCTGGTTAGTGAAAAGCTGGTCCTGCATTGCCCAAAACTTGTTGCGGTCCTGCATTCCGGCTGCCTCGGCGGCAACAGCCGCGTCATAAGATTTGTCGTGATCCGGAATCATCAGTGGATAGTTGCGGAAAATAAATCGAATTCTGCTGCCGTAGATCGACTGCAATTCCTTCATTGTCGGGTGTACAGAGGCACACGCACCGCACTGGAAATCGGCGAATTCTTCAACCGTAACAGTTGCTGTCGGTGATCCGATCATATTCGGCGGCTGAGCACCGAGCGGAGCGTTTGTCGCCGTCTGAGGCGTTTTTGCCGTGTTCGAGTTGGTTACAGGAGTAATGCTATTTGCAGTCTTCGGCTTGGAGGAGTTGTAAAAGAAATAGGCGCCAACTACGGCAAGAACTAATACTCCTACAATGATAAGTAACGGAATGCCGCTGCTCTTTTTTTGTTCGTTCATCATTTATTTTCTTGGCAACATTGCTAACTGCTAAATGTCGCTGTGCTTAGATATTTACTTAACAATTCTCAAACGTTTATTATTGCTATTTTGTTCGGCCTTAGACACAAGGCTCTTTTTCACCTTACGAAAAATTCCCTCGGCGTCGAGGCCGTACTCGGCGAGCAGAGATTTCGGATCGCCGTGCGCGACGATCTCGTCCGGCACGCCCATCCTGACGACACCAGTATTTTCGAGCAGATCGTTTTCTTCGAGCAATTCCATCACCGCCGAACCGAAACCGCCGGCAAGGTATGCTTCTTCGACAGTCACGATCAACCGATGATTCCTGGCCAGTTCAATCATCGTTTCCGCATCCAGCGGTTTGACGAAGCGGGCATTGACAACCGTTGCATCGATCCGGTCATTCGCAAGTTTTGCGGCTGCTTCGAGAGCCGGATTTACCATCGAACCGTATGCTACGATCGCGACATCCGCTCCCTTACAAAGAACTTCAGCTTTACCGATCTCTATCTTTTTCGGAGCCGCGCTTATATCGACGCCAAAACCGCTG
The DNA here is from genome assembly GCA_043722725.1 of Chloracidobacterium sp. GTDB lineage: Bacteria > Acidobacteriota > Blastocatellia > Pyrinomonadales > Pyrinomonadaceae > OLB17. The sequence continues at coordinate 5,216 of JAYSON010000063.1, forward strand.
CCTCGCGGATAGCGGATCGCCGCCGGCCCAGAATGCTCAACGGCGGTCAGGATCATGTCCCGCATCTCGCCTTCGTCCTTCGGCGCCATCAGCACAATATTCGGGTAGCCGCGCAGATATGCGATATCCAGCAAACCATGATGAGTCGGCCCATCCGCCCCTACTATCCCCGCGCGATCCATCGCAAACGTGACGTTAAGGTTTTGCAAACAAACGTCATGGATTATTTGGTCAAACGCTCTCTGTAGAAAAGTCGAATAAATCGCGGCGACCGGCTTCAATCCTTCACAAGCCATTCCGGCGCAAAATGTGATCGCATGCTGCTCGGCAATACCGACGTCGAACGCACGCTTTGGAAATTTCTCAAGTATCTTATCGACACCCGTTCCGTCCGGCATCGCGGCTGTTAAAGCAACGATCTTGTCGTCCTTTGCCATCAATTCACACATCGTCTCGCCAAAAATTTGTGTGTACGTTGGGGCGGTCGCTTTGCTCGATTTATACGACAGCCCTGTCTTCGGATCGAACGGGCCGGTCGCGTGATATGCGTAGTAATTCTTTTCCGGGTTCGGGAAACCTTTCCCTTTGGTCGTAAGAGCATGAACGATGACGGGGCCGTCATCGACCTTCTTCGCTTCTTCCAATGCGGCTACGAGCATCGGCACATTGTGTCCGTCTACATACCCGATGTACTTAAATCCAAGCTCATTTACAAGTGCACCGGGCAACACGGCGGCGGCAATAGCGTCCTTTACGGACTTCGCCACATTACGAAGATGCCTTCCGATGCCCGGAACGCTTCCCAACGCATCGCCGATCTCTTCTTTCAGATGCTGGTAGCTTTGCGCTTCTTTGATTCGGTTTAGGTATCGGCTCAATGCACCGACCGCTGGGGCGATCGACATCTCGTTGTCGTTCAAAAGGACGATCAGCCGCGACTTCAGATGGCCCGCCTGATTAATGGCCTCCATCGCCATTCCGCCCGCCAGGCTGGAATCCCCGATTAAAGCGCAGACGTGAAAATCTTCCTTTTTGACGTCGCGTGCGATGGCCATGCCAAGCGCGGCCGACAGCGATGTTGAGGCATGCCCCGCGCCAAAGGTGTCGTATTCCGATTCGTCACGCCGCAAAAAACCGCTCAATCCGCCAGGCTGTTTGATTGTGTGCAGTTTGTCTCGACGGCCGGTCAATATCTTGTGCGCATATGCCTGATGCCCGACATCCCAGACAAGCCGGTCGTCCGGCGTATCGAAAACGTAATGCATCGCCACGGCAAGTTCGACGGCACCAAGGCTCGCGCCGGTGTGCCCGCCCACACGCGAACACGTTTCGATGATGAAGGCTCGCAATTCATCGGCGACTTCCTGTAGGTCCTCAACCCTAAGCTGCCGCAGGTCGGCGGGGGAGTTGATTTCGGATATAAATCTCATCTTAAATTTACCGCTTGTTCGATACCCAAATTTTGCATTTTAGCCTGATGCCGACGAAATGTTAAATGGTCAATCGCATATTGATTTTAGAACAAATCGGCGAATTTTACATTTCTTTACACTATTTAACGTCAAAACTTTCGACTAACTGCCCGCGTCCGGCGTCAAAACACCGGACAGCAAAAGCTAACTAAATTAAAGAGGTACAAAAATGTCATTAAAATCAAAACTTTTCTCGGTTGTTACCGCGTCATTCACTGTGGCTGCATTCGCAACCTTTGCTTCGGCTCAGGAAACGGCCCCCGTGACTCCAACCACCGACGCTCGAAAGGCTGAGAAAATGGAGCGAAAAGACTTCGGCAAACACGGCGAACGCGGTGGGGGAATGCACGGCAAACGTCACGGCGGCATGCACGCACTTCGCGGAATCGAATTGACCGACGCCCAGAAAGAGCAGCTCCGCAAGATCCATGAAGCTAATCGTCCGAACGAAACAACCAGACAGGAACTTAAAACGCTTGCCATGGCAAAACGCGACGGCACGATCACGGCTGAACAACAGGAACGGATGAAAACGCTTAGATTGCAGGCTCATGAAAAAGGCGAGGCCGTACGGCTTCAAATCGAAGGCATCTTAACAGCGGAACAACGCCAGCAACTCGAAACCCGCAAACTGGAAATGCGTAAGAAAATGGAAGAGCGCAGACAACTTCGCCAACAAAAGCCGACAACTCCGGAAAAAACAAACGACAACTAATTTCGGTGAGCGAAGATATAAAAAGAGGTGTGAAGATCGAACTTCACGCCTCTTTTACCAGTCTTGTTCCTCTTGTTCGGTGCCGTTCCTCTTATTCCGTGGCCAATTCTTTTCTTACCACCGAAAAGAACAAGAGGAATTATGTTCCGGAGCTAACCGATAAACATTTCTTCTTCCACATAAACGCGGTCGATCTGCTTCGGTGACGGAGCGAAAAGAACCTCGAGGCCTTTTTTCACACCGGCCATCACAGCCGCGATCTCGCGGGCGGGTTCGACGATCTTTGCCTGAACAAAGTCCGTCGTGCTCGTCACCTGCATCTGCGTACGGTCGATCGTGCGGCCGACAAGTTCTACCTTGTCGCGAGCGGTCAATGCCGTTGAATTAACGATCTGCCGCAAATCCCTGACCTCGTCCTTTATCAACTCCGTCGATTCCGCCAGATATCGCGTCGCGGTTGCAAGATTTGCCGCTACCTCACTAAAGCTGCCCGATATTTCCTTGCCCTGTAAGCTTATCAGGTTCAATTTCGCGATGAGCGGGTCAAGCCTTTCTTCGACTCGGTTAGCGGTGGCAGTTACCTTTTTGACCGTTATGGCGATCGCTAGCATCGCTATCGCCATAACGACAAAACATACCGCGATAATGATCGTCGAGATCATTGTCCAGAATTGAGGATCGGTCGTGTTCATAAACTAGTTATTTTCTTTGTCTTCGACGGGATAGCTCGGCCTGCCGTCGGCGATCGCTTTCGACTCGTTTCGGCGTTTTTCAGCAACGTATGCGTCTTTTCCCGCTTCGACTGCCGCCGTGAATGGATTTACCGACTGCGCTGCCGCACTTTTCGCTTTTTCGGTCAAAGTGCCCGCTGTTTCCTGTGCCGTCTGGTACAATTCGCTCGCTTTTTCACGTGACACTTCGTAATATTCACCCGCCTTTTCCTGAAGCTGGGCAGCCGTTTCTTTACCCTTTTCTAGCCCCTTACGCGTGACATCAGCAATGTCCTCACGTAACTCCACGCCTGATTTCGGTGCAAAAAGCAAAGCGATTACAGCTCCGATTCCGCCGCCAATAAGTAAAAAAGTTAGTTTTGTTGTTGCACTCGTTTCTTCCCTTTCGTTTTCGTGTCTCATTATTTTCCCCTGTCGCGAAATTTCGCCTAATTATTTTTGATGTCGCTCTGTATAAGAAAGAATATACCAAAAAATTAAGCGTTTGGAAAATGGAATATGACGCGTTCCGAGAACGCCAAAGGCAGGAATTCGCGCGAAATCGGCCGAATACCTTATTTCACGTTCTCATCGTAGAGTGTCCTCTTTCGGTACAGTTATAGAATCGAGGTGTAACAAATAACTGCTCCAACGCACGCGATGAAAAATGCACTAAAAACCGGCAGGGCCTTTACGATCCGATTATTGGACACCTTTTCGCCGTCAAATATCCGGCCGCCGTATAGAAAGATCAGTCCGACGATAGTAAGCGTTGCGGCTAAACCGAAGCTAAAGGCGACAGTCAATATCAGCCCGTAACCAATCCGGTTCAGATTGATCGCCGAGAGCATAAGCACAAGCGCTGACGGACACGGAAGCAATCCGCCCGAAACGCCAAGTGCCAACAGGCTTTTCCAAGTGATCGAATCCGGAACGGCGTGCGAGTGCGTATTGCCGTCATGCGTGTGAGTTAGAGCATTTTCGGCGTGTCTGTGCTCATGCCCGTGATCGTGGGAATGGCCGTGATCGCCGTGATCTTGCTGATGTTCCCTTCCCCGGTAGCCAAGAGCCGACAGCAGCCTCGACTTAAACATCGTCAATCCTATGTAAAGCACGATCAGCCCGGACAAAAAGCTTAGAAA
>JAYSON010000064.1:0-4906 GCA_043722725.1 Chloracidobacterium sp.
GTTGGTTTGGCGGGCAGCGCATTGTATGTTTTCGATGACTTCTTCGCCGACAAGGGCATTGCGCTGCCAAAGTCCCTCGATGGCTGGCGCCTTACCGAAAAGCTCGGCGACATCGGGATGTCGCTGTTCTATTTGGCAAGTATAACGCTGCTCTTCACTCACCGGAGCCTTGTGCGACGATTCCTCGCGCCTCTGTATGTGGGACGGATGGCACTCACGAACTACCTAATGCAGTATTTGATACCCATGACCGTGCTCGGGGATGGTTTTGGCTTCGTGATCCGCGTCGATAGTTGGTTCAGCCTTCTCCTGGTCAACACCTTCTTCGCCGTGCAAATCATCTACAGTTACTGGTGGTTCCGTTACTTCCAGTTTGGCCCCGTCGAGTGGGCGTGGCGGTCGCTGACGTGGTTTCGGATACAGCCGATGCGCGCGGCGGCGAGGGAGGAGCAAGCGGAATGGCGAGATGATCCCAAGACAGTGGTGGTCGCGTAGCGTCATGTCAGGCATCAAATGTCAAAACGGAGGGTGGTAGCGACTGGGTTCTTTTCATCGGCGTCGCGGAACCCTGTCGCTACCGCTCCGGTTCTGACCCGACGATTGTCGATTGGCTTGACAGCTTCGGACCACCGTGTTTCCAAGGAACGTGTACACTTATGCATAAGATGTACTTCTTACTCCGTAACATTCGCGCGACATTGTGCGGACTTGCGATGGTCACGGCGATGGGGTGTGCCGGGTCGCAGACGTCACCACCGACGGTTATTGAGGAAGGGCCGCATGGCACGGAGCCGATCGGGACCGTGCGGCAGATGTACGATGGCGCTCTGGCGCCGGAGATGGCGGTAAACACATTCCGCAACATCGACCGGCTATTCCCGACGCGCAAGGTCGCTGGTTCATTGACCCCCAAGCCCTTACTACCGGCGGCGACTCCACTCGGAAGCGTGAGTTTCGACGACAATGGCAATAGCTACAGTCTCGAGGACTATCTAAAACTGAATCGCGTCGCCGCGTTTCTCGTGCTCAAGGCCGGCAGCGTGAAATTGGAGATGTATCGGTTTGGGAATACCGAAAACACCCGTTGGATGTCGATGTCTATCGCAAAATCGATTACGTCGACACTGATCGGTGCAGCGCTGAAAGATGGGTATATCTCGAGCCTGTCCGACCCAGTGACGAGATACGTCCCATCATTAGCGGGAAGCGCGTATGAAGGCGTGTCGGTACGCGACGTCCTCATGATGTCGTCAGGCGTGCGCTGGAACGAGACCTATTCTAACCCCAAGTCCGACCGTCGGCGCCTACTGGAGGCACAAATCTCACAGGTTCCCGGCTCTGCGCTGGCGGTGATGAGGAGCCTTCCGAGGGCGGCGGAGCCCGGAACATTGAACAACTACAGCACGGGCGAAACGCAGGTGGCCGCAGAGATCTTGCGGAGCGCTGTGAGGCGGCCGCTGGCAACGTACCTGTCCGAGCGGATCTGGAGCAGGTTCGGGATGGAGGCCGACGCGAACTGGTGGCTCGATTCGCCCGACGGCGTCGAGATCGGAGGGAGCGGATTCAGCGCGACCCTTCGCGATTATGGACGTTTCGGCCTTTTCTTCCTCAATGGGGGCGTTGCCGCCGACGAAGCGGTCTTGCCCGCTGGGTGGACACGGGATGCGACCACCCCCAAGGTGCTTCGTGGAGGGACGCCGGTCGAGTACGGCTACCTCTGGTGGACGGGAGCGACCCCTGCTTCACAGCGGGACGGAGCTTTCGCGGCAAAGGGCATACATGGGCAATTCCTCTACGTGAACCCCGTCGCGAAGGTCGTGATCGTGGTGTGGGGAGCGAGGCCGAATCCGATAGAAAATGGTGTTATCAGCGATTGGGTGTTCTGCGATGCCGTGGTCGCTGCTCTGAGATAACCCTAATCCGATATCAAGAACACGCAAAAGATCTGGCACGTCTTCAAAGGCGGCTGGATGTTCGATCCGAAGGTGCTGCAGCCCAATCGGAATTGACCGCATGCGCGGATTCCCGGATTTTTAAATTGCCTCCACCTTTAGGTGGAGGTTGGCTTGTCAAAACCAGGCCGGCTTAAGCCGAATTTCGGCTGCTTTTCCATATGGCTTTAGCGCAATCTCTTAGCCTTTTTTCGCGGTCCATGGTTTTTCGGCTGAAGCCAATAGGAAGATTTCTTTCCTTAGTATTGGGCTAAAGCCAGTTTTTTGTTGTCAGGTATCCTCCTAAAGGTGGAGGCAATTTAAGAGAGTTGTTCCGCGATGCTGCGCATACCTTTTCTTAAACTGGTACCAATTTTTATAGGTGTCTGGCTTTTCAAACAACAGTGGACTTAAAGCATCATCTACGCTCAAGGTCGCCATAAGAAACATCGCTTCCCGCCGTCCGACAGTCGATCGCTGCTATTTGACGCTTCATCCTTACCAGGCTTTAGTCCTGGGAAAACCATCAAGGTGATCGCCAGTGCAAATATGACGTGCTGCCGGTTCTTTTTGCGTCCTTGCTTACCTGTGGGCTTCTGATTAAACTAAGGGTTTATGGTTGAAATCGAAGATTTTCCGATCGGGCTTGCTGAAGGTGACGTTGTTGAGCCGATGATGCAGATTCCTTCGGAACTGCCTGCGCTTCCATTGCGTGATATTGTTATCTATCCATTCATGATCGTTCCGCTTTTTGTATCGCGGGACAAGTCGATCAAAGCGGTTGAAGAGGCACTCAAAGACAATCGAATGATCGTACTTGTTTCGCAAAAAGACGTGAACAAGGAAGATCCTGGACAGGATGACCTTTATGAGGTCGGCACGGTTGCGATAATCATGCGGATGCTCAAGCTGCCTGATGGCCGTATTCGCATTCTCATTCAGGGCCTATCGCGAACGATTGTCAATTCGGTCGATTCAAGTGGTGACTACGTCAAAGTAAATATAACTCCGATCTCGGAGCCGCTTGCGCCGGAAGGTTCGCTCGAGGTCGAGGCGTTGGTTCGTAATGTTCGCGGATCGATGGAGCGTTCGGCCAGCTTGGGCAAAAACATTTCACCGGAAGTTTTGGCTATTATTGCGAATCTTGACGATGCCGGACGGCTTGCTGACCTGTCCGCATCGAATCTTGAGTTGAAGGTTGAAGATGCCCAAAGCGTCTTAGATATTTCCGAGCCGGTAAAGCGTCTCCGCCGCGTAAACGATCTTTTGAATAAAGAGATCGACGTTCTAACTGTTCAACAGGAGATAAATTCACAGGCCAGGGCTGACATTGACCGCTCACAGCGTGAATATTTTCTACGGCAGCAGCTAAAGGCGATCCAGGGCGAACTTGGTGACGGCAACGAGCTTTACGAAGAGATCGAGGCCTATCGTAAGAAGATCCTGAGCATCAAGATGCCGGAAAATGCCGAGGAAGAAGCGCTTCGTCAGCTCAAAAAGCTGGAACGCATGCACCCGGATACGGCCGAGACGGCGACGCTGCGAAACTGGCTCGATATAATGACCGAACTGCCGTGGTCGAATGCGTCGAAGGACAATCTGAACCTCAAAAAAGCCGAAAGGATACTCAATGAAGATCATTACGGCCTCGAACGAGTGAAGGAAAGGATCATTGAGGCACTGGCCGTCCGAAAATTAATGGAAAAGCCGAAGGGCTCGATCTTGTGCCTCGTTGGACCTCCGGGAGTTGGTAAAACCTCGCTCGGACGGTCGGTGGCTCGCGCGTTGGGCCGCAAGTTTATGCGTCTTAGCCTTGGCGGGCTACATGACGAGGCCGAGATTCGCGGCCATCGCCGGACGTACGTCGGTGCGATGCCGGGCCGCATCGTGCAGGCGATCCAGCAGGCGGGAACGAACAATCCGCTGATAATGCTCGATGAGATCGACAAGGTCGGCGCCGATTTTCGCGGCGATCCAAGCTCGGCACTCCTGGAGGTTCTCGATCCCGAACAAAACTCAACGTTTCGCGACAATTATCTGGGCGTTACGTTCGACCTGTCAAACGTGATGTTCATGACAACGGCAAATGTGCTGGATACTATTCAGCCGGCGTTGCGCGACCGAATGGAGATAATTTTCCTTTCCGGTTACACGGAAGAAGAAAAATACGAGATCGCAAAACGCCATCTCGTGCCGAAACAGATTGCAGAGAACGGGCTCCAAAAAGACGATGTTAAGTTCGAAAGAAAGTCTTTATTCAAGATTATAAGCGAATATACTCAGGAAGCCGGACTGCGGCAGCTGGAGCGTGAGATCGGCAAGGTCGCCAGAAAAGTCGCTCGCAAGAAGGCTGAACAGGAAGAAGCATTTGAGCCGGTGCGAGTGACCGCCGAAAACCTAAAAGATTACCTGCGAAACCCGAGGATTTTTACCGAAGGCGCTTTGAAAAAAGACCAGATCGGCACGGTCACCGGTTTGGCTTGGACGGCGGTCGGCGGCGATATTTTGTTCATCGAAGCTCTCAAAACTAAGGGCAAAGGCAAATTACTGCTCACCGGACAGCTTGGCGATGTTATGCAGGAATCGGCCCAGGCCGCGTTCTCTTATGCAAAGGCGCGTTCGGCCGAACTCGGAATTCCGGACGATGTACTTGAGAATTTTGACATTCATATTCATCTTCCCGAAGGCGCGATACCCAAAGATGGTCCGAGCGCCGGAATTACGATGGCGACAGCACTGGTGTCGGTGCTTGCTCAACGCCCGGTCAGAAAAGACGTGGCGATGACGGGCGAGATCACATTAAGAGGCAACGTGCTGCCGGTCGGCGGAGTCAAAGAAAAACTACTGGCGGCCCGGCGGGCAAAGTTGAAAACGGTCATACTGCCGGCTCCGAATAGGCGAGATCTTGAAGATTTACCTGCGGAAGTTTTGGAGGATTTGAACTTTATATTCGTTGAGACCGTAAGCCAGGTTTT
>JAYSON010000065.1:0-47881 GCA_043722725.1 Chloracidobacterium sp.
GCGACCGAATCAGAGCCAAGCTTTGCTACAAAAAAGATATCGACAACCGCGAAAAGGCTCTCCATACTCATTTCGAGTATCATGGGCACCGCAAGCAGAAATATCCCCAGCCCGATCGGCCCGGTCGTGAAATCGCGGCTCGATCCGCGAAAAGCTTCCTTTACGACAGGCCAAAACGAATTGTCATGCGCCCGTACGGCGACAGTTTCATCATTAAAAGACATACCAAAATATTATTGAGCTTAAAAAAGAAGCACGAGATGTGCTGGGAAAGTCCGTCTCTTCGATTCAAGAAATCGCGAGGATGAACGCTGCCGGGGCGGATGAATTAGACAATTCTTAGACGCATAATTCTAAAAATGTAGCACAGGACTATTTTATACCGCAAGATCGGAGTAGGATCTTGCGGCGCAAACAAGAATGTAACGCCAGCGTCTCGCTGGCTGTACGGAGTCGCCCGACGCTCCACTCCGGCGAGGAGAACGCTCCCCGGACAGCCGCCGGGACGGTCGATGTTACATTGTTATTCTTTGAGTGCCAATGCGATCGCGTCCTCAACCTTCAACTTACAACCCTCATTGTAGAGGCTGGTGAACACGTCTTCGCCCAATTCGGTGTTTATTTTGATGAGGTTTTCATTTCGGAAGAGCCGTTCGGCGGGTGCGAGTTCATAGTCGATCGACTGGCGAATGTGTTCGGCGGCACCCGCCAGGGTAGCGCCCAACGTCGCATCGGATCGGCAGGCAAGAGCCGAAAAGCCGTCCAGCAGATCGGAAATGTGGATTTTGTCCATCAATTGCTCGGCAAGCAACAAGGCTTCCTCGAATAAACAACGCGCGGCCTTGTCGTCATTTTCCTGATAGGCAATGATGCCGAGACCCAGGAGATTTGTTATCACGCGCTCGTTTTGACCGAGCTGCCTAAAGGTCACTAGTGATTCCTCGAGCAGTTTGCGCGCCCGTCCATTTTCGCCTCTCATGCGGGCCAAATTTCCAAGGGAGCCGAGCGAATAGCCGATTTCCGATATATCGTTTAATTCGCGGCTTATCTCCAATGTTCGTTCGAACGACTCTCGGGCGAGTTTAAAATTGCCCTGCCGCGTTGCCACCGCTCCAAGGCCCCGGCTCGAAAGAGCGATCTCCCGTTTGTCGCCGGATTCGATGCTCGCGTCCAGTGCCGCATGATGCATTTCCTGCGCCCCTTTGTAGTCGCCGCGGATCCTCGCGCCGACGCCAAGGCCTTTGAGAAGCTTTGAGCGAACACTCGCGGGTGCATTGGAACTTAGCTCAAATGTAAGCCTTATCCACTTGTGGCCTTCGACGATATGTGTATGAAAAAGCCAGAAAAAGCGAAGCGCGGCGGCCATCCGGGCGGCAGTTTCCGGTTCATGTTCCAGCGACCAGTGGAGTACGGCCCGCAGATTATCGTGATCTTCTTCCAGACAGTTTAACCATTTTATCGACTCGCGGCCTTGGAGCAGAGGATCAGCCGTTTCGGCCAGTTTAACGAAATATGCAGCGTGCAGCCTTCGTATTAACTCCGCTTCGCCGCATGTTTCCAATACTTCCCGAGCGTATTCCCGCACAACCCCCAACATCGAAAATCGCGCCTCGCCTCCATCTGTTTGTTCTTTTTGAACAAGCAGGCTGTTGCCGGCGAGCGATGTTATGCCGTCAAGAACATTTATTTTGGAATTGCCATCGGCCGACCGGTGATCGTTGAACGACGTCTGACAACTGCCGACCACGTCTTCGGCCGCTTCCAACGTGAAACCGCCGGAGAATACGGCTAAACGGCGAAACAGCACTTTTTCGCTTTCATTTAGTAATTCGTAGCTCCACAGGACAGCGTTTCGCATGGTTTGCTGTCTGGCCGGGCGATCGTCGGCGCCGCCGGTTAATAGCGCGAGGGAATTATCAAGTCTTTCAAGAATCGCGGCCGGCGAGACGATCCTGACGCGAGCTGCCGCGAGTTCGATGGCGAGCGGCAGACCATCGAGCCGAATGCATATTTCGGCAATGTCGCGTGCATTATCTTCGCTGATCACAAAGTTCGATTTGGCGCCGCGAGCCCGCTCGACAAATAGGCGAACCGCCTCGGAGCGAGATGCTCCATCAAGCGAAAACCCTGCGGCAATATCAGGCAGATCGAGGGGTGGAACGACAAACTCATGCGAAAAACTAAGACGGAGAACGGCCCTGCTCGTGACTAAAATCCTTAGAGCGGGGGATCTGCGAGAAAGTTCGGCTAAACACGGAGCCGCCGGCATCACCTGTTCGAAATTGTCCACGACTAGCAGTATTTCACGTTCGCCGAGATAGTTCTTCAGGATTTCCAGAACCGAGCCGCCGGTCTCCTTGATATCCAGCGTTTGAGTGATCATAGAGGCGACTAACTCGGGATCGGTTATCGCCGCCATTTCCACAATGAATACTCCGTCGCGGAACGACTCCCGCATTTCTCCGGCGACAGCTCTGGCGAGAGTGGTTTTACCCGTTCCGCCAACACCGGTCAACGTCAGAATTCTCACATCGTCACGAAGAAGCAGGTTTTTAATCTCGCCGAGCTGCTGTTCACGTCCGATAAGCGCGGAGTGCCGTACCGGTGCGTACACCGCGTGCGCAACCGATATCGATTTTGGTACGGAATTCGCCAACCGAACAGACGGCAAAAACCGGTAGCCGCGTCGCGGCACGGTTTCGATAAACACGCTGCCATCCTCGTCTTCGCCGAGGGTCTTGCGAAGTGCTCTGACATGCTGCGAAAGATTGTTTTCCTCGACAAAAGTATCAGCCCAGAGTGCGTCCATCGCTTCGTCCCGCGTGATGAGATTTCCGTTCAATCTGACCAGCAGGCAGAGCAATTCAAAAGTTTTCCATTGCAGATTAACGGTTTGCCCGTTGCGGAGTAATACGCCCTTGCCAATGTCTAATTGGAAGTCCTGAAATTCGTATATTTCCCGATTTTGCACGTCCATCGCTCAATTCACAACTAATTCACACACAATTCAAGACTTCTTCCGCCGCTTCCGGTTTAATGCGAATGTCGAACGATAATCGGATTCGCGGCAAACCTCTGGCGGAACGGTTGATGGTTGGCAGCCGATCGAAAGTTTCCGTAAGAGGCATTATAAGGCAAGACCGGCGAATAACAAGAAATTTGAGCCGTCAGGAAATTAAGGAAAAAACGATGATTCGGAAAAGTTTATCACTCTCCCTTGCGGACTTTATGCTTTACGGGAACGCCTTCACTTACCGAGCCGCAACTCGAATCACGAAAAAGTCTTGTCAACCGGAGCGAAAATCACTATCATCAGCAGAATTCGACGGCGGTTAATTACCATGTGCTTTGTATGACTTCGGTCGCTCTTCGACAAGGATCATAAGGTAGGCTTTTAAAAATACGACTCATTGAAACGAAAAAAGGAGAACTGTAATGAAAAAAGGAATGTCGAAACTATCATTCTACTCTGCTTTGTTTAGCCTGTTGATGTTTTCCGCCGCGGTCGGCGAGGTCGACGCACAGCGAAAAGGGAACAACCGCGACCGTGAACTGAGCGTGATGACACGCAATATGTACCTCGGGACTGATTTTAGCGAAATCCTCGCTTCTCAAACCGGCGCGGAACTTGTCGCCGAAGTCGCCGAGGCTTACACGGATGTTCAAACCGGTCTGCCCGCCGAACGCATCGCCGGAATCGCCGACGAAATCGAAGCCGCGGCACCCGCTTTGGTCGGTTTGCAGGAAGTCGCCCTTTGGCGAATCGGCGCTCCGTTCGACCCGGCCCAGGCGGAATTCGTGACGTACGATTTTCTTCAGATACTTCTCGATAACCTTGCGGCGCGCGGCCTCAATTACACCCCGATTTCCGTACAATCGAATTTCGACGCCGAACTTCCGGCCGTTTTCGGCCCGGCGTCCGCACTAGACGTGCGTTTTACCGACCGAATCGTTGTGCTTGCCCGGACAGATTTGAGCGAATCACAGCTAAAGATAGGAAATATCCAGGCGCGGCATTTCGCAACGAATATTAGTTTTACGAGTCCGACCCTCGGCACTGTAACGATTCCCCGGGCGTGGATTTCGGTGGATGCAAAAATTCGCGGAAAGCAGTATCGCTTCGTAAACGCCCATCCCGAATCGTTTAGTCCGATCATCAATTTTATTCAGATAACCGAACTGACCCAGACGGCGGGCAACACGAAGCTGCCCGTCATATTCACTGGCGATTTTAACACCGACGCCGCAACCGATGACGCCGCCTATAAGGTCATGATCGACGCGGGTTTCTCGGATGTGTGGGAGCAGACAAATCCTGCTGACCCGGGTTTTACGTGGGCGTTGTTCCTGACCGATCCGGCGACTTACACCAATCCGTTTCAACGGCTTGATTTGGTGTTAACTCGCGGTGAAATCGACGCGGCCGATGCCGAGGTCGTCGGGGAAGACCCGATGGCGGACCGCACTCCATCCGGCCTGATGCGCTCCGACCACGCCGGATTAAGGGCGACGCTTATCCTGCAGCCATAACAATAAGAAGCGGGCTCCGCCCGAGGGCGCCTGCTTCTTTGAGTTCCCAAACACTATAACCTTAAATTCTCACACAAGGATCCCGTGCGCTCTAAAAATGGAGAAACCGTCATGAAAAGCAACTTGAAACTATTAACGCTTGCTCTTTTGCTGCTGTCCGCAAGCTGTGTGCCTTCCCTAAATCCGCTTTATACGGAACAGGATTTAGTTTTCGACGCTGCCCTGTTGGGCGTGTGGACTGATAAGGAGTCTGCGGAAACATGGTCATTCACGTACGCCAACGAGAAAGAATACAGGCTTGAATTCACCGACAAAGACGGCAAAAAAGGCGAGTTTGAAGCGCACCTCCTGAAAATCGAGGGCAAGACATTTATGGAGATAACCCCTATAAAGCCTGTTCTTCCGCAGAACGACTTCTATAAAGGGCATTTCCTTGCGACTCATACCTTCGTGCAAATCATACAAACCGGGCCGAAAACTCAAATCGCGTATCTCGAACCAAAATGGCTGAAAGGTTTTCTCGACAAGAATCCGGCCGGTATCGCCCACGTAAGAATTGAGGACGAGATACTTTTGATTGATACGCCGAAGAATCTACAGAAATTCTTGGTCACGCACACGAATACCGAGGGCGCCTTTGCCAAACCGGTCGAACTTGTAAAGGGCAAGCGAGGTGGAAAGTGAAAGGCCTTTCACGACGCGGATTTCTCGAACAAATCACAGCGGCCGCAAGTCTGTTATTATTGAGCCGCAGTGTCCCGTCGTTTCCGAATTTTTCCTTTTTAGATAACTCCAAACCGTTCGAAATGCTCGTCGTCGGTGATTCGCATATTTCCGGACAGGGATTGCGGGAAAACAACAAATTCTATTATCTCGTCAAGGAATGGCTTCAGCGCGACGTTTTCGGAGCATCCAGACAAGTAAATATGAAAGTGAAAGCGCATTCAGGTGCACGGATTGACCTTCACGGCGACGAACTTGAATTGATGAAAAAAGCCGGCGATGACGTCGACAAATTTCTTCATCCCGAAGCAAACTTGTCACAGCCAAGCATCCTTAAACAGATAGATTTTGCCCGAAAGGAATATGAAACAGCGGAATCGGTTGATCTGGTTATGCTCTCCGGCAGCATTACCGATGTTTTGGTAGCAAACACGATCAATCCGTTTATTAACGAAAAAAAAGTACTCGGATTGATTCATAAATATTGCAATGAATCGATGTTCGGACTCCTGGAACTCACGACTGGCACCTTTCCAACCGCACTTGTCGTCGTGATCGGATATTTCCCGATAATTTCAACCAAAAGCGACGTTAATAAAATTACCCGCTATCTTTTCAAATCCGTCAAGTTCCCGCACGCGCTGCAATTTACTCTCACCAATGGTTTGACCAAGCAGTTTGTAAAAATTGTCCGCAAGAAAATTGCCCTGCGCTCCAGGATGTGGGTTAAGGAATCAAATCGTGAAATGCGTGAAGCGATTGCCAAAATAAACGCAAAATTCGATACGCCGCGAGTTGTTTTTGTCGAATCACCGATCACCGAGGACAATTGCTTCGGGACAAGAAACGCTTTGTTGTGGGAAACGGACAAGGACAACCGACCCAACGACGAACGGTACGGCGAACGAAAAGAGATGTGTCCGAAAGTATTCGCCGAGCTAAAACACCATCATTACGGCAAGATGGCGATTCGAATGTGCGAACTCGCGGCCGTTGCGCACCCGAATATCGAAGGCTCGAAAGCGTTTTCCGAAGTAATTAAAATCAGTTTGAATCAAATTTCCGGCTCACCGTATCACGGAATTCTCGGTAAATGAGCATAATGATCGTTGTAACATCAGCGTCCCGGTGGCTGTGCAGTGGGTGTCTACCACTGTAGGAATTGAGTTAATGCCCGCACCGTGTAAGCGGGACGCTCACACGACAGCCGCCGTGACGGGCGGCGTTACTAAATGCACAATGAAAAAACCTGCCACAGGATTTGATTGGCGACATTTACTAATGTTCCTGGTCATTGCAGGTGCATTGATACTAATTCTCCTATTTGCGCCAACCGAGCAACCCGGCAGCTACCACAATTTCGCCGATAAACGCACGTTGCTGGCTATTCCCAATTTCCTTGATGTGGTGTCCAATCTCGCGTTTCTGATTGTCGGCGTAGCGGGGCTGAAGATTTGCATGGGAAAAGGTTTGGGCGGCCTTCGAAATGCTTGGCTTGTCCTATTCTCGGGCATCACTTTGGTCAGCATCGGCTCGGCGTATTATCATTTGAATCCAAATAATGAAACTCTCGTTTGGGACAGGCTGCCGATGACGATCGGTTTTATGGGGCTTTTCGTCGCCTTATTGGGCGAATATATAGACGAGCGGCTTCGTGTGCTGCTTTTACCGTCAATATTGCTCGGATTGGCCAGCGTCCTATATTGGCATTTGCATGATGACCTGCGACTCTATATTTGGGTTCAGATAATTCCCCTCGTGGCAATTCCGATCATTATGTTATTGCACCGGCCCCGATTTTCTCATCAGTGGCTGCTGCTCGCCGCGCTAGGATTCTATTTGCTCGCTAAAATTTGCGAATACTACGACGAACAAGTTTTTGAAGCGTCGCACCGCATTGCCAGCGGCCACACGATCAAACATCTTCTCTCGGCCGTCGGTTGCTTGCTTATTGTTATAATGCTGCAAAAAAGGGACATTCGGTCAATTTGAAAGCAACATCAACCGTTTCCCTTGCAACTAAACCGATTCGCCTGTCAGAATAAGCGTTTAACTAAACCCAACAAACTTCAGTTTGTTGGAACGAAGCGCGGCCTTATGAAAATCGCGGTTGCAATGAGCGGCGGTGTCGATTCATCGACAGCGGCTGCAATACTAAAGGAACAGGGGCACGAGTTGGTCGGTTTTACGATGCAGCTTTGGAATCAGCGCCGTGGTATCAGTGTCGACGAAAATGGTGATCCGCTCCCCAGCCGCTGCTGCTCGCTTGATGATGTCTATGACGCACGCCGCGTTGCCGAGAGCCTTGGCATTCCGTTTTATGTGCTGAATCTGGAAAAGGACTTTGAGGAATCGGTCGTCGAGCCTTTTGTTCAGAGCTATTTGGACGGCGAAACTCCGATCCCGTGCGTTGCCTGTAATTCGCGGCTAAAGTTTGCTTCGCTCGATAAAATGGCCGTCAGCATCGGCTGTGAAAAAGTGGCTACGGGCCATTTCGCCCGCGTTGAATATGACGAAGCCGCCGACCGCTATCGCCTGTTTCGCGGGCGTAATCATTGGAAGGATCAGAGCTATTTCCTTTGGGAACTGACTCAGGACCAGCTTTCGCGTTCGCACTTTCCGCTTGGCGAAATGCTCAAAAGCGAGGTCCGTGACATCGCCCGCGACGCTAATCTTTACGTCGCCGACAAACAGGAATCGCAGGAGATCTGCTTCGTCCCCGACGGGAAATACTCCGAGTTCATCGACCGCTATCTCGATCATGAAGATCGTTCGGCGGAAACGCCGGCCGCGGGCGATATAGTAAATACGGCTGGTGAGACAATAGGCGAGCACACCGGAATTCATCGCTACACGGTGGGACAGCGGCGAGGGCTCGGGATTGCACACGAAAAACCGCTCTACGTCGTACAGATCGAACGCGCAAAAAATCAGATCATCGTCGGTGAAGCGGACAAGCTGGAATCATTGGAATTCGTGGCAAAAGGCGTAAACTGGGTCGCTTTCGACGAGCCGTCGGCACCCGTACGCGCCGATGTAAAAGTGAGGTACCGCCACGAACCGTCTCCGGCAACGATACACGCTTTGCCCGATGGCCGTGCCCGGATCGTATTCGACGAACCGCAGCGAGCCATCACACCCGGTCAGGCGACCATTTTTTACGACGGCGAAGAAGTTGTCGGCGGCGGGTGGATTGTGCGAAAATAAACCGTCGAGGTGGTTAGTTTATGTCAACCGCAACAATAGAGACAGTTACTAGAATGCTTGAAGCGTTCCCAGAGTCGGTTCAGGATCGAGCTGTAGAGCACCTTCGCGAGTACCTTGCGGATATTACGGATGACTTGCGATGGGACGAAAGTTTTGAGCGGACCTCCGAAAGATTAGTGGAAACAGCTCGCCATGTTAGAGAACAGCTCAAGAACGGAAAGACAGAACCTTTTGATCTTGAAAGGTTATGAATTCACATACATCGCCTGAGTTTTGGAAGGAATATTCGAAACTTGATTCGAATCTGAAAAAAGCTGCTCAAAAAGCTTATTCTATCTGGCACGAAAATCCCTTTCACCCTTCGCTACAGTTTAAATGTATAAATTCGTCCGCAGATATTTGGTCAGCTAGGATTTCAAAAGGTTATCGCGCACTTTGTGTAGTTGAGGAAAACACTGCAATTTGGTTTTGGATCGGCAAACACGACAGTTACGAAAAATTTTATGGTTAGTTCGGGACACTGGCTGTTTGTCAGGTTTTAGAGAGGAACACATGCCAAAAGAGAAAAAAAGACTAAGCAAAAACGCGAAAGCGGCGTTGAAAACCTTGAACGAATCAAAATTACTGGCCGCAACCAAAGCAGCGAATGCCGGATCGGGCGAGGAATTCAAATCGTCCGTCGTGACACCCCGAACAAATTCTACGGCAATCAAGCCGCGGCCTAACAAAAAACGCGGGTAGAGCGGAGCCAAAACGGTGGGATCAGCCGTTATCAGTATCAGTTTTCAGTTATTTCGGAGAGTTTTCCTATAGTAATTCACGATGACGAAAACGGAGCTGCGCCAAGTTCATCTAGCCCGACAACAAGCTCTTTCACCTATTGAAAGAGACGAAAAAAGCCGCCGGATCGCACAACACTTTTTCGAAAGTGTTGACCTGTCAAACACGAGGGTTCTGCACTGTTTCATCCCGATCGATAAATTTAACGAGGTCGACACGTCGCTTATAATCCATGCTGTTCGGAAAGGTTCTCTAAACACTCGGATCGTAGTACCGCGTATTAATTTCAAAGGTGCTGAGATGGAAAGCCTTATTTACCCGGTCAAAACCGAACTTATCGAAAACAAATGGGGTATCCGTGAACCGGTCAGCGGCGAAGCGGTTAAACCCACAACGATCGACATGATCCTCGTTCCGGGACTTGCATTCGATCGGGCCGGCCACCGCGTCGGGTACGGCAAAGGTTTTTACGACAGATTTCTAAAAACGTGTAGAGATGATTGTGTGAAGATAGGTCTCAGCTATTTCGAGCCGGTCGATGAGATCGCGGAGGCTCACGAAGGCGACGCGGCACTCGATTTTTGCGTCACCCCGGAGGGAATTTTCAACGCAAAGACGCGGAGACGTAGAGAAGAAAGCAATGAGATTCATCCCCAGATAAACACAGAGGAACACTGATGGATCGGAGATCTTTATCGATGCGTGTCCATCTGTGGTTAAAAAACATCTCTCTGAGTCGCACGCATCTCTGCGTTTAAATCTTACTTAGCCTTAAGCAGATCGCGGATCTCCGTCAGCAAAACCGCTTCGTCGGTCGGTGGTGTAGCGGCTACCATTCCCTTGAACAATTTCACTGCGTATCGGGCCAAAAAGAACATGCTGACCGCTACGATCAGAAATGTGATGATGTCGTTAACGAATTGTCCGTACATCACCAACGGTTTCCCGCCCTTTATGGCGGCTTCGATCTGTTCCGGTGTAGCGTTTGCCGGTATCGTACCGCTGAGATCGTAAAATTTCGACTTGAAATCGATCCCGCCGGTCGCCAATCCGACGAACGGCATGATAATCCCGTCCGTAAATGTTTTGACTATTGCGCCGAATGCGGCACCAAGTATGACCGCGATCGCCAGATCGAGCACATTACCCCGCGCTATGAAAGCTTTGAAATCATTAAGCATTACATTAATTCTCCGTGCTGTGTGTAATTCAATTTGGCTTGAGGCGTAGCCGCTGCAATTCAGAAAGCTTTGATAACCGAGAGCACACGTTTGTCATTCTCGCAAAACAAAAAAAGGCGAAATGCTCCGCCTTTTATCGATCACACTTAATTTGGTTCCAACGCTAAACGGTCGCCGCTTCTGTTTTATCCTCGGCCTCTTCGTCTTCTTCCTCGCTTTCTGCGCTGAGGAGAAAATCGTCTGTTTCCACCGGTTCAATTTTCTCGGCTTCGTAACGTGCAATTTCAGCTGCTGTGTATTGAGCCTCTGCCTCCGTCTCCTGCTTTTCTACAATTTCGCGTGCCTTCATCATCGTGCAGCCGCCTTCTAAAACCGCGCCGTCTTCGATCGTCAGACGCGGTGTCTGGATATTGCCGATAACCTTCGCGGTTCTTCCGAGCTGGATCTTCTCAGTAGCCGAAATATCGCCGTTGACCGTACCGTTTATCATCGCCGCCGACACGCTGACGTTTGCATCGACCTTACCGTTTGTGCCGACGATCAGTGTTCCCGATTCTGACGAAACGGTGCCGACGAGATGCCCGTCAACCCGCAGCATTGCCTGAAAAACCGTCTCGCCGGTGAGCATTGTGCCGTGGCCCACGAAGCCGCTTAACCGCCCTTCTTTGATATCCCGTGCCATCGACTCGCTGTCGGTTACGGCGCGTGAATTAGAAGCGGTATCGCTGGAATACTGATATGTCGGAGTCGGATCCGAAGTTTGACTCTGGTAGTTCGTATCGTTTGTCTGTTCCGGTTTGGAACCTCTTCCCATTCTAATCATAGCTTTAAAACTCCTTTGAAATCCTTAGATTGTGGGCGGCAGTCTAAACACGTGAGGGCTTGAAAATTGATTCTGAAATCGTTTGCCTGAGAAATTATCGTAAAATGTTTTCTACCTAACAATAATAAATGAGTTCTACCCACACTGTCTAGCTTTTTCTTGAAGGGTTGTTAAATTCCGTGTGCCGTGTCAGACTCTTAGGTTTCGGAGGCTGTGGAAAAAATTGTTCGCGGAAAGTAAAACAAAGGCAAAGCTGCTCAAGAAAATGGGCAATGCGATCGCCGATTTTTCGATGATCGAAGATGGCGACAAGATAATGGTGTGCCTTTCAGGCGGAAAGGACAGCTATACGCTCCTCGACCTTCTGTTGGATGTTCAGCGGCGTTCGCCCGTCAAATTCGAGCTTTTTGCGGTCAACCTCGATCAAAAGCAGCCCGATTTCCCCGAAGAAGTTTTGCCAGCTTATCTTCAAAGCGTCGGCGTAAATTACCGCATTGTCGAAGAAGATACGTATTCGATCGTCACGGAGCATATTCCCGAGGGCAAAACCTATTGCTCCCTTTGTTCACGCCTTCGTCGCGGAATTCTTTACACAACGGCTTTGGCAGAGGGCTGCACGAAGATTGCTTTGGGCCATCATGCCGATGACATTATCAACACGTTTCTTCTTAACCTATTCTACGTCGGCCAACTAAAAGCGATGCCGCCCATTCTGCGAAACGATGCCGGCAACAACACGATCATCCGCCCGCTTGCATATTGCCAGGAAAAAGAGATCACCAAATACGCCGAGGAACGCCAGTTCCCGATCATCCCTTGCAATCTTTGTGGTTCGCAGCCAAACCTGAAACGCGCCCGCGTAAAACGTCTGATCAACGAGCTCGAAAAGGAGACGCCTTTCATACGCAGTTCGATAATGACGGCACTGACCAACGTCACCGGCTCGCATCTGCTCGACAATAAGCTTTACGATTTTCGCAATTTCGCGCCGCTCATTAAGCGAATCCCCGCCGGCCACGGCAGCGTTGAGAAAGAACTCGACGCCGTTTTTGACCACAGCGAACCAGTATTTGTGCCGGACCTGATGTCAGCCGCGGGCTTAGAAACAGCTACAAATTAGTAGTCACGTTAGTTAAAGGAGAGGGTGCAGGGTAAAGCCGCCCTGCTCGCCCCGGGAATTTATCTAAACCGACATCTTAGACCTCAACTTGAATTCAAATTGGTTAGCAGAGACAAACTAATTTATTTTTCAGGTTCCGAAGGCGAGTTTGCCCGCTCTTACTTCTTTCCTTACTTCCACCCGCAAAAATGTGTTCATTCTGATTGCTCTCCGGAATTTGATATAAATCCCAGTTCGATCGTCAAAAACCGATAAGTTTATCTTCTCGAATCGCCTTTTTCGTTCTACAATCGTTTGATTTACTGGAGGAAGCTATGCGAAAGGTAATATTCGGCGGAGCGAACAGCCTTGACAATTTTATTGCCCGCGAAGACGGCGCGGTCGATTGGCTCTTGTGGAGCGACGAGGTCACCGAAATAATAAAGGACTTTTGGCCGCGTTTCGATTGCATAGTCATGGGCCGTAAAACCTACGATTTTGCAATGCAAAGCGCACCCAAAGGAAAGTACGCAAAGAACCCGTACGGGGAGATAAAAACATACGTGTTTTCGCGAACATTAAAACCCGGCGAACAAAACGGCGTAGAAATCGTAGCGGAAGATCCAGGCGAATTTGTTCGCAAGCTGAAGAAACAAAAAGGAAAGGACATCTGCATCATGGGCGGCGGCGAACTTGCGCTGGCGCTTTTCGAAGCCGGAGTCATCGATGAGATCGGGTTCAATATTCACCCTGTTCTGCTCGGCTCGGGAATTCCGCTATTCCATAAAATGAAGCGACAAATCGACCTCGAACTGCTCGAATGCCGCCCCATGAAAACCGGCTGTGTGTATGTTTCGTATAAAATAAAAAAATGATAGAAGAATTCAAAGGCATTCTATTCGGGGGTCATAAGGAAGATGCGGTTGAAGTTCCGTTTGATCCCGCACGGAAATGGGAGATTCCTTCCCAAAAGCTACGAGAAGGACGAAACGGCCATTTTGTAAAGGGAACAATTAACGGCATTCAATTTGAGAGCGCCATCGTGCCGCGTATGAGAAAGTCCTTTTTGCTGATCGATAACGACGTGAAAGCAGCTGCGAAGAGCGCCACTGGCGATACGGTCAAAGTTGCAATTGAGCCATTGGCTGCATCGTCGTTACTCAAGCAATAGATCAATCGAAGATTCTTCCGTAGTAAGTTGCGTTATTTTTACACCAAAGCCCATCAGCATAAAAAAGACCATCGCCACTTCCTGATCGCCGAGGTTGTAATGCACCAAACCGCTTGCGAAAAAGCCGATCATGCCGCCGAGACCGCCGAGCAGGATGCCGCGATAGCGCCAATCACCCGCCTCGTTTAGCTTTATCCCTTTCCACAAGGTACGTGCGTAAATTCCCAAAACTATCAACCAAATTAACAATGCCGACAGTCCTCTTTCGACCAGAAGTTGTATCGGCGTCGAATGAAAATGCCCCATCGGCAAATATCCGCCGTCAAAAAGCCCCCACTCCTGCCAATACTTTTGGATCGAATCCATTCCGACTCCAACGATCAAATGCCGCGGACTTTCCGACCACAACCGAATTCCGTCCCGCCACATCGTATCGCGGTATTTGATCGACTCGTCTTTGGCGTCAAAGAATCCTACCTCACGGCTTTGCTGGAGAAATAACAAACCAATAATTGCGACCGGAACCGCTATCAATGCCGCCCGCCAAATCCATTTTCTCCCCAACCCGACGATCACGATCGCGCCGGCCGAGATCATAAACGCAAGCTGCGAGGCACGCGTGACCGTTAATAGGAGAGCCAGACATATCGCGATGAGACAAGCGGAAAGGATCGCAACCACCTTCCCGCGTCGCGGCACGGTAGCGAAAGCCGCAACCAGCAAACCAAATATTAGCGATGCGATAAGCTGCAAAACCTCTGCATAGGTCGTGTAATGCCCGTAAAAACCGCTCGAACGCCAGTTTTTGCTTTTCTTCCAGTTCTCGATCCCAAGTTTTTCAAGCGCGGTTGCTCCCGGCAAAATATCGGCGCGTTTTACATCGACCGTAAACTCAAAATCCGGCCGGTAAGATTTGATCTTTGTGACCTCGTTTTGCTCGATCCGGGCCGCAAATTCTTCGGGACTGTATAGCTTTTTCCCATCGGCGGTCAGTAGCGTGTCGCCCTCCCAGAGCAGGGCTTTCGCCAGCGGGCTGTCAGGCCTCAGCCCGTGAATCTCGACACCGCGGCCGATCAAACGCTGCACCGGCATCCAAACGACGTTTACCAGGCATGAAAAGATCAGCATGAACGCCGCAAAATAGATCGCCCGCAGATTTGGCAGGTTGTAAATTACAAAGTAAATGATCAGAAAAAGAGCCGTTCCGCGCAGCCTGTCGATCGACGTAGCCGGATCGTATGAAGCAAGCGACGATATGACCGACCACGCAAAGAATCCCCACAGGGCGAAGTCCAATGCCCCGAACTTGAGCTTCACCCGCGGACGGAAAAACAGCCTGACGACCCACACAAACATTCCCGTTATCCAGGCCGTTTGCGTTGCCGCGATCGAATGCGGAGCCGAAACGAGCATCAAAACGAGAAAAAAGAAGGCAATGCGATCGAGCCATTTGACTATCCGATTCGCATTTCCAATTCCTGCAAGTTCGTCCAACCGGTCGAAAAATTTCTCCATAAATGCGACTATCATATCAGTTACGGCGAGAAATTTTGTGCCGCTCCGTGTCTTCCTTTGTGTACTTTGTGTGAACGCTTTGTTCAACACAAAGTACGCAAACGTTTCTCACGAAAAACACGGAGAAACAGATTAGGTATTATATGCCCGAAGAAACTTTGCTGACCGATTTGACTCTCACGGCCGAGATCAAGCTCTATTACGACCTTTACGTACCCGAAAACGCTAAGGCAAACGCGCCGCTTCTCATCGCCGTCCACGGCTACGGCGCCCATAAGCGTTACATGATGCGCGAGGCGCGTGCCGTCGCACCCGCAGACTGGGTGATCGCATCCGTCCAGGGCCCGCACGAGCATTTTCGCCAGACCGGCGACGGCTACCGGATCGGTTTCGGCTGGTTGACCGACCACAAACCCGCCGAATCCGTCGCACTGCACCACAAATTTTTGCTCGATGTGATCGAAAAGCTTTCAAACGACGGGACGATCGACCGCAGGCGGGTCTATCTCTACGGCTTCTCCCAAGCCTGCGCCCTAAATTTCCGCTTCGCCTTCACACACCCCGACGCAATGCGCGGCATCGTCGGCGTCTGCGGCGGCATCCCCGGCGACCTCGAAACAAACCCGATATACAAACCGTTCGACGCCGAAACGTTTTATTTATACGGCGATGACGATGAGTTCTACACGCAGGAAAAGCTCACTGGATTCGAGCAGAAGCTGCGTCATCGCCTGCCTAATTTCCAGTCAAAGCAGTACGCCGCAAAGCACGAAATAACCGAAGAAATGCGCGCCGACATCAGAAAATTCCTGGCGGAGCGATAAGCATTCATATATGATTCAGAAGGGCATTTAAGAATATATATGAAGTACTTACGTTTACTTTTTGCGGCTATTCTTTTCGCATTCATTTCCACCCAGGCATCCGCTCAGCAAAGCGAGCGCGACCGCGGGATTAAACTGTATCAAAACGGTAACGATGTCGAAGCTGTGTCGGTCCTTTCAACGGTCAGTAAGCAAAAAGAATTTGCTTCCGACGCCGAGGTTTTGAACTATCTCGGCCTCGCATATCTTAATACGGACGATAGCAAGAAAGCGCGAAAGACACTTGAAAAGGCGGTAAAACTCCAGCCGCAAAATAGCCTCTATCGTTCGAATCTCGCGTATGTGTATTTGTTCGTTCGACAGATCAACAAATCGCAAGATCAGGCTGAAAAAGCCCTGCAGATCGATCCATCGAACGTTTTTGCCTACTACGTCATGGGAACGGGTGAGTTGTGGGAAGGAAAACTGGATAATACTTTATCGACTGCCGAGAAAATGTCCAGCATCGATGCAACATTCCCGCAAGCCTATATGCTAAAGTCCGACGTGTTTATCGCCAAACTCGGAAAACGACTTGCGGGCGGTTCGACGGTCAAGCAGGAAATCGACCTTTTAAGACAATCGGTTGATGCTTTGGAAACCGGCGTCAAGAATTCGCAACCAAACGCAAACCGGAAGGAGATCGAGGAAAAGCTGGAAGGTATGAAGGTCTTTTATGCGCACTACAGTAAAGACCGCACTTTAACTCCCGGCGTGCCCCCAGTTCCCGAGCCCGGCGTGACGCCAATGAAAATCATGAGAAAACCCCGGGCAAGTTACACTGACAACGCGAGGCAGGCCGGCAAGAGTGGAACAGTGCGGTTGGCCGTCCTGCTTGGGGCCAACGGTAAGATCCAGTATATTCTTAAGCTTTTGGGAATCGGTTACGGCCTTGACGAGCAGGCAGTTCGGGCGGCGAGACAAATTGTGTTTGAGCCCAAGATGAAAGACGGCATACCCATTTCAACCGTCGTTATAATTGAATACACCTTCAGCATCTACTAACGGCCGACCTTCACCTTCCTGATCTCAACCTTTCCTTCGAGAGCAGCAGGCAGTATGAGGCGCGGTGTTAAAATGTCCGGATCGTAGCCGATCTCCACACGCAAATCATCTGGCCGAACGTTATTTAACAACGATTTTGCACCAAAAAGAATGACGACCGCTTTTTTTCGCGTTTCGGCCTTCAACGGATCTTTGACCTGAGCGAGGAAGGTCTTTTCGATCCGTTTTTCACCGATTCGGAATGCCACATCAACGGCTGTATCGAGCAGCGTTGCCTTCGGGTTCGAAACATTTACCGACACCTGTTTCGCCGTAAAATCGGCACCTTTATTTGTAAGATCGATCTTGTCGGTAGTTACGGACGTCAGCGATTTGATATAGCTCGCTGGACCGCGAACGCGTATCTTCTGCGGCGTAATCGTTTCGCTGTAAATCTCAAGACCGTCCGGAACTTCGCCGTCGGTCACCGCATTTACCGCGACCTCTTTTTCTTCAACAGGTTCAAGCTTTACGGCGATCCGGCGCGGTTGAATTTCATCTAGCTTAATGCCGGTCGGGAGCGAGATCGACACATTCTCCGGCGTGAGTTGAATGACACGATCTCCTGGCTGCACATCGGTCAGGTCAAGCGAGATGATAAGGTCGTTTTTGTTTATTTGGTCGATCTTGCGTTTGTCGCCGCTGATGACGATATCGACTTCCTGTATCGGAGAATTCGTTACTTCGGTATTGTTCGAAAACCGCAGCGTAAGCGGAATGCCGCTCATTCGCTGCTGCGTAGGCTTGCTCAACCCCGTAACGCCAACCCACAGCGCAAACGTAATCACGAGCGCGACGAGCTTCATCAGCCAGTCTTCGAGAAAGACCTTTCGGAGAATATTTTTTAAATACCGCCTGTATTGCTGTCTCTCAACATAATTTTCAGAATCAGACGACATAATCCTAAAACTTTGAACCCTGAACTTTGAACCCCAGATCAACCTACCGTAATTTCGCTCTCCGCTTCCTTCATCGTTTTCGTCGGTTCACGCTTCTTTTGGATGATGGGAACTTCCATTGCTTCGAGCAGCAGCTTGCGAAGCAGTGTCGTATCGATATTTCGCCTCACCTCGCCGGCCTCGACGTACGTGATCAGGCCCGTTTCTTCAGACACGACCAGTGATATCGCGTCCGTGCCCTCGGTGATGCCGATCGCCGCGCGATGTCGCGTTCCCATTTCGCGGGAAATACTTGGGTTCTTCGTCAGCGGCAGGAATACCGATGCAGCTGCAAGCCTTTCGTTCTGAATAATTACAGCCCCGTCATGAAGGGAGGTCGTTGGGTTGAATATAGTCACGAGCAGATCATAACCGATCGCTGCGTCAAGATGCACACCCGCGTCGATAAAATTACGCAGCCCGACATTCCGTTCGATCACGATCAACGCCCCGATCTTCTCCGAAGCCAGCGTCGTCACCGCCAGCACAATCTCGTCATAAACGCTGCCGCCGAATTGCCCCCGTTGCCGCCGGAGAATCGGAAACCGCAGACGGTTGGCGAAATAGATCAACGCCTGCCTTATCTCGGATTGAAACAGGACGATGATCGCAAAACCGACATACACAACCGCATATCGCAGAACAAATTCGAGCGTCGATAATTCCTGCGAAATGGCCAGCCAATAAAGCAAAAACAGCAGCACCAACCCGACGATCGTCGGCACGGCACGCGTACCGCGAAGAAGCCGCAGCACGACGTACACAATGATAAACACGAGCGTGATATCTACGATATTTCGCACGCTGCTTATCGGTGGAATGTAGTCTGTCAGCTGCAATTGTTTATTCCAAAGTCCAAATTCCAGATTCCATATTGAAGTTTGCAGTGAGATTCCTAATCTGGAATCTGGAATCAAAAATTGGGAAGAAAATCCTATTCAACATGGCCCGGTTCGGGTTTCTGCGGCTTAGGCCGCCCGATTCCCGCCGTTTCTAAGAATATCATATCGACTTTTGGCTCGGCCTCTTTTATCCTCGCCTCGATCTCGGCGATCGTTTCGATGATCTCTGTGTTGGTCAGATCGTCCCTCATATTGACGTGAGCATTCACCAGGATTTGCTTCGGCGCCAGGTGCATTGTCAAAAGCTCGACCACCTTGTTCACGTTCGGATGTCCTTTAATCGCATCGCGGATCGCTCTAAGCGACTTTGGCGTCGCGGCTTCACCGAGCAAAAGTCCACGAGACGCACGGGCCAAAACGAAAGCGACGATCGCCAAAACCACACCGATAATTATGGATGCAAGGCCGTCCCAGTAAGCTTCAAAACCAGGAAGCACGTGATGATCGGTCAAATAAATTCCGATAAAAGCGACAACGATACCGATCAAAGCTGCCGAATCTTCAAAGATAACCGTTTTCGCCGTCGGGTCCTTGGATTCACGAAGATACTCGACGAGCGTCATGCCTTCATGCCGGGCTTCCATAGTTTCCTGGTAAAGAGCTAAACAGATCGATCCGGTTTCTAAAACGAACGAAATCCCGAGTACCCAATACGCCCAATTCAGATTCACCGGCGGATGCGGATGCCACAGTTTTTGGAAGCCTTCATATATCGCATAGGTTGCACCGACGCCGAAAATAAAGATCGCCGCGATAAACGACCAGAAAAATCGCTCTTTGCCGTAGCCGAAATGATGTTTCTGTGACGGCGGCCTATTGTAGAATCGTAATCCCAAAAGAAGAAAAACCTGATTGGTCGTATCCGCCAGCGAGTGAAACGCCTCGGCCATCATTCCCGCCGAGCCCGTCATAACGGCCGCAATAAATTTCAAGATCGTAATGATGCCGTTTGCAATAAGTGCACCGATGACAGCTAGCATTTGTTTCCTCTTTTTCCGTGTCTTTCTTTTCCTGTTCCGTGTGTTCAGTGGCCACTCTTCAGCCTTTCGATCCCGCAAGAAACCCGACCAAATTCCCCGCCTCATCGATCACGCCCACGGCTCCAATACCATTCGAGCGCATTAATTCGCGAGCTTCCACTAGCGGCGTATCGGCTTCGACAAAATGCTCTGTTGCGATCGGCCGCATCACATCGCGTACCACCACCTTTCGCCAATCGTCACGCGGAACTTTTTTCAAATCCTCAAGCAACAGCATGCCGGAAAGCTGCCTGGCATTGGCGACCGGAAACGCGGTTTGCCGGTTCATCGGCAAAATGTTGTCGACAACATGCTGAATCGTCGCGTTCGGCGCAATTGCGACCGGAAGCTGCATCACGTCCCCGACCAGACGCTCTTCCGCTGCATGCACTTCGCCGATTATGCTCTTTGCCGAATCGAAAAGAAATATCCCGGTCAATATGGCCCAGAATCCGGTAAAAAACTGCCCGCGGGCAATTACGAAAAGCACGCCCAATACGATCAGGCCAATAGCGATAACCTGCCCGCACCGGCCCGTCAGGATCGTCGCCTCGTTCAGGTCCTTGCCGTTTCGCCACAGGTACGCCCGCAGCACGCGTCCACCGTCCAGCGGATATCCGGGAAAAAGATTAAAAACCGCGAGCAGAAAATTTGAAAGCGCGAGCAGAAACAGCAGTAACGCCAGTATGTCCATTCCCGCCGAGTTTGCCGCCGTCATCAGGAGCGCGAAAAGTACGGCCAGTAAAAAGCTCGCTCCCGGCCCGGCGATGGCAATGCGAAACTCGGCCCGCGGCGTCTTGGGCTCATGTGCAAACCGCGTTAGCCCGCCAAACGGATGGAGCACGATCTCAACAACCTTCAGCCCTTCCGCACGTGCCAGCAAAGCGTGTGCAAGCTCATGCAAAAATATCGAAACAAAGAAAACCAGCGTCGTTAAAAACCCGAGAATAATGCTTCCGGCCAGGTTTTTCACAAGCGGCTCAATGCTCGCCGCCGTGATACCCATCATCAAAAACAACACCAAAAACCACCGCATATCCGCCCGCACCGGTATTCCCGAAACCCGCACCAAATCCATCTGCCGCTTATAAAAGTCCAACTCCTGCATCACAACCCCCGCGATGCCTCTCAGGTTATCACAAGTCAGAACCGCGAGCCGTAGCGACCGGATTCTTCTCCGGCCCCTTTAGTTGTGAGTTTCCGGACCGCTTCTTCTACCGGGCTGTGCCCGTCTATTTGCGGAAAAGCTATGCTTTTCCGTCAAGTCCAAAAGATTCCAGCGGCTACGCCGCCCCTCCATTTTATAGACCTATGGTCGGTAGTCAAAAACTCACTCTCGAACTACCTTCCATTCCATTACCCGGCGCTCGAAAAACTCTGTATCGTTGCTGAAGAAAAATCGGTGAGGACTGTTCCTTCTCCGAACTGCTAACCGCGTTGGCTTGTTGACTTCCCATCGCTAGTAAAATAGTCTGGCTGAATTGGTAAGTTTTAGCTTGACTTGTCCTACTGCCCCAGCTGTGTGTTGCAAATGCACCAATGTGCAAGCCGTTTCAAGATCCGTTATTCGCTGGCCGTGATAAGACCAGAAACTGCAAACCGAAACTCCGGAAACAGATCGTAGTTTTTTCGAGTCGATGCGTCTCGTCGAGCATCGAGTTTGCGCACCTAAAACCACTTAAGGAAGAAAACAAAATGAATAAATTAAACCTTCGATTTCTGGCCATCGGATTTTCAATGGCTCTTTTCATCACATCGGCCTTTTCTCAAGGGCAAGTGATCTATAACAGCATCCCGGACCCGCTACCGGGCAATTTGCCGAGCCAGCCTTTTCAGGCTCAAGGCACCGGCGAATTTGGCGACCGCGTTCAATTCTCGGCCGGTTCAGGACGCTCATTGCTCACTACAACGCAAACGATGAGCAGCTGGGCTTGCGAAAGCGGTGCGTGGTACAGCGGCAACTGTGCTACGACTCCGGGAGCGACATTTTCACATCCGATCACGCTGAATATCTACTCGGTAGTTGCCGGCAATCAAGTTGGACCGCTGATCGGAGCGGTCACGCAGACGTTCAACGTACCGTATCGTCCGTCGGCAGATAACGTCAATTGCACGGGCAGTGGCCCCCTTGGTAACGCGGGCAAGTGGTTTGACGGAACGAGTTGCTACAACGGGTTCGCAACGAACATTACCTTTAACCTTGCTGGTTTGGTCGTTCCGAATGAAGTCATTTATGGCATCGCGTTCAACACGACGACGTACGGCTATAACCCGATAGGCCCGTCAGCTTGCAGCGCAACATTTGAAGGCTGCGGCTACGATTCACTCAATGTGGCGGTACAAGGAACCCAGTCGGTCGGCACGAATCCGTCGCCTACCGACGTTTATCACTACACGTTCTTTGGTGGGTGTACCGGTGCGGTCATGCCTTTCGGCTTAGACGCAGGTTGCTGGGGCGGTTTTAAACCTGTTCCGGTCAAATTCACCGCGGCAAATGTACCTACTAACAAAGATCAATGCAAGAAGGGCGGATGGCAGACGCGCACGCGTGCCGATGGTTCGACCTTCAAGAACCAGGGCGACTGCATTCAATATGTGAACACGGGCAATTAACGCTGCATTCACTTTGAGCGGATGTTTTTTTTGAAAGGGCGGCGCCGTGTGCCGCTCTTTTTTTAGGAACTGCTAATCGTATTCCGCCGAACACTTTTGACGTAAAGGAAGATCGCAAAGAAGTGTGATTAGTGTGCGGACGATTCGGCGAATTTTATCCGTTCACCTTTATGTTTTCCCGGAGTTTGGTACAGGAAAACAACGCTCCATTTTACTGTACCAAAGTGGCAAAACTACTCGACCAAAGTACCCAAACCACTGTACCAAACTGCCAAAACTACTGTACCAAACCCCGTAATTACGGCTTTTGAGCCAAAATTCGATCAAAACCGAAAAAATGCGAATTACGATTGGTCACGAACCAACTTTGATTTTTAGGAAGAGATTTTGCTACGCCTCGAAAGGGATTTCAGCGTTTTGGAGGACGCTTAGTTCGTTGCGGGAGACGCGTTCGAGAAGCTTGGGGTCGTCGAACATCTTCAGCAGGCCGTTGACGGTGGCGTAGCGTGGTTCTTCCGACACGATGACCGGAAGGTTGATGAAATTGCGAAGGTATTTATCGATGCCGTCGAGCAATGCTCCTCCGCCGGTCAGGATGACGCCGCGGTCGTAGATGTCCGCAGCAACTTCCGGCCGTAGCTCGGTCAGCGTATCTCTGACAGTTTCCGCGATTTTGCGAACGATGCTCTCGACTATCGGATAAAGCTCACCGGTTGTGACATCTACCGCCGCCGGGCTTCCCGTCTGCACATCGCGGCCGCGCACGACTATCGATTTCGAAATATCTTCCGGCAAATACGCCGACGCAAACGTGGTCTTGAGAAATTCAGTCGTTTCTTCGCCGACCTGCAAGCCCCGGTGCCGCCGCAGGTGCGTGGCAAGCACTTCGTTTATGGCACTGCTGCCATAGCGTTCCGACATCGAATGGACGATGGTGCCCTTGGCGACGATGGCGATGTTGGTGGTTGCCGCTCCGATATCAATAATCGCCGAAGCCCGCTTGTCCGTCGGCATCACACCAGCACCAAACGCCGCCGCGAGGCCTTCCTCCATCATGAAAACCTTGCCGATATGCGATTCTTCGGCGGCATTTAAAAGGGCGCGCTGCTCAACGTGCGTTACGTCCGAGACCATGCTCATTACGGCCTGCAGCGAAACCTGCGAACCGCCCGTCTTGGCCTTCTTGACGAAGTGCGCGAGCATTTTCTTTGTCCGCTCAAAATCGCCGACAACGCCGCCGGTCAATGGTGCTCGGACGACAATATCGCGACCTTCGCGTCCCGTCATGTCGCCGGCTTCCTGGCCGAAAGCGACGATCTCCTCAGTCATCTCATTGATCGCAACCAACGACGGCTCGTCCAAAACGACACCGCGGCCTTTTACCGCGATGATCGTGCTGGCCGTGCCGAGATCGATGGCCATCGAATCGGTTACCAGTTTTTTTAGAGAAGAGATTCGCAGCATATTGATGGTCTGAGTAATTATATTCCTTTGAACTGCGCCTGACAACAAATATTCTTCGTGGATTTTCAGCCCCTAACCCCACTTTACTTCAAGCACATTTACCGGCTGAACGCGATTTTTTACGGTTAGCGGTTCCAGCTTATTTACCGGGATCAGATTGCCGCTCGCTGCCGCCGTCGCCTCGCTCATGAGGATTTGGCCGCCGACCGCATTCGATTCCAATCTCGACGCCAAATTGACGGTATCGCCAATGGCCGTGTACTCCGACCGCCGGTCCGATCCGATATAACCAATGGTCGCTTCGCCCGTATGCAGCCCGATGCCGACCGAGATCTGCCCGTAGCCTTCGGCAATGAGTTCGGAATTAAGCTGCTCGAGCCGCTTCTGCATAGTGACCGCAGCCTTCACCGCGTTTAACGCGTCTTCTTCGGTCGCCGTCGGAGCACCGAATATTGCCATCAGCCCGTCGCCGATATATTTGTCGAGCGTTCCCCCGTGTTCGAAAATTATGTCGGTCATCACCGAAAAATAGCGGTTTAGAAGCCCGACCACCTTCTCCGGCTTTTCCTTTTCGGAGAACGCCGTGAACCCGCGGATGTCCGCGAACAGCACCGTGATCAACTGGTTTACGCCGCCGAGGCGAAACGAATTCGGATTTTCAAGCAGCTGCTTGACGACGTATTCCGGCATGAAGCGGCTATAATTTGCCCTCGCAACCTCTTCGCGAGCCAGGCGTTTGTGGGCCTTTACCGTTTCGACCGTCACGGCCGTCTGAGCCGCCACCGCACCGATAAGCTCAAGATGATCGGGCGTAAAACTCGCAAACGGGTCTAGCCTGTCGGCATATAGTACGCCGTGAACATTAGATTCGGTTATCAAGGGCGCGCATATCGTTGACCTCACGCCCTGAGAAACTATCGATTCCGCGCCCGAAAACTGTGCGTCTGTCTTGGCGTCCTGCGACAGCAAAGCGACCTTTTCGCGCATCACTTTTTGTGTAATGGTGCGGCTGATCGTCAGCTTTTCGGTCAATTTGTCGGTGCTTACGTCGCGCGTCCTTACTGCGATCGGAAAAAGGCTGTAATCAAGAATTTTACCGTCGACCGTCTCATCCGCGATCATAGCTACGACCCGATCCGCTGGTGTCCCGCGAAATATCAGATCGGTCGCCTTTTCAAATATTTCTTTTAAGTCAAATACCGTGCCAATCGACTTGCTCATTTCGTAGAGCAGTTCGAGCATCTTCGCTTTTCGCCGAAGGTCCTTTACCTCTTCGGGTGTCGCGATCGACGACTCTATCGAAAGATGTGTCTGGCGGCCGATTATCTCGTTCGCCGAAAGCTGCACCTGTGTGTGGCCTAGCGGTTTGTCGTCGTAATTTACGCCTTCGGCAATAACGTCGATCGTCTCTGGGTCATAATTCGCTCCGGTAACAGTGCGGCTCAAAACGCTCGGGATTGATTCAAGAAGTGGTTTTACGGGTTCCGTAACCCTGTATTCGAGTTTGCTTTCACCGATTATGATCGCATCGCCTGGTTCGAGCTGTTTCTCCAGCATTGGAGCACCGTTCACGAAAACATGATTTACGCTGCGGACGAGATTACCGTTCTCAAAATAGCCGTCAACTACAGTGAATCGTTCGCCGTCGCTGGTGACATGGGCATGCTTTCGCGACACGCGGCGGTCGTTCAGCACGATATCGTTTTCTTTCGCCCGGCCAATGGAATAAACGCTGCCGGGAACAAGATTTGTCTCCCAGATCCGACCGTTCGGTTCAGTTATTTGTAACAATGCGCTCACAGTTAGGCTAATTGTAATGGGTAAATGTTAAATGGTAAATTGAGGAAACCGTCATTTTGTAACATCCCGATGATTTACTTCGATAACAACGCGACGACACAGATCGCACCGGAAGTTTTAGATGCAATGCTGCCGTATCTTGGTGCCTCATTCGGCAATCCGTCGTCTGCATATTCGCTTGGCAAGCAGAATTCGAGGGCTATTGCCGCTGCGCGTGAATCGGTCGCGGATCTGATGGGTGCATCGGACACGAACGAGGTCGTATTCACCTCCTGCGGTACCGAAAGCGACAATTGGGCTATCCTCGGCTCTCTAGAAGCAAACTCCGAACGCGATCACATAATCACCACCCGTGTCGAACACGAAGCTGTCCGTAAATTGTGCCAAAAGCTTGAGACAGAGCGGTTTAGCGTCACATGGCTGGATGTCGATCAGAATGGCGAGCTCGACCTTGAGCAGTTGCGAGTTGCTCTGAATGATCGGACCGCTCTTGTTTCCGTCATGCATGCAAACAATGAAACCGGCGTTGTTTTCCCTGTTGAAAGCATCGCCAAGATCGTCAAAGAATGCTCGAATGCTTTGTTTCATGTTGACGGTGTGAATGCGGCAGGTAAAATCTCCGTTGACCTGAAAGATACCGATATCGATCTTTATTCGATCTCCGGTCATAAATTTCACGCACCAAAAGGCATCGGTGCACTTTATGTACGGCATTCTGTAAACTTGCGGCCGTTGTTTACAGGCGGCGGACAGGAAAACAGTCGACGGCCCGGAACGGAGGCTGTTCATCAGATTGCTGGGCTTGGCTCGGCGGCAAATTTAGTAAAAGATATGTCGGCGATCACCCGAATAGGCGATCTCCGCGACCGTCTGGAAAACGAAATATTGGACAAAATCCAAAATTCTCATTTGAACGGCACACACGACCCGGGAAAGCGGCTTCCGAATACGTCAAACATTTCCTTCGAAAACACCAACGGCGAAGCGATCCTCGCCCGTCTTGACGATCTCGGCGTATGCGTCTCGACCGGCTCCGCCTGCAATTCCGACAACCACACTGCCTCGCCCGTCCTGCAAGCGATGAACATTCCATATTCTCGAGCCATGGGCGCGATCCGATTTTCGCTAGGCCGCTATAACACCGATGCAGAAGTCGATATTTTACTCACAAACCTGCCGAAGATTATCGCGGATCTTCGTGCGATTGTGGGATAGGGACGATATATACAAGATTGTTCGTGGGATCAAACCATGAAAATAACACTGCGTCTAGAGATGGAAACTGCAATTGTAAGAGTAATACACGAAGCTCTCCAGCATGGTCCGTCGCGGCTGCGAGATAAAAGACAAGACTCAATGAAATTGCTGAAAACCTAGGCCGATTTCTCGATCCGATATCTTGAGAGTTTGAGGTAAACTCCACGCCGCGTCAGCCCGAGTTCGTTTGCCACCCGCGAGATGTTCCAGTTGTGCCGGGCCAGGGAGCCTTTGATCATCTGCATTTCGAGTTCGCCCACCGCTTCCTCTAGCGTCCCACCGGTAGTTCCGGTATTGAATGAAAACGCGCTGTCGTAGGATGCGATTGGCCTGACATTCGAATTCTCGCCAAAGTTAGTCAAGGGACGGGCGCTTCGTTTTAGTTCGGGCGAGAGATGATCTGGCGTGACCACCTCGTTGTCCACGGCACGGGCGATTATCCTTTGAACCTCGTTGCACAATTGCCGCACGTTGCCTTCCCACTCGCATACCATCAGCAGATCGACAGTCTGCGGCGTGAACGTGATGTCGTGCTTGCCGAACCGCGACGAATAATGATTGATGTAATAGTTGATGATCGGCGGAATCTCCGAGCGGCGTTCGCGCAAAGGGGGCACGCGCAGCCGGATAACATTAAGGCGATAATATAGATCTTCGCGGAAGCTGCCGTCGGCGACCTTTTCCTCGAGCGGCATGTTCGTCGCGGCAATGACACGAACATCCACCTTGATCGGCCGTTTCTCACCAATCGGCTGTACCTCGCCTTCCTGCAGAAACCGCAGGATTTTAGGCTGTACGTCTATCGGCAGATCCCCGATCTCGTCCAAAAACAATGTGCCGCCGTCAGCCGCGCGGATCATGCCGGGCGAATCGGTAACCGCTCCCGTAAATGAGCCTTTTCGATAACCGAACAAATGCCCTTCGGCCAGTTCCTTCGGCACGGCAGTGCAGTTAAACGGTACGAAAACTTTATCCTTACGGTTCGATATCGCGTGGATCGCTCGCGATACAAGCTCTTTACCTGTTCCCGAATCGCCCGTTACGAGCACCGTCACGTCCGACGAACGGATCTTGTAAACTTCCTCGACGAGCGATGTCATCGCCGGCGATGAATGAATAAAGCCCGGCATCAGGCTGTTAGAGGTGTACGGGTTTGCTTCCTGTTCGATCGGAGCCGCTTTATCGCGCTTACGCAACGAGACAACATCCATTCCCAATTCGACCACGCGAAGCAGCGGCTGAAGCGAGCTGTCGTCATTCAGAACAGCACCGGCTTGCGGCTGTATCAACAGAAATGCCGGTGTCGCACTCGATGCTCGCAGTGGAAATACCGCCAGGTTCTTTGATTTTATAAACGCCTTTTCGTTCCCTTTTTGCTGGGCTGCGTCGAATTTTTCGATCAGGTCGGCGCTTTCGTCCGGTGAATAACCGTGCGTGATAAATGGCCGCAGATTTTTGCTCTCGTTCGGCTCGGCGATGATGATCTTTTTGGCTTGGCTCTCCTGTTGAAGTACGGCGACAAGCTCGCGAAACAGCAGTTCGCGTGATGCGGTCGCCTCGGCCAACCGTACCATCAGAAGCTGCGAAACAACCGAATTTTGTCGAACGTGCGCGCCCGACGACTTTTCGGCCAATTTCGGGTCCTTCAGCTTGAGGATCTTTTCGCTGACGGCGTCAACATAGGACTGAATACCGAGTTTTTTGAATATTTCACCGGCCGTCGTCAAATGTTTGGTTGCCCGCCCAGCCTGCGAGGCGGTGAGATTTCCGCCGATCAAAAAATGAACAAGGGCGGTGTGATAAAGATCTTCCGCGGCCTCAAATATCGTCAGGCTACGGTTGAAATGATGCACGGCAAGCTGTTTGTCGCCGTCTTTGACGGCGGCGAGGCCGCGTATCCGCTGAATATTTCCGAGTACAAAAAAGTCGGATGTCGGATCGCTTTCTTCGATCACCTTCAGATAATTTTCGCATTCTGCCGGTCCGCCTTCGTTCAAATAGCTCTCGGCCAGCACGAGTCCGGCCATGTTGGCATAGTGCTTATCGCCAATGGTAGCAGACAGATCAATCGTGTCGCGGGCGGTCTCGATCGCTTTCTTGAAATTGCCCTGAGCAAGATAACAACGGGCTAGATTACGCAAAGCCTGGGCTTCGTACCATTCCCGCTTTCTTTCGCGGGCAAATAAAACGGCTTGCGTAAGAAACTCTTCTGCTTCGTCCAACTCACCCCGAAGTATCTTCAATTCGCCGAGTGAATCCAGGATTCCGGCAACATGCACATGATTTGTCGGTAGAGCGAGCTCGAGAGCACGCTTTATCATCTCCTCAGCCTTCGGCCATTCGCCGATTAGCATGAGATTAATGCCGAGATTGTTGTAAGCGATGACGGAATTGAGAATATGCTCGGTCCGGTCAAAAAACTCGATCGATTTCTCAAGACACGCAATGCCTTCCTGCGGCCGCCGCAAAAACCAATAGGCACCAGACATTTCCGTATAGAATTTGCCGAGCATGAACGGAGCCGACCGCTCACCGATTATCTGAATGCCCTGATCAAAAGACTCAAGCGCTTTCTCGCTATTTCCTTCCTGATGGTAGCTGAGCGCGATCTCACGATAGGCCTCCGCCATTCCCAGCCAATTGCCGTTCTCCCGAAAATAGGTCAGAGACTTTTCGGCATAGTCACGTGCTATCGGATATTCATTCAATTTCCGGTAAACGCGGGCCAAGGCGCTGTCGATTATACCTGATAGATGGCCCAGCTCATTTTCCTGAGCCTGCTTTAGCGTTTTTTTGAGAAGCGTGACAGCTTTTGGCTGGTCGGTTAGATTGTTGTATGCAATTGCGAGCTGCGTCGTCACTCTGATCTGCGTCTCGTTGTTCAGACGCTTCAGAACGTCTTCGTCTTCGAAAGGCTTCAAAACGTCGAGTGATTCCTTATATCGCCCCACGGTTTCGAGCGTAAATGACAGCAACCGTTTGAGATTCGCAAAATTATCCGAGGAATGGCTGTAGCCTTCGATAGTATCTATCAGAATCTTTTCGGCTTCGTTTGACAGGCCTTCACGTAGTTTTCGGCCGACGCTCAAAAAGATCTCATCGAGCTTCTTGTCGGCGATGTTTCGCGGATGATCTAGGCGCGCATCCTTACCGGATGCAAACGCGCGAACGTTCCCGGACTTCGAATTAGATCTGTTCGAAAGCGAATTCATCTTACCTCAGCGTACGCGGGATAAACGGCCAATCCTAACCCTGTTTCAGAAACAAGGTCCGCATCGAATAATGCCTTTCAAATTGAATACTTAGTAAACAGCGCATCTGCAATCTATCAAAAAAAAACCTCTGCGTCCATAATTATCTTTTGCGGAAGCTGAAAAGAGTTGGACTAGCCAGATGAAGGTATGACATTCTCTTAGCGATATATGACTGAATGCGAACTAAATGCAGTGGAACAACGGCTTCAACAGGCAACCGGAAAGACCGCCGACTGGAAGCATTGGGGACCGTATTTGAGTGAGCGTGCGTGGGGAACGGTCCGAGAAGATTACTCGCCCGACGGTGCGGCGTGGGACTATTTCCCGTTCGAAAGCTCTCACCTCAGGGCCTACCGCTGGAACGAGGACGGAATTGCCGGTATATGCGACCGCAAACAGAACGTCTGTTTCGCGGTTTCGTTTTGGAACGAAAACGACCCGATCCTGAAGGAACGACTGTTCGGCCTGCCTGGCCCAAAAGGGAATCACGGCGAAGATGTTAAGGAATACTATTACTATCTCGACAACACGCCGACGCATTGCTACATGAAGTTTCTCTATAAGTATCCGCAGGCAGCGTTTCCTTACGAGAATCTTTATCAGGAGAATGCCAGCCGCGACAAATCGCAGCGCGAGTACGAATTGATCGACACAGGCGTTTTTGACGACGACAGATATTTCGATGTTTTCGTCGAATACGCAAAGGCCGGCCCCGAAGATATCTGCATCAAGATTACAGCCGTAAACCATGGTTCCAAAGCGGCTCCGCTGCACATTTTGCCGACGGCCTGGTTTAGAAACACGTGGTCGTGGTCGAGCGGTGCGGCAAAGCCGGAAGCGTCAAAAACTAAACAAAGCAGCGTTACCGCGATAGCCTTGAAAAAAGAATTACATTGTAATTACACACTGTACTGCGTTAACTCACCCGACACTTTATTTTGCGAGAATGAGACAAATAACCGCAGCCTTTTCAACGCGGAGAATGCGTCCGCATACACAAAAGACGGAATCGGCGATTACGTCGTCAACGGAAATGCGGATTCAGTAAACCCGAGACGAACCGGCACAAAAGCTGCGGCCCATTATCGTTTCGATATCAGCGCCGGTGAATCGAAAGAAGTGTATCTTCGAATAACCGCAGCGGCATTACCGCCGGGCGATTTTGCTAACGAGTGCGAAGCCGTCTTCGAACAGCGAAAGGCCGAAGCCGATAAATTTTATGCCGACATAATTCCGGCAAATCTATCGCACGATGCAAAAAACGTGATGAGGCAATCGCTCGCCGGTCTTTTGTGGTCGAAGCAGTATTATCATTACGTTGTTAAAGAATGGCTCGAAGGCGATCCGGCCAGCCCGACGCCTTCGAATCAGCGTCTCTCGGGCCGCAACACCGAATGGAAACACCTTTATAATGACGACATTATTTCGATGCCCGATAAATGGGAGTATCCGTGGTACGCAGCGTGGGACCTCGCATTTCACTGCATTCCACTGGCTCTTGTCGATCCCGGATTCGCCAAACGCCAGCTAATATTGCTGCTTCGCGAATGGTATATGCATCCGAACGGGCAGATTCCCGCCTACGAATGGGCTTTGAGCGACGTAAATCCGCCGGTCCACGCGTGGGCAGCACTGCGGGTTTATCAAATAGAGGAAAAGAACAAAGGTGTCGGCGACCGGGCGTTTTTGGAAAAGGTCTTTCACAAACTTTTGCTCAATTTCACCTGGTGGGTAAACCGAAAAGACGCCGAAGGCAACAACGTTTTCGAAGGCGGATTTCTTGGCCTCGACAACGTCGGCGTTTTCGACCGCAGTAAACCGCTGCCCGGCGGCGGATTTCTCGAACAATCCGACGGTACAAGTTGGATGGCGATGTATTGCCTGAACATGCTCGCGATCGCTCTCGAACTCGCTCAAAAAGACAAAGTTTACGAAGACGTTGCGAGCAAATTCTTCGAGCATTTCGTTTTTATCTCGGACGCCATGAACAATCTCGGCAACGAACAGACCGAGCTCTGGGATCAACATGACGGCTTTTACTATGACGTTATGCATTTACAGGGGCATCAGTTTCCGATCAAGCTGCGTTCGATGGTCGGGCTGATACCGCTGTTTGCGGTCGAAACAATTGAAGCGGCTTGGCTCGACAAATTGCCGGATTTCCGACGCCGCACGGAATGGCTTCTGGAAAATCGCAAAGATCTGACCAGCGATATTGCGTGCATGCAGCAGCCGGGCCGCGACGGGCGTCATCTCTTGGCTTTGGTCAATAAAGAGCGGCTCCAACGGGTCCTGCAAACGATGCTTGACGAGGATGAATTTCTTTCCGACCACGGCATACGCTCACTGTCGCGGTTTCACAAAGACTGCCCTTATTTCCTGGAAATGGAGCACACCGAATACCGCGTCGAATACGAACCGGCCGAATCGCGGAGCGGAATGTTCGGCGGCAATTCAAATTGGCGCGGTCCCGTTTGGTTCCCGGTAAATTACCTGCTTATCGAAGCGTTACAGAAATTTGATTACTACTATGGCGACGATTTTACAGTCGAATTCCCGACCGGTTCCGGTCAGATGATGACGCTTTGGCAGGTGTCGCAGCAGCTCGAAAAACGCCTTTGCAATATATTCCTGAGGGATCCGAGCGGAGCCCGGCCTGCATTTGGCGATGTTCCGGCATTTCAAACCAACGAGCATTGGCGCGATAATCTTCTATTTAATGAATATTTCGATGGCGACAATGGCCGCGGCCTCGGCGCAAATCATCAAACAGGCTGGACCGGCCTGATCGCCAAATTGCTCAAGCAGATGGGTGAATATGCGGTAAAAGAACCGAGTCGAGAAGAAAACTAAAAGGTTTGCGAACTAATGCCGGGCGTTGGCGTAAACATATCGTTATAAATTCAGATCTTAAAACAGCGTAGGTAAAAACAATGAAAGACGGTTTGTCGGAAACAGGGAAGCCGGTCTTTTTTGACAAAAAGGGACATCGCTCGCGTGTATTCAATTATCTTGGGCTGACGCTTACGATACTGGCAACGCTTTTACTGGCCGTATTCATAGTCAGCGTACTAATTAATCCGTTTTTACCGCAGATCCGCTTAAAACCGATTGCCGTTTTGCCACAGCAAAGCGACACAAAACTTCAAATTCCGAATGTTCCCGTTGTTTCAAAGCGTGACGCATTGCTCAAACAGGCGACTGAAAAAGTAAAAGCAGAGAAGAATATTCGAGCCGATAATAAAGCACAGAAACTTTTGAACAAAGAGCGTTTGCTGACGTCAAGTGTCGCGCCGACACCGCAAGCCGACCCAAGCCTAAGACCTTTGGCCATCGGCTTTTATGTCAATTGGGACGATTCCAGCTACACCTCGCTCAAGCAAAATATCAATTCGCTCGATTGGATCGTCCCCGAATGGCTGCGCTTGTCCGGCGACGAAAATGGTCCGTTAGTTTTAGATATAGATCAAAAAGCTCTGGATCTGATCCGGGAAGAAAAACCCGGCCTGCCTGTCCTGCCTTTGCTCCAGAATTATCAAAATGAGCAGTGGAATCCGGCCGTTTTAGCAAAATGGATCGATACAGAAGATGCACGCCGGAAGTTGATAGATTCGGTGGTTGAAGTCGTAGGCAGATATAAGTTCGGCGGCATTACGCTGGATCTTGAAGAAGTTCCCGCCTCTTCACAGAAAAACCTGCTGCTTTTCGTCGAGGAAATTCACAGCGAATTTCAAAAAAGAAACCTCAAGCTGGCTCAGGCTGTTCCTTTCGACAACCCTGACTGGAATTATAAAGCGTACGCGGATGCGACCGATTATCAAATGCTGATGGCTTACGACCAGCATTGGGAAACGAGCGAGCCGGGATCGATCGCCGGGCAAGACTGGTTTGAAGCTGTACTAAAAAAAAGAATGGCCGATCTCGCGCCGTCAAAGAGCGTTATCTGCTTCGGTAATTACGGTTACAAATGGGAAAAAGATACGCGTGAGGCCGAGGACATCTCCTTCCAACAGGCAGTTCTAACCGCTAAAGAATCATTGGATAACCCGAACGAGATCAAGTTCGATTCGACGGTCAGAAATCCGCATTTCACCTATGAAGAGGATGACGGCAAGAGCTATGAAATATGGTTTCTCGACGCCGTCACGGCCTATAACCAATTACAGGCCGCAAAGCCTTACAACGTTGCCGGGTTTGCGTTATGGCGTCTCGGCAGCGAAGATCCGTCGCTCTGGAAAATATTCGGTGCCGATTCTTCGGGAGCTTCTCTCGACGCTCTCAAAACGATCAAATACGGGTACGACGTAGATTTCGAAGGCACCGGCGAGATACTTCAGGTCAAAGCCGAGCCGCAGGACGGAATGCGTGAACTGAAAACAGACGAGAAAGGTTCGGTCTCCAATGAGATTTATCGACAAATTCCTTCTTCTTATGTTATCCAGCGTGCCGGCGACAAGCCGGGCAAGATCGCTCTCACCTTCGATGACGGGCCCGACCCCGATTGGACTCCGAAAATTCTCGATATTTTAAAGCAGGAAAACATCAAAGCAGCATTTTTCGTTATCGGTCAAAACGGTCAGGAAAATCCCGATTTGGTGAAGCGTATCGTCAATGAGGGCCATGAGATAGGAAATCATTCGTACACACATCCGAATTTAGGCGAAGTGCCGCGAGCGGTCACAAATCTCGAACTTAACGCGACGCAGCGGCTAATCGAATCGCTGACGGAACACTCGACACGCCTTTTCCGCGCTCCCTTCTTCGGCGATGCCGAGCCGCGCACGCCCGATGAAGTGGAGCCTACCGTAGAGGCGCAAAATTTGGGCTATATCTCAGTCGGTCTTCATCTCGATCCGGACGACTGGAAGCTGACGAACACTGACGGGACGCCCCATACCGCCGAGCAGATAACGGCGGAAGTGATTGCGGCGGCTGCAATAACGACGCCCGAAGAACGTGGCAATATAGTCTTGCTTCACGACGGCGGTGGAGATCGTTCAGCTACGGTAGCCGCGCTGCCAAAGATCATCGAAGAATTAAGGAAGCGCGGATTCGAATTTTCGTCTGT
This sequence comes from Chloracidobacterium sp., assembly GCA_043722725.1. GTDB lineage: Bacteria > Acidobacteriota > Blastocatellia > Pyrinomonadales > Pyrinomonadaceae > OLB17. The sequence continues at coordinate 35,252 of JAYSON010000065.1, forward strand.
TTCCGACCTCGCGGGCATCTCGCTAGATCAAGCGATGCCGCCGGTTCCGCAAGATCAGTCATTTTACGCAAAGGCCGATTCATACGTTTTCTACGGCCTTTCGGTCGGTGGTTGGCTGATGCGTTGGACTTTCTTGATCGGCATAATACTCGGCCTCGGCCGGATTTCGATCATCGGAATCTTGGCGTTTGCTCAATATCTTCGTTCGCGTCATCGGGAAGTCGAGCATTTTGGCGAAGTGTATCATCCGTATGTGTCCGTGATTGTTCCCGCATTTAATGAAGAAAAGGTCATCTGCCGTACTATAGAAAGCCTTTTAGCGTCCGATTACGCAAATTTCGAGATCATCGTCGTCGATGACGGTTCCACGGACGACACGTTTCAGTTAGCGAGCGAGAAATTTCACGGCAAACCCAGGGTGACGGTTTTTACAAAGGAAAACGGTGGAAAGGCCGAAGCTTTAAATTTCGGGCTGAGAAAGGCTAAGGGCGAGATCGTCGTCGCGCTTGATGCCGATACGCTTTTTGAACCTGAGACAATTTCGGCCCTTGCCCGTCGCTTTGCCGACGAGAAGATCGGCGCCGTTGCCGGAAACGCCAAGGTCGGAAACCGCATAAACATCGTTACAAAATGGCAGGCTCTTGAATACATAACGTCGCAAAATTTTGACCGGCGGGCGTTTGCGTCTCTCAATTGCATTACCGTAGTGCCGGGCTCGGTCGGTGCGTGGCGAAAAAGCATTTTGGACGAATTTGGCGGCTTTTCTCCGGACACTTTGGCGGAAGATCAGGACCTGACGATCCAGGTGCGAAAGCTCGGCTACAAGATCGGTTACGAGGAAAATGCTGTCGCCTGGACCGAAGCTCCGGATACTCTACGCGGCCTCGCAAAGCAGCGTTTTCGATGGTCGTTCGGCACGCTGCAATGCATGTGGAAGCACAAAAATGCAATGCTGAACCCTCGATTCGGCACGCTTGGATTTATCGCAATGCCGAACGTCTGGATCTTTCAGGTTTTGTTTCCACTGATTTCGCCGTTGATGGACCTTATGTTCGTTTGGACTTTTGCCTCGGCAATTATCGGGTATCTGGAACATCAAAAGGAATATGCCCATACGCCCAGCAATTTGAGCGAGGTCATGTTCTATTACGCCCTGTTTCTAGCCGTTGATTTTCTCGGCGCATTTGCAGCGTTCATGATGGAGAAAAGCGAGTCGAAACGTCTTTTGGGCTGGCTTCTGATCCAGCGTTTCGGTTACCGGCAGGTCATGTACTGGGTGATGGTCAAATCTGTCTTCACGGCAATTCGCGGTGCTGTTGTCGGCTGGGGTAAAATTGAACGCAAAGCCACCGTCACGGTTAAGACTTAAGTTTAGAGTCCCGCCTTTAGGCGGCCTTTTCAGGTTGCAAGTTTCAGTTTAAATGTTTCAAGTTGGCAGTGTGAATTTAGAACTTAAAACTTGAAATTTGAAAATTAAAAGGCGGAACCCCAAACACAGCGTTTAAGCCGGAATTTTCGCTTTTTCTTCCCTACTCCAAAAGCGATGCTGCGCTATTGCGTTTATAAAATCACGCGATGCCGCGTTACCATTGCCGGTTGTGAAAATGCCTTCGCTTGCTGGGTCAACGTAGGTTTTTTTCAGGAATTCAGCGCCGTCACCGGCTACGGCGATTGCTTTACAATGTTTATAAGCCTCATTAACGAAGTGAATTGCGTCGGCCTGTGCCGTCAAACCATTTCCACCCGCAACAAAAACCGCATCATAAACCACCGAAGTCGCCAGGAAAAATGCTTCGTCCACCTTGAGCGCATTGCCGTCGGCAGTTTTAATCATGCCGAGTTTCGGAGCAATGAGTTTCGTCGTCGCCCCGGCTTTTTCAAGAGCATTTTTCATCGCCGAAAGCACTTTACCGTCGACGCCGTCCGCCGCCAAAATTGCGATTCGTCGAGTTTTTATGGTGTCTTTAATGGTGTTCGCCATGCTTAAAGCTTCGGATTTTTCCAACGAAGATTTAACTTTTATCGGCTGAACCGACTTCGGATTAGTGTCCGCTCCGAAAGACTGATTCATTAAGACTTCAGGTTTTGGAACGGCAATGCCCAAGTTATCGGCTATGCGTTTCGCTAAGGTGTTATCAACCTGCGTAAGATTGCCGACCATTCTCACCCGTATTGCATCGGTTTCCAGTTTGCCGAGTTCGAAGCTGAACGAATTTACGATGTGCGTTTTTTCCGCTTCGGACTGACTGTTATAGAACAGGGTAGCCTGGCTGAAATGATCGTGGAAACTCCTGCTCCTTGCACGGACTTTTTTGGCGTCAACCCGCTCCTCGTGTGAATGAAATCCGCCATCGCTCATCATCGCCTGAAACGGACATCCGCCGCCGACAGTGTTCGGTTCGTACGCCGCCTTGCCCTTATCGATCGTCATCCGCATATGAGCGTCACGTTGGTTGTTGTGCACCGGCGCCACTGAGCGGTTGATCGGAATTTCATGAAAATTCGGGCTTCCCAGACGCGAAAGCTGCGTGTCGGTGTATGAAAAAAGCCGTCCCTGCAGCAGCGGATCGTTTGTAAAATCAATGCCGGAAACGATATGTCCCGGATGAAAAGCAACCTGTTCCGTTTCAGCGAAAAAGTTGTCGGGATTGCGGTTCAACGTCATCTTGCCTATTCTCCGCACCGGCACGAGTTCCTCTGGAATTATCTTTGTCGGATCGAGCAGGTCGAATTCATATTTATGCTCGTCTTCTTCGGGAACGATCTGTACGCCGAATTCCCATTCCGGAAACGCTCCGCTATTGATCGCCTCCGATAGATCGCGGCGGTGAAAATCCGGGTCTTTTCCCGAAATTCGCGTCGCCTCATCCCAGGCGACCGAATGAACGCCGAGCAGCGGCTTCCAATGAAACTTGACGAAACACGATTTTCCGGCTTCATTGATAAAACGAAATGTATGAATGCCGAAACCTTCCATCATTCGCAAAGATCGCGGAATTGCTCTATCCGACATCGCCCACATCAGCATATGCGTCGATTCGGGCATAAGCGATGCAAAATCCCAAAAAGTGTCGTGAGCCGAAGCCGCCTGCGGAATCTCATTGTGCGGTTCCGGTTTGACGGCGTGGATGAGGTCGGGAAATTTGATCGCGTCCTGGATAAAGAAGACCGGAATGTTGTTGCCGACCAGATCGTAATTGCCTTCGTCGGTATAAAACTTGACGGCGAATCCGCGCACGTCACGGGCTAGATCAGTTGAGCCCTTCGAACCCGCGACCGTCGAAAATCTCACGAAAACCGGCGTTTTACGGCTCGGATCGTTTAGGAATTTCGCCTTTGTGTATTTTGCCATCGATTCGTAAACCTGAAAAACACCGTGTGCGCCGACGCCCCGTGCGTGAACAATGCGTTCGGGAATGCGTTCGTGATCGAAATGCGTGATCTTTTCGCGCAAAATAAAATCTTCCAGAAGCGTCGCTCCGCGCTCGCCCGCTTTTAATGAATTCTGATTGTCGTTGATTCGAAGCCCTTGGTTAGTAGTCAGAAATTGGTTCGTTCCATCTTCACGGTTTGATTCCAGATCTTGCAATTTCTTGTTGTCGTTGTCGTCTCGTTTAGCCATAACCCTCCCTTGTTTCGTCTTTAAACAAGCCGGCCGGAAGCGGCCTGCCGTTTCATTTTGATTTGCCCTTTGACTGGGTTCCACTCTTACCCGCTGCCTTATTTGTGGCTTTTGGCGTCGGTTCTTTATTAGTGTCACCCGATTTTGCCGCCTTTGGTGGAGTTTTCGTCGTAGACGCCGTTTTTGATACAGCCTTTTTTACGGCCGCTCCGCTTTTGCTCGGTGTTTTCGGCGTGGCCGCCCCCGCCGGCTTGCCTGCTTTTTTGACGCTTCGCGACGCCGTCTTCTTGCCGACGGCTATCTCCGCCGCCGCTCCTACCGCTCCGATTGCCGCCCCGGAAGCCGCTCCGGAAAGAATCTCGCCTGCTACGTCTTTAGCCTTGTCATAAATCGCGCCAAGCGTGCTCTTGCCCGTTGGTTTTTTTGAATTAGGTTTTTCTTTCGTTTCTTTTGTTGGCATTGTTCCCCCCCCTTTTTGTTGAATAAAAAAGAACTATTTTCTCCACAATTGCATTCGACTCCTCCATAACTCCTGGATGACAATTGCAATCTACTTTTATGTCTGGACAGCATTTACATTTAGCCGTCACCAACCCGTCTCAATTTTTTTACCAATCCTTACAGTATCTAATGAGGACAATAAACACAATTAAAATCATGAGCTACAAACCGTAACCCACGAAAAAGATCGTAAGGGTTTGAAGGTTTGTAAGTATAGGCTTATGCTCGATTAAAAGATTTGAATCAAGCGTAAAGACAGATAAAAAATATGAAAGCAGTTGCCGTAATACCGATAACCGAGAATAGTGTTCATCTCGTCGAAATGAGCAAACCGAAGCTAACCGATATCAAGAACGGCCGCGGCGTGCTTGTCGAGGTTCTTCGCGTCGGAGCGTGCGGCACCGATCGTGAGATAAATAATGGCGAATACGGCGTAGCACCGAAGGGCTTCGATTACCTTGTGCTCGGCCACGAAAATTTCGGCCGTGTCGTCGAAATCGGGGAGAATGTAAAAGACTTGTCTGTCGGTGATTACATTGTAGCTACGGTGAGGCGTCCGCGTGGTTCGAGCATTTATGACAAGATCGGCGAGCAGGATTTTACGACTGACGATAAATATTTTGAACGCGGCATTTCGCGGCTTCATGGTTACATGGCCGAATTCTATGTTGAAGATGTAGAGTTTTTAATAAAAGTCCCGCCCGCCATCGCCGAGATCGCCGTGCTGCTCGAACCGCTTTCAATTATCGAGAAAGGTCTCAAGCAGGCCAGCGACATCCAGGAACGCCTGAAGATATGGCATCCGAAAACCGCCGCTGTGCTGGGAACAGGTAACGTCGGCCTGCTGACAGTAATGGCCCTTCGGATGCGCGGTTACGAGGTACACAGCTTTGGCAAGCAGTCCCGCGACGGATATCTGAACGCCGAATTATGCGAAACGATCGGTGCGACTTACGACTCGACGGATGATCTGCCGCTGACCGAATCGGTAAAAAAATACGACCAGTACGATCTGATCTTCGAATGCACAGGTTATTCGCCGATAATTTTCGACGCGATGCAGTCTCTAAACGAAAACGGCATTCTTATCCTAGCGTCCGTCACCGGCGGCGAGCGGAAAACAGATCAGGTGCCTTCGGACAAGATCAATCAAATGTTCGTGCTCGGCAACCGGGCGATGGTCGGCACCGTGAACGCAAACCGAGAGCATTTCGAAGCCGGCGTCAAGGACCTGGCCTTGTGCGAAGCAATGCACCCAGGCTGGCTCGGCCGCATGATGACACACAAGGTCTCTGGATTGGAGAACTACGAAAAAGTTTTTGAAATACTGAACGACTCGGCAAAATACAAAGCAATCAAGACCTATTTCCAGGTCGCGAAAATTTAGCCACAGAGTTCACAGAGGTTTTCGAGTAAAAGAATAATCTCTCTTCTCTGTGTTCTCGGTGTGCTCTGTGGCAAAATTGCGGTATGCCCGAATTTCCCGACATGGAACGCGACGGCGAAGTTTTGACCGAACGCGAAACAAAGCTCGAAAAACCAAAGCTGTTCAAGGTGCTGCTGCACAACGACGATTTTACCACTATGGAGTTCGTCGTCTTTGTGCTCGAATATGTCTTTATGCGTACCGCCCCGGAGGCTTTCGCGGTCATGCTGAAGGTCCACAACGAAGGCCTCGGCCTCGCCGGCGTCTATCCATACGAGATCGCGAATATGAAATCGGAAAAGGCCATGAACCTCGCAAAGGCTCGAGAGTACCCGCTGCTGTGTACGGTAGAGGAAGAATAGTCAATTTTCAACGCAAAGTCGCAAAGACGCGAAGCCGCTAAAAAAGGGAAAGCAAGACTAATACCGCCTTCAAATCACTAGCGTCATTGCGTCTTCGCGTCTTTGCGTTAAATTATTTCGTTCAATAAATGTTAAGATTTTACTTTTCAGAATAGTTGAGTGTCGGCAACAACCGACAACTGACCGCGAACACTGACGACTGATATATGACCGAACCTTTGGACCTTAAAAAAACAATTAATTTACCCAAGACCAATTTTGCCCAGAAGGCGAATCTCGGGCAGAGCGAACCGGCGCGACTGAAAAAATGGAACGATGCAGAACTGTATAAAAAGATCGCGGAAGCACGCAATGGCCGCGACAAATTTATCCTTCATGACGGCCCGCCGTATGCGAATGCCGACATTCACATCGGCACGGCACTTAATAAGATTCTCAAGGATTTTGTCGTCAAAACGCGTTCGATGATGGGCTTCGACGCGCCTTATGTGCCTGGCTACGATTGCCACGGCCTGCCGATCGAAACTTACGTCGAGAAAAAGCTGGCCGCCAAGGGAAAGAACAAGAACGATCTGCCGGTCGCGACGTTTCGCCGCCTTTGCCGCGAGCATGCCGAGCATGCGATGGACGGCCAGACACGCGATTTTTCGCGGCTTGGCGTTTTGGGCGAATGGGAAACGCCATATCTGACGATGTCGAACGAATACGAGGCATCGACGGCCCGGCTTTTCGGGAAGTTTCTCGAACGTGGCTACGTCTATAAAGGCCTGCGTCCGGTCTATTGGTGCATCCACGATCAGACGGCTCTTGCCGAGGCCGAGGTTGAATACAGGGAACACACTTCGCCATCTGTTTACGTAAAATTTCCCCTTCGATCCGACCCGGTATTGATCGATCCAGCGCTCGAAGGAAAAATGGTATCGGTCGTTATCTGGACGACAACTCCATGGACGCTGCCGGCGAATCTCGGCATTGCCGTTCACCCGGATTTCGATTATTCAGCCGTTGAAGTCGGCGAAAACGTGTATATCGTCGCCTCCGAATTGGCCGCCGCGTTTGCCGAAACCTGCGGATTTGCGGACACAAACGAGCTGGCCCGATTTAAAGGCTCGAAACTCGACCGTCTCGAAGCCCAGCACGCATGGATCGACCGCGTTTCGCTGATAATGAACGGCGAGCACGTCACTTTTGGCGAAGCTGACGCCGAGGTTGAACTCGATGCCCGGAACGAGAACAAATCGGCAGGAAAATCCGGCACCGGCTGCGTTCATACCGCACCCGGCCACGGTACGGACGATTTTCATATCGGCAAAGAGTACGGTCTCGAAATCTATTGTCCGGTCGACAACGCCGGCCGTTTTACGTCGGATGTCGAATTTTTCGCGGGCGAAAATATCTTTACCGCGAACCCTAAGATCGTCGAATTGCTGCAGGAGAAAGGAGCCCTGCTCCATGTCGAGAATTACAACCACCGCTACCCGCATTGCTGGCGATGTAAAAATCCGGTTATCTATCGGGCAACTCCGCAGTGGTTTATCTCGATGGACGCCGAGGCAAAAACGGGCGAGGCGATCTCACTGCGGGCAAATGCCTTGAAGCAGATCGAGGAGGTAAAATGGCATCCCGCGTGGGGCGTTGACCGCATGCGGAACATGTTCAAGGGAAGGCCCGATTGGTGCGTTTCCCGTCAGCGTTACTGGGGAGTGCCGATCCCCGTTTTTTATTGCCAGGCGTGCGATGAAGCGATCGCCGAACCGGCAATTGTCGATCATGTAGCCGATATTTTTGAGAAGGAAACGGCCGATGCGTGGTACAACCGCCCGGAAAGCGAACTGCTGCCCGCAGGCTTCACTTGCCCGAAATGCAACGGAGCCGATTTCCGAAAGGAGACCGATATTCTCGACGTATGGTTCGATTCCGGCTCTAGCTGTGTAGCGGTGCTTGAGAAGCGTGAAAACCTCCATTTCCCTGCCGACGTGTATCTCGAAGGCGGCGACCAATTTCGAGGCTGGTTCAATTCGTCGCTGATGTGCGGAATGGCCGCGCATGACAAAGCCCCGTACAAGCAAGTTGTTACTTATGGCTGGGTGGTTGACGGCGATGGCAAACCGATGCATAAATCGGGCGGTAACGCCGTGTCGCCGAACGACTTCATGAAGGAAAGCGGCGCCGATGTTATGCGGCTTTGGGCCGCCGCCGCCGATACGGCAAAGGACGTGCGGTGGTCGAAAGAGATCCTTGAACGTGTTATAGATGCCTATCGTAAATTCCGCAACACCCTGCGATACGCTCTTGGAAACCTTTCGGATTTCGATCCGGCAACTGATTCCGTCAACAAATCGGAAATGTTTGAGATCGACCGCTGGGCCCTCGCAAGCCTCGATGAAGTGACGGCGAAAGTTCTCAAAGGTTACGAAGCATACGATTTTCAGGCTGCTTATCACGCGATATATCATTTCTGTACCGTGACGCTCTCGGCGCGTTATTTTGACATTATCAAAGACAGGCTTTATATCCTGTCTCCGAAATCGGCAGCAAGACGCTCGGCGCAGACGGCCCTATATGAGATCGCCGACACGCTTTGCCGTCTGCTCGCGCCAATCCTTGTTTTTACTTCGGATGAGGCGTGGGAAAATCTGCCGGGGCAGAAGGTTCGATCGGTACATCTCGCCGAGTTCCCGAAGACCGTTGATAAACCGGATTCCGAGCTGTTGAGCGATTGGGAGCGAATATTCGCGATTCGCGATGACGTACTCAAGGCGCTTGAAGAGGCCCGCAACGATAAGCAGGTTGGCTCGTCGCTCGAAGCAAAAGTGGTGCTGACGGCAGACAAAGGAACCACGATGTTCCTTCTAAACTATTATAAAGACTTACGTTACATCTTTATCGTGTCTCAGGTGGAGGTCCACGAAGGTGATGCAATGACCGTACGGATCGAGAAAGCCGATGGCAAAAAATGCGAGCGGTGCTGGAATTATTCGACCCGAGTCGGCGAATTTGCGAACTATCCGACGGTTTGTGAAAGATGCAACACGGCTTTGAGCGAGATCGAAAAAGCGGCCGGAGCGTGACGACTCGAACGCATTTGACTGGACCGCAAGCATCCTTGCTTGCAAGATCGCCGAGCGATCCCCAATGGCAAACAATGTATATGCTGAGAAAACTGACGATTTACTCAATTATCATGGTCGCCGCAGCGATCATTGGTTCCGCCCAATCGGTCTACACGCCCGAGAAAGGTTCACCCGAGCGAAAGGCGGTTCTTGACGCTCTGCGCATTCCGGTGGAACGGGAACTAAAGCAAAAGATCGTATTCGCGACAGACAGTTTCAAGGTACAGGGAACCTGGGCGTTCGTCAGCGGCACGCCGCAGACGCCGGGCGGCGGCAGGCCCAATTACCGCAATACAGTTTATTGGGACGCGTTCGAATCGGATGCATTCGACAACAATTTTTTTGCCTTGCTTCGGAAGACGGGCGGTAAATGGCGTGTTGTGAGAAAAGCTATCGGCTGTACTGATGTTTGCTACGCCGATTGGTGGCGCACGTACAAGGCGCCAAAACCAATTTTTCCCCACACCGAATAGCTTATGGCCGTCGATTTCCAAACACTTCTTTCCTCGCCGTCTCTCGCCTATGCCGAGGGCCTGAAGTTCTTTCGCGGAGAAGGTATGATAAACGACGCTCTAAAACGCCTGGCCGCCGATCTTGACCGAAACGATATCGAGTACGTCGTCATCGGTGCGGTTGCGTTGAATCAGCACGGCTACCGGCGTTTTACTGAAGACATCGACTTGCTTCTGTCAAAAAAGGGATTGGAGGACTTCCGTGCAAGGCTAGTAGGCCTCGGCTATCGTCCCGCATTTGAAGGGGCAAAAAAGAAGTTTCGGACGACGGACGAGAACATTCCTGTCGAGATAATTACGTCGGGCGAATTTCCCGGCGACGGACTGCCGAAACCAGTCGAATTTCCCGACCCCGCGGCTTTTGCAGTCGTTATCGACGGAGTGAAAACGGTTACGCTTGAAAAGCTAATAGAGCTGAAATTAACGTCAGGGATGACGGCGGGCGACCGTTTGAAAGATCTCGCCGACGTGCAGGAATTGATCAAGTTGAAGGGTTTGGATGAAGGGTTCGCCGACAAGCTAAGCGAATTTGTACGCGGCAAATACATCGAACTGCACAACGCCGTCGCGTCCGCACGGAATCTATACGATGAATAGAAGCGTTCGAGTCAGGAATTATTAAATGCTGGAACTCGCGCGATCCGAAAAGCGTAAATTTTAGTTTGGAGTTCCTGCTTTAGCAAGCTTCTTAGTCAGCATTTAGGCGCCTAAAGGCAGGTCTACAAGTATGGAATCGAAAGAGAGCCAGTGAACAAAAAAGACATTCTTTGGAAAATAGGCTACCTTGCCATTGCCGGCGGGGTTTTTATGATCGACCAGACGAGCAAGGCCTGGGCGGTCCGCACTCTTCGTTTTGGCGGCGACGTGCCGGTAATATCCGGCTTTTTGAATTTTGCCTACGCGCAGAATACGGGCGTCGCGTTCAGCATGCTTGACGATCACGGCGATGCCGGACGCTGGGGTTTATCGATGGTTGCATTCGTTGCCGGTGCTCTCGTGCTCTATTTCTTTTGGCGAACGCCGCGTACGGACGACCGCATCTTAGGTGCTCTTGCATTGCTGCTCGCAGGCATTGCCGGTAACGTCACAGACCGAATGCGGCTTGGCTATGTCGTGGATTTTATCGATGTACAGTTCGGGAGTTGGCATTATCCGACGTTTAATGTCGCGGACATGGCAATCGTTTGCGGCGCCGGGTTGATGATAATTGATATGTTTCTCTCTAAGAGAAGCCAGAAGTTAGAAGTAAGCAGTCAGAAGGGAGAGGGTTGAGATGCCCGCTAGAAGTTTTCAAGAGGTGGCGATATGGAGGAAGGCCCATGCCTTCGTGCTTGCGGCATATCGGTTATCGGAAAATTTTCCGAAGCACGAGATGTATGGACTAACGTCACAACTTCGACGGGCCGCAGTATCAATTCCGGCGAACTTCGCGGAAGGATTCGGAAAAGCAACCAAGCCTGACAAACTTCGATTCTACAGTATCGCCCAAGGATCGTTGGAAGAATGCCGATACTATCTTATCCTCTCAATGGATTTAAATTACGGAGACACAGGCACGTTAAAGACGATGCTCGAGGAAGTTAGCAAAATGCTAGGAAGCTACATGTACAAGATTAGAAGCGACCGATGAGGTGCAAACCAACTTCTGACTTCCTGCTTCTGACTTCCTGCTTCTGGCTTCTAACTTCTTACAACCATGTACCCTGAACTTTTCCGAGTCGGCAATTTTCCCATAACGACCTACGGCATTTTCCTTGCCATCGGGATGTTATTGGCTCTCTACGTCGCCTCGCGGCTTGCGGCGAGAGACGGATTGCCGCGTGAGCGCATTTACGATCTCGGGTTGTGGACGTTGATCGGCGGGCTTCTGGGTTCAAAGGCCCTGATGTTTCTGGTAGAGGATAACGTTCAGGTTTTTTCGCTCGACTTCCTGCGTTCGGGCGGCGTTTATTACGGCGGATTTATTGGCGGATTTCTGACCGTAGTTATACTCATCCGTTTTTACAAACTGCCATTCTGGAAAGTTGCCGACGCGCTCGCGCCCGGCCTCGCTCTCGGACAGGCCTTTGGCAGGCAGGGCTGTTTCGCGGCCGGATGCTGTTGGGGCAAGCCGACCGATCTTCCCTGGGGCGTCCATTTTACCGAAGCGGGCCACGATTACACGGGCGTTCCGATGTACGGCCCGGACGGCAGCGAGCTTTTTCTGCACCCGACGCAATTGTACGAGTCTTTCTTTATGCTCGCGGTCTTCGGTTTGCTCGTTTACTTGCATCGCCGCAAAAAATTCGACGGCCAGGTCCTTATCGCGTACGGCATAATCTATTCGATCTTCCGGTTTTTGATCGAATTTATACGCGATGATCCGCGCGGCGATCTATTTGGCCTGACGACCGCAACAGGCCTTTCGACTTCGCAGCTGGTCAGCCTGGTGGTTGCGGCGGGCGCGGTCGTGTTTATGGTCATGCGTCTCAGGGCAGCCGGTAAAAAGGAACATCTTGAGCACAGCTAAAACGCCTTTATTATCTGAAGAAACCCCGATACTGAATTTCACGATCGCCGGAACGGAAATCGGAAAGCGCCTCGATGCTTTTCTTGCCGAAAAGATCGTTAGTTGGTCGCGCTCGCGGCTTCAGCGGCTGATCGATGACGGCGACGTTCTGGTAAATCAAGCGACCGCAAAGCCTTCGTACAAGCTTCGCGACAATGATGAGATCGACGTCGATCTGACCGAGATCCCTGCTGCACGCTTTGAGCCCGAAAATATTCCGCTCGATATTGTTTTCGAAGACGAGTATCTCGCGGTTATCAATAAACCGGCTGGTTTGGTAGTTCATCCCGGTGCCGGCGTCAGCTCCGGCACCTTGGCAAACGCGATCGCCTATCACTTCGGCGTTAGCGGAATGCAGCCTGTTCACGGGTCAGAACCGCCCGCGTCAGCCGGTGGTACGGACGCCGATATCTCGAGCGGCTTGGATACCGTCCACGTGCCGGAAGCCACCGCTCAAAAAGACAGCTCAGAACACGATAGAAACCCTGCAAACACAAGCCGCGTCGGAATAGTACATCGCTTGGACAAACAAACCTCCGGCCTGAT
>JAYSON010000066.1:0-24194 GCA_043722725.1 Chloracidobacterium sp.
GGGAACTGCATGAGCTAGATCAGCAAAGGTATAGATAGGAAATATATTTATATGCAAACACAAAGAGGATTAGACGAATTTAAGAACGAGCCGTTCGTGGATTATTCGAAAGCCGAGAATGCGGCGGCGATGCGTGCGGCTATCGAAAAAGTACGGAGCGAACTTGGCCGCGAATATCCGAATGTCATAAATGGCGAAAAGATCACGCTCGAAAGCAAATTTCAAAGCATCAACCCGGCAAATAAAGCCGAGGTCGTCGGAGTGTTTTCCGAGGTAGATACCGACACGACTCTTGTTGAGCGGGCGATCGAATCGGCATCAGCGGCTTTCAAGGTCTGGCGTAATGTTTCCGTCTCTGAAAGGGCGGATTATCTCTTCCGAATCGCGGATATTCTGCGGCAACGCAAGCACGAATTTTCGGCGTGGATGGTTTTCGAAGTAGCAAAGACTTGGTCCGAGGCCGATGGCGACACAGCCGAAGCTATTGACTTTCTCGAGTTTTATGGACGTGAGATGCTCCGTTGGGCCGAACGGCAGCCGATAACCAAAGTTGAAGGCGAAGACAATCGGCTCGAATACATTCCGCTTGGCGTCGCCGCGGTGATCCCGCCGTGGAATTTCCCGCTCGCGATCATGGCCGGAATGACGATGGCCGCCGTAGTCACCGGAAATACGGTTGTCTTGAAACCGTCCTCCGACTCACCAACTATAGCCGCAAAATTTATGGAGATCGTCGAAGAGGCCGGCCTTCCTCCCGGCGTAGTCAATTTCCTGACCGGAAGCTCGGCGACAGGTGAAGCTATGGTCACGCACCCAAAGACGCGCTTCATTTCGTTTACCGGTTCCAAAGGCGTCGGACTGCACATTAATGAAGTCGCCGCGAAACCTCGCGACGGACAGATCTGGATCAAACGCGTTGTCGCTGAAATGGGAGGCAAGGATGCGATCGTGGTTGCCGATGATGCCGATCTCGATTCGGCGGCGAGCGGCATAGTTTCAGCCGCCTTCGGATTCCAAGGCCAAAAATGCTCGGCCTGTTCGCGGCTTATCGTTGACGAAAAAGTGCACGATCAGTTGATGGAAAAGGTGGTTAGCTTAACGAAGTTGTTGAAGATCGGCCAACCAACTGAGGGCGACACGGACGTTGCCGCCGTCATCAATAAACGTTCGTTCGACCAGACGCTCGGCTACATTCGAAAGGGCGTTGAAGAAGGCGGCATTGTTTTGACAGGCGGAGCGGGCGACGATTCAAAAGGATTTTATATCGAACCTACCGTTATCGATAATGTTCAACCAGGAGCAACGATCGAACAGGAAGAGATTTTCGCTCCAGTACTCGCGGTAATGAAGGCTCGGGACTTTGACCATGCGTTGGAAATCGCGAATGATACCGAATTTGGCTTAACCGGTGCGGTTTATTCGACCGATCAGGGTAATCTCGAAAAGGCACGACGCGAATTCCACGTAGGTAATCTGTACCTCAACCGCAAATGCACCGGTGCATTGGTTGGTGTTCATCCTTTCGGCGGTTTCAATATGAGCGGAACAGATTCAAAGGCCGGCGGCCGTGAATATCTGCTGCAATTCATGCAAGGCAAGATGGTTTCGCAGAAGGTTTGAGCGTCAAATATGAAATTTCTTAAGCTAGTTTCATTCGTTGCAATTCTCATCGGATTGTTGTTTACGCACCTGAATGCGCAGAAAACAAAAGCAAAACCGGCAGCGAAGGCGAGACCGATCATTTTCGCATTGCTTAATGATGGCAAAACCGTTGAACCTTTAGCGTACGTCGATAATGGAAAACTTGTTCAGCCGGTCAGCGGTGGCGATGACGAGGCAAAACTTTCTTTGTTCAACAAGAACTATTACAAACCCAATTCGGCGTATCGCCTGATCTTTGGCGGAGCCAATGCCGGTACCGTTACTATCAAAAACTCGGACCCCAAAGCTGAGTGTTCAGCAAATATGGCCGAGGTTACGGTGGTTTCCGCTAAAGCAAAACTAAAAGGAAACGTAAGGGCACTTGCAACCAATGCCGCCGCGACCAAGAAAGGCAGTGGTGTTCGAAGATTGCCGACATCTGCCGAGCGAATAGAGATCGAAGCCTTGGTCCGTTCTGAGTTTTTAAAGCAAAAAGTTGACTCGTCGGCAGCCAAAGTATTGAAATATCAGAATTTAACCGCGGTTGATGTTGATTCGGACGGAATCGCTGAAATGATTGGTTCTTTTTGGATTGATAATTCACCTACATCGCGAGCACTTCTTTTCTTCATTGCCGATAAGAACGCTGACGGTAAATATTCGTTCGGGTACAGTAAATTTGAGAATATTGAAAAGGCAGACGTGATGAGTGGCGAAATCTCCTCGGTCGATGAAGGCGTTTATCACGAACGGCTGCTCGATATTTTCGATTATGACAACGACGGCGTAGCTGAGGTCTTTACATACGTCCAATCATTCGAGGGAGCCGGATTCAACGCATATCGCCGCGAAGGTGGAAAATGGGTCGTGTCATTCGAGGGCTCGAATTACCATTGCGGCTACTAATTCAGAACATCTTGTTGTCTTAAATGATGTTTAAACATTTAGTGTTAAGTTCTGCCGAATTTAACACTAATTTTTTTTCGATGGGCTTAAAAAATGAGATTCAACATATTTCCAAAACTTCATTTCTTAATTCTTCTTAGTTTGTTGACGGCGACTTTCGGACAAACGCCGGGGGGCGTTTTTCCCGTCAAACGAGCGGAATCCGCTGACACCTGGCGTCGCGACGGTTGGAAGGCCGTCGATCAGAGCAAATCGTTAAAGATCCGAAAGGGCAAAGCGAAAAATGTAATTCTCTTTATTGGTGATGGGATGGGCGTTTCCACGCTGACAGCCGCGAGAATTTTCGAAGGGCAAACGCGGGGCGAGAGCGGCGAAGAAAATCGTTTGAGCTTTGAAGAATTTCCGTTTTCCGCGTTGTCGAAAACGTATAGTGCGAACCAGCAAACGTCAGATTCGGCACCGACGATGAGCGCCATCATGTCCGGCGTCAAAACCGACGAAGGCGTTCTTTCCGTCGATCAGAATGTGCAGCACGCTAATTACAAAACCGTCGCTGGGAACGAGACCAAAACGCTGCTTGAATACGCCGAAGATGCCGGAAGATCAACCGGCGTAGTTTCCACGGCGCGACTCACACACGCGACCCCTGGTGCCTGCTATGCCCATTCCGCCGACCGTGATTGGGAGTCGGATGGAGATATATTTACCCGCCGCAAAGACGCTTACGACGCGAAATTTCCCGACATTGCGCGGCAGTTGCTCGATTTTTCTTACGGAGACGGATTGGAAGTTGCATTGGGTGGCGGACGCACGAAGTTTTTGCCGAAAGAAATAAAAGATCCGGAATATGCGCCGCGTTCCGGTGAACGGCTGGACGGCCGCAATTTGACCCAGGAGTGGCAAAATAAATACAAGAATTCCGCCTACGTTTGGAACAAACAGCAGTTCGAGGCGGTAGATACGAAAAAGACCAAACATCTTCTCGGTCTTTTCGAACCATCGCATATGCAGTTTGAGTACGATCGTGCAAAAGACGCTGCTGGCGAACCATCGCTTTCCGAGATGACATCGAAAGCTATCGACGTCCTCTCGAACAATAAAAAAGGTTATTTTTTGATGGTCGAAGGCGGCCGCATCGACCACGCCCATCATAACGGCAACGCATTCCGGGCGCTTACGGACACGGTTGCGTTGTCGGACGCAGTTCGCGCCGCGGTCCAAAAAGTCAATTTGGACGAAACGCTGATCATAGTCACCGCCGATCACAGCCACACGTTCTTTATCCAGGGATATCCGGCTCGCGGCAATAATATCCTGGGCCTTGTCAAAGAAGTCGATGGCGAAGGCATGCTCGAGGAGAAACCGATAGGCGACCGCGACAAAAAACCGTTTACTACCCTGGGATATTCGAACGGCCCTGGAGCGAGAGGCACCCAGCGCCCCGATCTTACCGAAGAATCTGTGCTGAAGCCCGATTATTTACAGGAATCAAATATTCCTCTAGCCGCCGAAACGCACAGTGGCGAAGACGTCGCGATCTACGCAACCGGTGTAAATGCCTATCTGATCCGCGGTTCGATGGAAGAAAATTGGATATTTTACATCATGGCCGATGCAATGAGGCTGAGCCGAAAATGAGAATCGTTTTCATGGGCACGCCCAAAACGGCGGTTCCCTCCATTGATCGAATCCTGCGGGATGGTCACGAGATTGTCGCCGTGTATTCACAGCCGGATCGGCCGTCGGGTCGCGGCAATAAGATCGCGTTTTCTCCGATCAAAGAATTTGCCATTCAATATGGGCTGCCCTTGTTTCAGCCCAGCAAAATTAAGACTTCGGAAGCACTTAATGAGTTCAAATCACACAAAGCTGACGTGGCTGTCGTCGTGGCCTACGGACGCATCTTGCCGGAGACATTTTTGCAGGCATTCCCAAAAGGCGCGATCAACGTGCATTTTTCGCTCTTGCCGAAGTATCGCGGCGCGGCTCCGGTAAATTGGGCGATCGTAAATGGCGAAACACGTACCGGTATTACTACAATGAAGATGGACGTCGGGCTCGACACAGGAGACATTTTGCTGCAGCGAGAAACCGGGATCGAACCGCAGGAAACAGCAATCGAGTTGATGGAACGGTTGTCATCTCTCGGCGCCGACCTGCTTTCGGAAACACTCAATGAATATAACGATCTCTTACCGCAGCCACAAAACCACGACGAGGCGACATTTGCACCGATCATGAAACGCGAGGACGGTTTGATCGATTGGTCGCTGTCGGCTGCCGAGATCACGAACAGAGTGCGGGGATTTCAACCGTTTCCAGGCTCTTTCACGTCGTACAAAGGTCAGAAATTGACCATTTGGAAGTCAAATTCGATCGCGATTTTGGAACCTAAGAGTTCAGCCAACGGCGAGATTCTGGAAGCGGGTGGTGACAGCCTTTTTGTGTTCAGCGGAGATAACACGGTATTGTCGATAGAAGAATTACAATTAGAGGGAAAACGCCGCATGTCGACGCGCGATGTATTGAATGGGATTAGAATAGACGTGGGCGAGTTACTCGGGTAACGATAGATCCGTGTGGGATCGAAAAGCCGACTTAGTCGGATGTGACCAAATATGTCTGACCGCTTTCAAATAATAACCTTTTATGCGTTCAAAGAGTTGGCAAAGGTGGCCGATTTGAGCGAGATAAAAGATGAACTAAAAACCGTAATGCGTGAGCACGGCGTTTTCGGAACAGTGATTCTTTCCGAAGAGGGTTTCAACGCCAGCTTATGCGGAGCTCGTCAGGACATACCCTCGTTCATCGAAAGCATCGAGCAAATTCTTGACGCAAAAATTGAGTACAGATCTTCATTTCATTCGGCGTCTCCGTTCCGCAAGCATGAGGTCAAAATAAAACGGGAGATTGTTACACTCAAGAAATTCGTCGATATTTCAATGGGTGCGGGAACACATGTCGCACCAAAGGATTGGAATGACGTCATTTCCGATCCGGCCGTATTCGTGTTGGACACACGCAACGATTACGAATACAAAAATGGCAGTTTTAAATCAGCCGTCAATCCGCAAGCCGCAAAGTTTAGTGATTTGCCGAATTTCGTAGCGGAAAAGCTTGATCCAAAGACGCACACGAAAATTGCAATGTACTGTACCGGCGGAATTCGTTGTGAAAAATTTGCTCCGTACATGAAGAGCGTGGGTTTTGCAGAGGTTTTCCAGTTACAAGGCGGTATCTTGAAATACCTCGAAGACGTTCCGAAAGACGAACAGCTCTGGGAAGGCGAGTGTTTTGTTTTCGACGAACGTCGAACTCTTACCCATCAACTCGGCCAGGGCAGCGGACCTGACTATTCCCAAAGACATAAAAACAAGAAACATTAGACTCCCGTATCGCATGAAAATATCACCGGCGAGAATTGCCGCTTTCGAGATCTTATTGAAGATCGAGAATGAACACGCGTTCTCATCCGAACTACTTCCGATTTACGAAGACAATCTTTCCGACAACGACCGGTCTCTTTGTCATCGGCTGACCCTCGGGGTGCTGAGAAAAAAGCTGTCAATCGATAGAATAATCGACTATTTCGTCTGTGGGAAGCGAATTGATATGCCTGTCCGAATTTCCCTTCGTCTCGGTATATACCAGCTTGTATTTCTTGCAAAGGTGCCTGATTATTCGGCCGTCAACGAGAGCGTAAATTTGGTTCAGTACGCCAAGAAAACTTCTGCAAAAGGTCTGGTCAACGCTGTATTGAGGAGGGCGACGCGAGAGCCAATGCTTGCAGAGTTTGTCGACGAAACCGAACGCGTCTCCATAGAGACCTCCCATCCGCGATGGTTGATTAAAAAATGGATAAATCGGTTTGGCATCGCGGAAGCCGAAAAGCTCGCCGCAGCTAACAACGACATTCCCCGAACAGCTTTTCGCCTTACATCAGAATCGGACCGATCAAAGAGATTTGAAAACACAATCTCTTCGGAACACGTCGCCGGATGTTTTATAGCCGAGAGCAATACGGCCGATCTGCTCAACGCCGCTACTTCGGGCGAGATTTACTTTCAAGACGAAGGTTCGCAAATGGTCGCTGCGGCGGTCGAATTGAGTAAGACCGGGAGCTATTTGGATTTGTGCGCGGCTCCGGGAAGTAAATTCACCCAAATCGCAGGACGCCCAGGGATTGGATCGCAACTGCTTGTTGCCGGCGATCTCCATTCCCATCGTCTGCGTTTTTTGCGTGACAATTGTACAAATCAAGGATTAAATGCCGTAAATATAGTGCAGTACGATGCCGAAAACCCGCTGCCATTTGCGAATAACCATTTCGATACAATTCTGATTGACGCTCCATGTTCCGGTACAGGCACGATACGGCACAATCCGGAGATTCGATATTCGCTCGAACCCACTGATTTTGCCGAACTGAGCAGGAAACAACTCAGCCTCATTAAAAATGCATCCAAGCTGGTGGCCATCGGCGGAACTTTGATTTATTCAACCTGCTCGCTTGAGAGCGAAGAGAATGAACACGTAAGCAATAAGTTTCTTGATAACGCACCGGAGTTTCGAAAGACAAAACCCAAGGTTGCTGATTCCTTTGCCGACGTTGACGGGTTTGCCCGGACGTTGCCGTATCGCGACAATATGGACGGCTTTTTCATTGCATCGTTTGAAAAGATAGGGTCATCGTAGGTTTGTCGGCGGGAAGAAAAATGTTAAGCTTTTGCTAAGTTTTTGGAGTAATCTGCCGTGGGAATCGTCAAAATTGGTATTTTTGCAATTGGTAAGCTAGCCGTCGTCGCAGGACTTCTGGCGGCTTTTGTCGTCGGAATGGCAGGTGTCGTCTACATGTCCCTGGCGGGAAATGAGATCACTGTACCTGAAATCACGGGCAAAGACTTTTTGGAAAGCGAGAAGGAACTTGCGAGCCTTGGCTTGAAGATCAAGCGGAGGGCAGACCGTCCTAGTTCTGAGAAGATGAATACCGTACTCGAACAGCTTCCCAAAGCAGGCGAAACGGTAAAGACGGGCCAGTTGATCTTTGTGGTTGTTAGCAAAGCAGGCTTGGAAGGCGATGATACGCCGAAGTCCCTGATCAAGAACATCGAATCCGACGATACCAAGAAGATCGAGGAAATGATCTCGGACAAGCCCAAAAAAGCGAAGTCGAATTCCAATACGAACGTTAAGAAAAAGGCTGAGACTACCAGAGATGTGATAGCTGATGATGAGAACTCGAATTCCGATGATATTTCCAATTCCAAGGTTGATGACGCCAATAAAAAAGATCCGGGAACTGTAACGAAACCTGGTGAAAAGGGTAATAAAAATTCATCGACCGTTCCGACGGCAAAACCACAGAATACTCCGTCCAAGAAAGTAACCGTAGATCCCCGGCCGCGAATGCAGCCAAAACCGTAAGCCGTTGTGCAACCGAAGCGACTTTATCTGCAACAAAGTGGAAGAAAATCAGCGAATGTTTGAAATTGCACCTTCGATCCTGTCTGCCGACTTTGCGCGTTTGGCAGAGGAAATTCGAGCTGTCGAGCTTGGAGGAGCGTCGATCCTGCACGTAGACGTGATGGACGGCCATTTTGTTCCGAATATCACGATCGGCCTGCCCGTTGTTAAATCGCTGAGAAAAGCGACAAAATTGACGATCGATTGTCATTTGATGATCGAACGACCCGGCCGATATGCCGCGGAATTTGTGGCTGCCGGTGCCGACATGGTTTCTGTCCATGTCGAGGCTGACGTTCATCTTCATCGAACACTCAGTGCAATTCGGGAAGCCGGTGGCCAGGCTGGTATTGCGATCAATCCGGCCACGCCGCTCGTGACGCTTGAAGAAGCGTTGCCGTACGCGGACTTTGTTTTGATCATGTCCGTAAATCCCGGATTTGGTGGCCAAGCGTTTATTTCAACGTCGATCGATAAGGTTCGGCGTTTACGACAGATGATCGATGAGCGAGGGCTTGCCACTAGAATTGAGATTGACGGCGGAATAGATGCGGATAATATTCTCGAAGTCGTTGAGGCTGGTGCAGATATTTTGGTTGCCGGTTCCGCCGTTTACGGAAAGGGAACCCCGACTGAATCGGTACGAGATTTGATCGAACAGGGAACGGTCTGGGTTTAATTGAGGTTTTTATGTATTTTACTAAGAATAGAACTCTTATTTCACTTCTTTTGGTCACGTTTTGTTTTGCGGTAACTAATTACGCGCAGATAAAACGAGGTGACGGTTCGCCATCGCAACGGCTCGAAGTCATGAAGCAGAAGCTTGAGACGATACGAAGATCGGCGACTAGCTCTGCGTCGGTATTGAAGGAAGAAAGCAAAGGCGACAAAGCCGCCAAAGACGACAAGACCCAGATCGATACGCCGATCGCGCGGCTTCGATCAATTGAAAAGGAAGCTTCCAGCCTTCAATCGGATATTAACAGCCTTCGTGGAAAAGTAGATCGCTCTGAAAAATACGAAGCCAGCGACATTGATCAGCTTGAAGCATCGGTCGCGGATCTTCAAACGCGCGCGGATGCGGTACTCGTCGAGACGGCCGCAGCCCGGGCCAATCCCGAATCGAATGTCGGCAAAGCCCGCGAGATCAAGAAAAAGAAGAAGTTTCTTGGTATTTTTGGCGGCGGCGGCACTGATGAATATGAAGAACTGATAGGGGGCGTTACGCCCGGACGGGACCGCGAGCTTTTTATCGTTGCGACTCGTGAAGTTCGAAAAAAGAACTTCGATGTCGGGAGATTGCTATTTCAGACGATTATTACCACCTATCCGGATTCACCGTATTTGCCGATGTCTAAGCTGGCCGTAGCCGACTCATTCTTCCTTGAAGGTTCGACAAGCGGTCTTATTCAAGCGATCGCTTCATATCAGGATTGGCTCACGTTTTTCCCGACTCATCCGTTGGCTGACCGTGTCGTATTGAAGATCGCCGAATCGGAAATGCGGCAGATTGGTCTCCCGGATCGAGATGCAACACATGCAAAACGTGCGGAGGCCAAGCTGAAAGCATTGATGCAAAATTACGGTAAGTCGATTCTACGCGGGGAAGCGGAACAACGGCTTCAGCAGGTTCAGGACAATCTCGGATTCCATAATTTGCTTATTGCGAACTACTATTACACGCAATCGGTTCAGCAAAGTAAGGGCGGATTAAAGGGAGCCCAATCGCGGTACAGAGAGATCCTGGATAAGTATCCGAACTTTGGCTTTCAGGACGAAACGCTCTTTAAACTGGCTAACACATATCTTGTCGAGGAAGAAACGGATCAGGCCGCTCGATATTTCCAACGTATTGTTCGCGACTTTCCGAACAGCGACTGGGTTGCAAAATCCAAGGAACAGCTCGAGTTGATGGGAGCAAGTATTCCCGATCCAAATCCCGAAAGAATGAAGGTCCTGCCGCCGGAGTCGATATCATTCTTCCAAAACTTTAAAAACCAGTTATTCGGTATTTATCCGATGACAATCGATAAGAATGGCGTTTTGATGACAAACGATTTCGACAAGGAAAAATTCGAAATGATCGATCAGATTATTGAGAATCAGGGTGACATTCTAACGAATCAGATACCTCAAGCCCTTACAACGGTGATTTCTCAGAAGCAGGCCGTCACACAGCCGCAAACACTTCCGCAGCCACAGCTTCCTGAGAAAAAATAATAAACTGTTTAGTTCAATTGCTCAAAAAGCGGTTTATTGCAGCCGCTTTTTCTGTTTAAAAAATCGCTACTTGCCTGGCCGTTGTGAAGTTTTGACTCGGATCTTTTTCACTGCTATGTTTCGAGTCGAAATGAGCCGCAGGCATTCCCCGTGCTTTGGCCAGTGCAACTCTGGAAACAGGTGCGGAGACAATCAATTTCCCCCTGTCAACTGAAACAGTCTATGCCTATTCGTGACGTTTGATCGGCACCTTTAACTAACCACAATTCCAAGGTAGATCTTGTTTTGGCTGTTTCGTTTGAAACGCCCTCGCAGTAATTTTAAGCACAAAAAAGCGGCCCTTCTGCGGACCGCTTTTTACATGAATTCGTAAACTAATCGACTACGGTTTCGGTGTCGGGGTAGGTTCCGGCTCGACGTCTCGCTTCTTGAGTTTAGGAGGAGCATCCGAAGAAGTCGAAGTGCCGTTGGAATCGCTCGTATCACCATCGACCGCATCCGGTTGACGTTTCTTGAGCGTAGGTTTGCCGTTATCTTCATCATCAAAGTCGGTCGTGATGCCCGCCTTAGCGTTCGTGATCTTGAGCAAGTGTGCCTTGACACGCTGAAATTCGGAAGTGCTTATTACGTACTCTTCCTTTTCGGCAAAGCGTGACACCAAAGCAAGGCTGTAGTCCCGGCGATCGGTCGATTGCGGATGCGACGAGAACAGCTTTGAAATGGATCCCGGCTTCTTCTTGTTCTTCGAGGCGAGTTTTTCGAACATCGTTGACATCGCCGTCGGATCATAGCCGGAGGCGTATAAGTACTGAACGCCGAGATTATCGGCTTCCACTTCGGCTCCACGCGAAAACTTAAGACCCGCAAGGCCTGCCAGGATGCCGCCGCCGTTCTGCACTACCGTACTAAGAATCGGGCCGCCAAAAATAATTGCCGCCAATGCACCATAATTGATTAAGGTGCCTTTCCCTTGATTTTCCATCGCATGACGAGCCGCCACATGAGCTATCTCATGTGCCATGACACCTGCCAGCTCAGCTTCATTGTCCGCCGCAAGGATCAACCCTTTGTGGACGAAAAAGAAACCGCCCGGCAATGCAAACGCGTTCACTTCATCGCTATCGATGACTTTGATCGTAAACGGCACCTTAGCGTCTGAATGAAGCACTACGTTTTGGCCAATTCGATTGATGTATTCGGTAACGATCGGATCCTCGACCATTTTCGCCTGCTGTTCGACCTGTGCAGCCAACTGACGGCCAAGTGCGATCTCCTTGTCCTGAGAACCGCCCAGCCAACCGAACAACTTGTCCGCACCGTTGTTTATTTTACGCTTACCGATCTGCGACGGGTCCTCTTTAGGGGACAAAGCTTTAGGACTCTCCGGCTGTGGTGTTGGCGACACTATCGGAGTAGAGGCTTTCGCCACTTTCTTGTCCAGCTTTTTGTCAGCCGTCGTTTGAGCCGCGATACTGACTGGGAAGAACGAAACCGACGTTAAATAAAAGGTCAGAACGAGCAGCAACGCACTAAATCTACGAATCGAATTCTTACGCATTAATTGCCTCCGAAAATAATCAAAAGGAAGTAATAAAACCATAAACCCATTCACGTGGTAAATCAACAAATTTATGATGCTGACGCTCGCAAGATAGTTGCGAAAAGTAAGAAAATTTTCAGAAAAGCTATTTGGTGGTAAAAAGTAAAGGAAAAACCTTTTGTTTATCCGTTAATATTGTTAAAGTATTAGAGCCACGCTTGCCAATAGCAAGGGGCTTTCAAATCAACTTCGCAGATCTGCGGCATTGCGGCAGATTCCCTAGTCGTTCCACGCTCCACTAAATTATCTCGATTATCAAATGAAACGCATTCAGGAGAAGGTAAAAGATATAGTCGAAGTCCGGCCGTATAAAAGCATCCGTGATTTTATTGCGGATCCGGCGGAAACGTTGAGCAATTATCATTTTACCGATGCTACTGCCGATTTGATGGCCAAATGGCTTGACGGTATTTCGTCCGTGCAAACAGGACGCGGTGCATCGTTTGCCCTTGCTGGTTACCGCGGCGTTGGTAAAAGCCATTTTTTAGCGACGCTTGGCGCCTTAGCGGCGAATCCCGAGCTCCGCACTCGCATTTCCGAATCCCACGTTGCTTTCAGCGCTCAAAGGCTGCAGAGACGCCATTATGCGGTAGCATATCTGCGCCGTGGAACTGAAGATACGCTGCTTGAGGAATTTAAGAGTGCAATTTCCTCGGCATTCGAGTTGGAAGATTTGGCGTCTCAAATGTCCTATGAGGCGATATTGAACGCTGCGAGTGAAAAAAGCGGTGACACGCCTTTTATCTTGATGATTGACACGGCATTCGAACGTGGTTCGCGAGTTACTCGTGACGACGGCGTTTACTTAAGCGAGATCGCGGAGGCAGCAAAAAATCTAAACGTTTTCGTAGGGGTCGCACTAGATGACGATATAGCGGGAGCCGACGGCTCAAATTCTTCTATCGTCAGATCATTTTCAATCGATTACCTTGATCAGGCCCATCTCTACAAAGTAGTCAATTCCCATATTTTCCCAAAGCATAGTCAAATGCAGCCGGTACTGCATGACATATACACATACTTCCGCGAAGTTTTACCGAGCTTCCGTTGGAGCGAGCAGAAATTTGCATCGCTTTACCCTCTTCATCCGGCGATCCTTGAAGTAGCTCCATACGTCAGGTTATACGTTCAGGATTTCGCCTTGCTCAGCTTTGCATCTGAGGCCGGAGAGAAGATCCTCGGACGCCCATCGAATTCGCTGATCGCTCTCGACGAGGTTTACGATAATGCCGAAAACGGGTTGCGGAAGATCGAAGACCTGAATCAGGCTTTCGCTGCGTACGACACTTTGAATTCCAACGTTGTAGGCAAGATTCCGGTCATGCAGCGGCTTCAGGCCAAATTGATCCTGAAGGCCCTGCTGCTTCTGTCTTTAGACGGACAAGGCGGTACAGCCAACGATATATGTGCGTCTGTGTTGATCTTTGAGGAATCGGATCCGGAAAAAGCTGTAAAAACGGTTGAGGATCTTTTGAGAAAGTTTGTGGATGCCTTGCCGGACGATTTCAGAGTCGTTTCAGAGGAAGGAATTGATACACGCTACAGTTTTAAGTTAAGCAGCAAGGAAAATCTAAACAATGCACTAGTCGAAGCAATAAAAGATGTTTCGGCAGATAGGATCCCGGGCATCCTGCGTCGCGTTTTCCAGGAACGGTTCTCGGATTTGGGATTATCTTCAGGTTCTGAAGATTCGAGCAAGGACTGGATCGATTCACAGATCGTTTGGCGTGGTGGAATAAGGCGTGGTCGAATCTTCTGGCATTCCAATGATGGAGCAGTTTCGCCGAAAGAGATAGCTGCCGGATCCGACGCCGCGGATTGGGAAGTCTTCATTGATCTGCAAAATGAAAAGGGTACGTTACCCGAGACTGTAAATAACGTTTCGCGAGTCATTTGGAAACCGGATCAGCTTCGCCCTGACGAAATCGATAAGATTCGGAGCTTTTACGCTCTGAGTACAAACAGCGATCTTCGGGAAAAGTTCAGCGAGCAGATCAGGGCGTCAGTACATGCCCACTCGATTGCAGTCGAAAAAATACTTAACCGAAGTTTCCTGGAAGACGGGAAGCTCGTAATCGACGGATTCGATTACAACTTTACCGAAGAAGCCCGTTTAGCTCAGAATTTGTCCGAGCTGTTCTCCGCCATGCTCGAACCACTTTTCGAGACAAGGTATCCGGCACATCCGAATTTTACCCGAACGTTGGCTCATAACGACGTCTCGGAGATCGTAACCGATCTTTATAACGGAACACGCCAGGATTTAGCCGACGTTCAAAACCGTGCTCAGACGTTCGCCTTTCCGTTGGGTTTGGTACGGCTTGAGGGTACATCGTTCGTGCCGGAATCGAGTGATAGGCTTGCAACTTTACCGATCGTGGTCGAGATCCTCGATCTCGTAGGGGCCAGCGGAGAAAAGCCGGTATCTTTAACCGACGTATTTGCTCAACTAAGAAAAGGTCCTAATGGACTGGTGCGGGAAGCTCAGCAAATGGTTCTTACGGCGCTCGTTGCCCAGCGTCAAATCGAATTCGTTACCTCATCGGGTAACCGCATAAATAGACGCTCCCTGGACCTGAAGATCATTTGGGATGATATTGTTGGCATTGCGAAGCCCATTGAAAGTTCGTTCTCGGGAGAGAAACTAAAGCGTTGGGCGGCCCTGTTCGTGAAGGATGGCGAGTTTCAATCGCTCGATAGACCTCAAGACCGGGAAACTCTGCAGGCGGCATTCGCCAATTGGACAAATGATTGGAATAACTCCAGGACGCTCGAGCGTTTTGCTCAGTTACCGGATGACGTTTTGAACGTCCGAATATGGCAGCTTGCGGCACGGGCGGCAAAAACATTCGGTTCGGTCGCCGAGAGCATAGAGGCTGCGTCCGAAGGTTCGATACCGCTCGAGGAATGTCTCGACGGGATCGTCGACGCATTCTCCGAATCCGAAGCGGACCTTAAGGCATTTGAAAATGACCTCGAAGTTCTATCAAGCTTTATAAAGGGTGCGCAATTGCGGGACGAGATCCGATCATATCTCGCGGTTTGTGAGATTACGCAAGATCCAAATATCGAAGAGATTAGGGAAAGGGCCGTCGCATTGGTCGACGCTGCCTATGCCGAACCAAGCGACGCGATAAACCGCGAAATGGGTTACGTGTGGGAAAAGTTTAAGCGGGAATTCTCGGAACATTTTGATAGCCATCACACGGCGGTTATGAAATCGCCAGATCTCAAGGCTCAGTTAGGAGAAACCTTACGAAGCGATCAATGGTGGGAGTTTGAGATGCTTTCGGGCATTTCTATCTTCGAACCTGATTTTTTGAATAATGCGAACGAGTACCGCCGCCGAATAGTTGAATTGGACTGTAGGATCGACTCAAAGCCCATCCTGGAACGCCAGCCATTCTGCCTTTGTGGGTTCTCTTTGTCCAAAAGCGTTGATTGTGAACACTTGCCGCACGCGCTAAACGATACAATCAAAGAAGGACTGCGATCATTCCGCAAGACCTTGGTGAAGAACAGCAAGGATTTGATCAAATCGCTCGAAACGATCTCGGACGGAACGAACGATTCCGACCTCGGAGACGCTTCAAAAGAACTTATAGCCGGCTTAAATAAAGGGACCGACATTCCCCCGCTTACGGACCTTCAGTTAAAGATTCTCCGCGAAATACTTATCGATGACGTCGCAGATGGAAAATACACCGCTTCAAATTCGAAATCATCTGCCTCGGCATACGCACGACCAAAATCAAATGTTCAGGAGTCTTTGCAAGATCTTCCGGACGAATTTAGCGATGATGCGGTCGCTATAAACCTCTAAAAGTTCTGCCCGATCCTACTGCGTCAAGTTTCCACTTCCGTGCGTTTCGTCTATATTCTATGGTATGCAAAGCATCTCCATAATAGGTATGGGACGTCTCGGCGGAGCGCTTGCTCTCGCGCTGTCGCGAGCGGGCTATCGGGTCGAAAATCTTATCCACCGATCCAAGCCTGCACCGTCCGATCTCGCCAGCCTTATTTCGCCTCCTCCACATTTGATTTCTTTTGACGATCTTAAAGAACTTAGCTCCGACATTATCTTTATTACCTCCACAGATCCCGAGATAAGTTCGATTTCCTCACACATAGCCTCGAAGGTTAAGAACAACTCTCTTGTATTTCACGCCAGCGGTTCACTTTCATCCGAGATTTTGTCGGAGCTCGCGAACGTGGGTTGCGGCACCGGATCGATGCATCCGCTGTTATCAATCAGCGATCCGATTCGAGGAAGCGAACGATTTGCGGGTGCATATTTTTGCGTCGAAGGACAAAACAACGCGGTTGCAGTCGGCAAGGAGATCGTTACGAATCTCGGCGGTGAGCCGTTTTCGATCGACACTAGATTCAAATCGCTGTATCACGCATCGGCTGTAACCGCGTCCGGTCATCTTGTCGCGTTGATTGATATTGCGACGGAAATGTTATCGAATTGCGGCCTCGAGCCTGAAGAGGCAAAGCGCATTTTAATGCCATTAGTAAAAAGCACAGTACAGAATTTGCAGAATCAAAGTAATGAAAAGGCACTTACCGGAACGTTTGCGAGAGCGGATGTCGCGGCTTTCGAAAGACATATAGACGCATTAAGCCATACGGTTTCAGACGATATACGACGGATATACCTTGAATTAGGCAACAGGGCATTGGATATATCAGAAGTAGAAGGAGCATCGTCTGGAAATGCTCAAAAGATCCGAGACGGGATAAAGTTAGCGCTACAGACGGGCAAGTGATAAAATAATAAGCAAAAGACGATGAGTGAATATGGTTAAGAAGAAAGAAGAGTTCAAGAAGGAAAAGGAAATTTTCCTTGAGCATATCCAAAAAACAGGGCTTCGCCGAACAGCGCAGCGTGATTTGATTATGGAGATCTTTCTGCGAACCGAGGATCATCTAACAAGCGAGGATCTTTATTGGCTTGTTCAGAAAGACGACCCGACCGTTGGACATACGACGGTTTACCGCACTTTGAAGTTGTTGACTGAGGCCGGGCTTGCTCGTGAAGTTCGGTTTGGCGACAACAAGACCTACTACGAGCATCATTACAACCACGATCATCATGACCATATGATCTGCACCCAGTGCGGCAAGGTGATCGAGTTTTTCTCGCAGGCGATCGAATCGATGCAGGATGAAATGGCGGACAAACTTGACTTCCGTCCGACGCATCACAGTCTGCGAATGTGGGGCGTCTGTTCGGAATGTCAGAAGTTGGAAAGCGCAACGCATAGTGCGCCATCCGGAGCTCAACCCCGCGTGCGCATGAGATCCGTTAGCCATAGTTAAACAAAGGAAATGTAATATGTCGGTAGCAAATGTAACGTTTAGGCGGGAAGATCGCGAAGGGATCGTAGCGGTCGGCAGCTACCTTGCGGATGCCGCAAAGCGCTTCGGTATTCGATTTGAAAATGAGTGCTTACAGGACGAAGACATTCATTTTTGCTCCCTTGTGGTCGCGAGCGGCGCGGAGAAGATGTCGCCCTTAACCTCGGTTGAAACTGAACATTTTTCATCCCGTGGGCGTAAGACGGATGAAAGACTTGCATGCCAGACAAAAATAGAAATACCCGGAGACGTAGTAATCATGACCACTGAAAAAAACAACGGCGCCAACGACGAAACGACTGCTGACGATCAGAGCGATCAGTATAAAAAAGATTTCACCGAATTGCCTCTGGAGAAAAAAATCGCCACGCTGGTTCAGCTTGAGGTGATCGCACTTAGCGAAACTGTGACATTCATCATGAATTCACCGTATTTGGTTTTCGATAAAGTGATGGACGTGATGGCCGAGTTTGGCCTCAAAAAAGAAGAGGAAAGTAAAAAGTCAGTCCGGCCCAAAGAACACGAGTCGACGTCGCGGAAGGCGGATCCGCCATCGGCGACTGGTAAGAAAACATCGACACGAAAGCGCGATCCAAAACTCAGGGCGAGCGAATAGTTCTCAGCTTGCCTGCGGAGCGGTACGGTTTTATTAGTTGTGAGCGAAAACAAGATTCAAAAAAAAGGCCCGAGTTCGATTAAGGAAAAAGGTCAGTATTTTTTGGCATTCGGAGTTGTTGCTTCGATGCTTCTTGTTGCGGGCTTTCCGGTTTTCGTGATCTTCTTTTTCGGCGTCTTTGCTTTTTTTCTTTTCAAAATGTTCGCTTCGGGTACGAGAAATGAGACTCGCGATATCTTTGAGTTTTATTTATCAGCCAACGAAATGCTTCGCGACGATGGCCGCAATTGGTTCGGGTTTGAGATCAAGGATTCGATCGCGCGGGGCGAAACGATACTGAAAAGAATGAGCGGAGCTCCGCCGCTTGTTTATTTCTCCCTCGGAGCTCTTTACAACAAGGTTGGTGACCATCAGGCAGCGATAAATTGCCTTTCTCATGTCATAGAAAATGAGAGTGCGAATGAGGCATCATACGTGTACCCGTCGCCGGAACTTAGAAATTACGTAAAGGTTCTGCGTAAGATAGAACGCGATCCTGCTGACGCTCCGCTCACGTCTGCCTCGATCCGAGCTTTGGAAAGGGCACGTAAACTGCGCGGAAACTCTTTGCTCGAAGAAAGTCGTTCTATTTATGCGAAAAACAGCGTCACACCCAGTAATCAGGAACCTCTGAGCGATAATCGCCACTCTTTGCCGGTCCGTCAAGAAGTTCAAGAACCTGTTCGTCGCAGCGTAACTGACAGCATGTTTGAAGCCTTCGATAGATCGATTGCACCGTTGTCAGGAGGATCGACACAAATGGAAACAACCGGAAAGAACGGAAATGCTAAAAGGCCTAAGAAAGACCCATTTGTTGATCGAAAACCGATCTCCGAGGTTCTTCATGACATCTACGATAAGAATGTCCAGTGATCGGATAAATGAATCCGTAGTGAAATCGGTCTCTAAATTCTATTTGAGACCAAAGAATTTACGAATTGAGGTCAGCACACCTTTATCACGCCTCTGCTCATCCTTTTCCTGTTCTTCAACTTCCGTATTGAGAAGCAATCGCCGTTCTTCAACTAGTTCACAGATCGATTTAACCAGTTCGGGATTCGCCTCAAATATTGGTTTGAGAGCGCTTTTATTTATTTGAACAACCTGAGTCTCTTCGATCGCAACAACGGTTGCCGTTCGCGGCTCACCCGTAAGTAAGCTCATTTCACCGAAGTAATCGCTCTCGCGAAGGGTGTTGATCGTCTTTACTTCTGTTCCTTGCAGGATCTGTACTTCCACGGAGCCGCGAGTAATAACGAACATCGAATTTCCTTCCTGTCCTCTGCGTACGATGGCTTCACCGGGTGCATAAACCCGATCTTTCGATGCCGCCGCCAGTTTCTCAAGTTCCTCGTCCGACAACGGTGCAAAGATCGGAATTCCGCTCAACCGTTCCGAAGTTGAATTCAGATATTCGTCAAGCGTTTCTTCGTCCGCCTTCGATTCGATATGGACCGTTCGCGTTGGAAAAGGGAATCCGATCTTCTCACGATTAAATACGTACCAGATGCGTTGCCTTATTAAAGCGTCGGTATCATTGAACTTTGAATAGTCTTCCGCCCAGTATTTCACTTCCCAATCGATTCCGCTCTCGCCAAGATTCATAATTCTAACAACGGGTCGGATTTTAGGTGAAACGTTTTCAACCTGCCGTACTGCCTCCCGTATTACATGGCTCGTTTTGGAGGGCGAGTTGGTATAAAGCGTGTGGAAAACGACTAGCCGGGCGTTCAGATTGTCTCGTGGAGCAACTTCGATGGTTTCTTTTCCCATCACGGAATTGCTCATAACAAGCAGTTTGTTTTGAAACGTTCGAATCTTGACGCCCCGCCATGAAACACCCTCGACAACACCTACGCCTCGATTGGAGATCGAAACAACGTCGCCGACCTGAAAGGGCTGATCAGCTTGGAGTGCGATTCCCGCAAAAAGATTTCCCAAAGTGTCTTGAAGAGCTAAACCAACGACGATACCGATGATTGCAGAACCGGTAAATAGCGGGGCCAGTTGTACTTCGGGATATTGCGACTGAAAGATGATGAAAAACGCAACCACGTAAATGATCATCGACAGAACAGTTTTTAGAAGGGAGGAAATCTCGGATTGCCCCGATCTTCGCAATGCAGCCTGAAAGATCAGATAAGTTATAAAGCGTACAAACGATATTACTAAGGCCATCCAAAGTAAGATCTTTAGTATGTGGAAGAGGTTGACGACAAGGCTTACAACGGTAGCCGACATCATGCTCGGATCGGAATCGTTCAGGTCAAGCAGCTTTCCATCTGAATTCATCTTTAGGGCAAACTGCGGCAGAACGTACTCCTTGAGGCCGCTTTCCAGAATTGGAAATGCAATTAGAACGAGAATTACAATGCCGGAAAACACGACAAAAAAAACAGCTTTTCTTTGAAATTCGGAGGCAGGCATAAAGTTCTTTCGCTAAAACATATCAGCAATCGTTTTTCCAATCAATAAAAGCGAAAGCATCGACACGGTCAAAGTGATCGCCCAGGCGAATATATTGAATACGAGCCCGTTCTTGTACTTACCCATGATCTCATCGTTATTGGCGAGCTTAACCACCGCCCCAAGAATGATTGGCAGCAGGAGGCCATTTACGCATTGTGTGAACAGCAGAAGTCTTATTTGAGGAATTCCGGGGATTATTGCAACAATTGCACCTACTAAAAGCAGTCCGGTGAAGATACTAAGGAAAATTGGGGCTTCCCGAAACGAACGCGAAAGGCCTTTTTCAAATCCCAAAGCCTCGCTTATCGAATAGGCGGTCGCTAAAGGCAGCACACCCATCGCAAGCATGGCGGCGCCAAATAAGCCAACAGCGAATAGATATTTGGCGTAATTTCCGGCAATCGGAGCAAGCGATTCAGCGGCCGTTGCCGCCGACTCAATGCTCGTAATCCCTTGTTTATTAAGAGTGGCCGCCGTGCAAATTACGATGAAGGCCGCGATGACGCAAGCAAAAGTCATACCGACGATCACATCAGCCCGTGCGACCGCCAGATCGTCTTTGTCCAATCCTTTTTCTACAACCGCAGATTGCACGTAAACCTGCATGAAGGGTGTGATGGTCGTGCCGATTAAAGCCATTACCGTAAATAGATAAGCCGTATCAAGACTGAATGTCGGATGAGCAACACTTCCAGCTACCTCGGACCAGTCCGGCTTTGCCAGAATCGCGGAGATGACATAGGCGAAAAAGACGAGGGACATTGTAAGAAATACGCGTTCCACCCGCTTCTGCGATCCTTTCACGACCAACCACCAGATCGTTCCGCCTGCTAGAGGGATCGCTATGAAACGCGAAACTCCGAGCAGCTCCGACGCCTGTGCAATACCCACGAATTCAGAAATAATAACGCCTGTATTTGCGATCAAAAGCGCGAACATGACGAACGCTGTCCATCGGACGCCGAACTGCTCGCGGATCAGGTCAGCCAATCCCTGACCCGTAACGACACCCATTCGCACGCACATCTCCTGTACGACGATAAGACTGATCGTCATAGGGATAAACGCCCAAAGCAGAGTGTATCCGTAACCCGCACCGGCACTGGAATAAGTCGCAATACCACTCGCGTCGTTTCCTGCGTTTGCGGCGATAATTCCGGGACCTAAGATGGCAAGGTAAGTGAGAAAACGACACTCAGACAGAGTGCGGCGAAGCCGGGCATAAAAATTCCGCGTAGCTCGCGCCAAATGTGTTGGTGTAAGGCGTGAAATAAACATTGCCGTAACTGTCGCCGTCGATCATTTTCTGGACTCTTTCAGTTCAATATTTGAAGCGCTGCGCAGACTGAAAAACTGAATATAGCCTTTTTGACCATATTTTGAAAGCCGCATCAAGAAGTTCGATCCCTTCGCCACGCGACTTAGAAATTCAATCGTCCATGAGTTATCAAATCCATCGAAATTTGCTAAAGTTCGAGCATGATCAACAATCGATTGAAATTAATTGCGACAAGACTGATTTTCGTAGCTGTTATTTGCTCGAGCCTCCTAATCGACTCAACCGTCTATGGTTCCTCGCCTGATCCGGTTCGCGGGCGGCACGCAATGGTTGCCTCACAGCACCAATTGGCTTCAAAGATCGGCATCGACATCCTAAAAAAAGGCGGAAATGCCGTGGATGCGGCAATTGCTGTTGGATTAGCGTTGGCGGTTGTTTATCCGGAAGCCGGAAATATTGGCGGCGGCGGATTTATGCTGATTCGTCGGAAGGATGGAAAGACTTTCGCGATCGATTATCGTGAGATGGCACCCGCTACGGCCCATCGCGATGTTTTTGTCGGTAAGGACGGAAACCTGATACGCGGGGAAGGCAGTTCCGCGATCGGATACCGTGCTTCTGGCGTACCGGGGACGTTGGCTGGTTTCGATCTTGCGTTCAAGAAACACGGTTCGGGAAGGGTAAGCTGGCGTGAGCTGGTTGAGCCTGCTCGCCAACTCGCCGAAAAAGGATATGTATTGAGTTATAGATTGGCCGCTCTGATGGTCGAGTACAAACAGAACCTCGCAAAATACCCGGACAGCAATCGCATATTCCTCAACGGAGGCAAGTATTACAAGGAAGGTGATTTGTTCAAGCAGCCGGAATTGGGTTCAACTCTCGGTCGTATCCAAACACAGGGTGCAAAAGAGTTTTATATCGGCAAAACGGCCAGGCTGATCGCCGCGGATATGAAGGCAAACGGCGGATTGATAACACTCGAAGATCTAAAAAATTACGTCGCAAAGGAGCGTGAGCCGCTGAGTGGCAATTACCGCGGGTACAAAATAATAACGATGCCACCGCCGAGTTCGGGCGGGATTGTAATGCTCCAGGTGCTGAATATCCTCGAGACTTATGATCTTAAAGGAATGGGGCATAACTCGTCTGCCGAACTCCATTTGTATACCGAAGCATCGCGCAGGGCATTCGCCGATCGTTCCGAATACATGGGCGACCCCGATTTTGCCGATGTTCCGGCGGGAATCCTGGTCGATAAGGGTTATGCGGCGAAGCGGCGTATGAACCTCGACTTAAAGCGGGCGACTCCGAGCAGCGAGCTGAAGCCCGGTGCGATTGTAAATACTGAGGGAACCGAGACAACGCATTACACTATTGTTGATCCCGAAGGCAATGTCGTTTCCAATACATACACGATCAACGATCTTTACGGCTCGCGTGTGACTGCTAAGGGTACCGGAGTTCTGCTCAACGACGAAATGGACGATTTTGCCGCCCAGCCCGGTAAGCCAAATCTGTTCGGCTTGGTTCAGGGAGAACGCAATAAAGTTGTAGGTGGAAAGCGGCCGCTGTCATCAATGACACCAACGATCGTGCTAAGAAAGGACGGCTCGGTTTGGTTTGCGGTCGGAGCTCGCGGCGGGCCGAGAATTATTTCAGCTGTGATGCAGTCTGTTATCAACGTCATCGATTACGACATGAATATCCAGCAGGCGATTGATGCTCCCCGCATTCACCATCAGTGGTTGCCGGACGAGATAATGTTTGAGGAATACGGGTTGTCGGCGGACACGGTAAATATCTTGACTGGCTACGGGCACAAATTCGGCACACGTCCCGGCAATATCGCGTCGGCGACGGGCATTATGATCGATACGGATGGAGTGCGATTGGGTGCGATCGATTCGAGAAGCGACGGTGCGGCGATCGGTTATTAATCGTCCCGTTCTTTTTGAAGCAGCTTGGTTGTGCTGTCTGTAACGCTGCCTTGATGCGCGAATTCTCCTGTGTCCGGACTTTTCCATGAACCTTCAGGCGGCACGTAGCTCGACACCGGCTGGCTTTGCTGCGGCGGAAGTGTGGCTTGGTTTGCGGTTCCGTGAAGACTCGCCGGCTGAGAATTTTGGAGAAAACTGGACGGTAGATCGTAGGTCGGCTGAGCTTTTTTAAGAAACAGCTTCGATGATAAAAGTAACATTAATCCGCCGAATATTCCGATTACCGCAGACATCTGTGCAAGTGGATCGACGTCCAGAATGTTCCAAAACGGAGCCATGATCAACAGGAAAAATACGCACCAAAGCAAACTGAAAGCAAAACCGTTTCTTCTTGTAAAAACACTATGTTTCTTACCAATCTCCGCTAACTGCGGCAAAAACCCGCCGTGTACTAGAAGCTCCGAAACTAATCCTAGTTGAAAGCCACAGCCGGAACAAAATTTAGTGTCGTCTGAAACCTGTTTTTGGCCGCAGCGAGGGCAGTGCATTTATTTTCTCCCAAAAAAACGCCGAATCGTAGGACTCAATCTCAAACGAATTTTTACACGAAAAAGTTCGTAATGCAAAATTTCGAAGACCTAAACGCGGGGTAATTTGGCG
>JAYSON010000067.1:0-5666 GCA_043722725.1 Chloracidobacterium sp.
ACGGTTTCGGAGAGTTTCAGGTGAAGGGCATTGCCGATGATATCGGGGCGGGTGAATTTGAGAGTGGTGTCGATATGGATGCCGAAGTGGCGGCAGAACGGAGCGGCGTTTATGCGCCAGCCGTGGCCGGTCTGTAGAACAGGGAACGATTCGGGCAGACGCGGGCTTGCCGGTTCGAGCGCGATGATGTCGAGCGTGCGGCTGTAGTTCAGGTAAACCGCGGCCGGTTTGCCCAAGGTGTAATAGATGTTGCGGTTGAGCAGGATAAGGTGTGCCGGGCTGATCGTTACGTGAACCCGCTTGCTCGCCGCTTCGTTCGGGCCGCCGTGAAATCTCTCGAATTCTCTGTCCATAATCTTCTCACGCACAATGCGCGTGTATCATAGATAGCACAGATTTGCATCCACGGTCAATATTTTTTACTCCGGGACTGGATTTTCTTAGCGGGAGCACCAAAACGCTTATGTCCGAACATGCGGGATTTCATCAATGGCGCCGCCTTTTTATTCATTTTGCCTTTTTTAGCCTTTTTGAAAAGATGTCGGGCAAAGCGGTCGTGTTCGAGGACTCCTTTTCTCCTGAAAATCTTTGACCCCGTTTCAACCAACTATTTTTCCGCATGGCTGAACAGGGTTTTCGAAGCGGTCAGCTAAGTCACCCTTTGCGGGCGGACACTTGGAAGGCGTGAAAAACCCCAACAAAAAGGCAACGCTTAAAATGCGGCTGCCCATCATTACATAGTACTCCGGTAAGGCTTGATTGATTACTTGGATTAAACGTCCAGATTCTTCACATCCAGAGCATTGTCTTCGATAAACTTGCGCCGCGGCTCTACCTGGTCGCCTCAAGAATGACGGAAGCCCTGTAATATTGATCTAATTATTCTGAGATCATTCGGGCCTACCGGTTATACAGTGGTTTTATATTTCTTCCATTGTTCTTTCAGTTTTGCCATAAACGTGATGAAGCGTGCCTCCTTTCGGAGATTATTCAAGTTAGGATCGATCTCGAAATACGTATAGTTCGGAAAACCGTCGTCAGCTGCGGCCTCCAGCCATTTGACCGCGTCGTCAGGCTTATTGAGTAGAGC
Organism: Chloracidobacterium sp.; assembly: GCA_043722725.1. Lineage (GTDB taxonomy): Bacteria > Acidobacteriota > Blastocatellia > Pyrinomonadales > Pyrinomonadaceae > OLB17. The sequence goes on from JAYSON010000067.1 coordinate 1,091, forward strand.
GTAGGCCGAGGCGATGTTGTAAGCAGTGTGATGAAAATGGCCGAAACCTTTGCCGATCTGAATAGCGTGTTGGATAGTCGCTTCCGCTTCGTGTTGCTTGCCGGCTTTGGCCAGCAGCATGGCTTTAACGCTCGTAATATTTCCTCCCTCATCCTGCGGATAGGTTTTCAGATATTCTTCGACGACCGCAGACGCATCGTCCAAACGGCCGAGGTGAAACAAAGCGTCCGCGAGGTTTCTATCGATCAGCGAAGGACTAATATCGCGAGGTACTGTCTTAAAGACTGCAACTGCCTCCTCATACTTCCCTTGATAAGCATTAATGCCGCCTGCTCGAAACCGTGCCATTGTATTGTTTGGGTTTATTTCAAGTGCCTTCGCGACCTCTTGCTGCGCCTCGTCCAACAGGCCGATATGTGAATACACCATCCCGAGCCGATGATGAGCCTCGTCCAGATTTGGGTTCAAAGCCAAAGCGCTCTTGAAGGACTGAATAGCCTGTTCGTGCGGGAAGCGTTTCGCATGGGTCCAAAGGATAACTCCTCGAGCAAAATGACCCTCAGCCAAATTCGGATTTAAGGCGAGAGCCTTTTCGACGGCGACCTCGGCGTTCTCGTTGAGCTGCTTCTTCTCAGAATCCGCAGCGAACTGGAATGCCTTGGTATTGTAAGCCTGAGCCAATGTCGCGTAAGCTTCGGCGTAATTTGGATCGATAGCAATGGCCTGTTCCAGCACCTTGATCGCCGCTTCGACATCCTCGCGGTTATCGCTCGCGGCCTTCACCTTGCCGCGGATGTAGTAATCGTAGGCTGAGGAGTTGGCAGAACTGATCACGGGGTTTTGAGAGGGTGTTGCGCTCCGAAGCGATACCAAATAAATGGCTGCCCCTACCGTTAGCGCGATGACTGCAAAGACCAGTGCTTGACGAGAGCTAAGTAGTCCGCGCCATCTCCCGGTGTTCTTGGTGGCAATCGGCTCAAGTTTTAGAGTTGCCTGATCCAGAATGGATGCCGCGTACCCGTGTTTATACTCGCGGTGGATTTGCTCGAGGTCGCGGGCCACGTAACTCATGGTCTGATAACGCCGCGCTACATCCCTCTCCAAGCACTTCCGCACCAAAATCTCAAGTCCTGGCGATACCGCTGATGCCCAGCTTTGGAGCGGCGGCGGTTCAGCGGTTAAAATTAAAGAAATTGTTTCGGCCATGCTCTCGCCGTCATAAGGCACTCGCCCGCTTATCATTTCGTATAACAACACACCAAAGCTGAATATATCGCTGCGTGCGTCAATTTCTTTTCCTTTTACCTGCTCGGGCGACATATAGGTCACAGTGCCGAGAATCATTCCCGGTTGTGAAAGAATACTTAATGTCTCCGCTTCTTTGTTGATCGTCTCCCGGTCAGGGGCAAATTTCGCCAGACCGAAATCAAGCACCTTTGCCTCGTCCTTGCGATTTACAATAATGTTTGCCGGTTTAATGTCCCGGTGGACGATGTTCCGCGAATGAGCTTCGGCTAGAGCTTTGGCAATTTGAGAGGCAAAATCGAGGGCTTCGACAATGCTCAATTGTCTTCGATGCATTACCGAGACGAGTGTTTCGCCATCGACGTACTGCATGGCAATGAAGGCAATGCCGTCTTCCTCGGATACTTCATAAATAGAGCAAATATTTGGATGATCGAGTTTGGCGGCTGCCTGTGCTTCCCGGATGAGACGACGCTTTGCTAGCTCATCATTGACCGAGGCCCGCGGCAGAACCTTTATTGCCACCTTGCGATCAAGCAGAATGTCTCGCGCCAAATACACTTCGCCCATTCCGCCGGCACCAATCTGGCGGATCATCTCGTAATGGCCCATGGTCTGCCCTGCGGCGAAGGCATTATACTTGACCCTCGCCTCGTCGGAAGTAGGCGTCGAGGGATTGTTCATAGAATATGTGTGAGAATATACCCGCTCATAGGCCCAGTCAATCCTATTTTGTTGAGAAAACTATTTGTCAACGGACGGCCGTCTCAATAGAGAATACTCGCAGTCTGGCAGTTGCATTGACGAACGATCTAAGGGGCACTGTTCGCAGCAATACCGTTTGTTCGCTGAGGTTTTACTTTCGTCGGCAAAGAAGAAGAGCGGGGAGCAACTTCCCTCGCTGACCCCGCGCTCTTTGCGTCTCAATAACTAATGACCTTAAACGTCCAGATTCTTCACATCCAGCGCGTTGTCTTCGATGAATTTACGCCGCGGTTCGACCTGGTCGCCCATGAGGACGGTGAAGATGCTGTCGGTTTCGATGGCGTCTTCGATGCGGACCTGGAGCATGGTGCGTTTTTCGGGGTCCATCGTCGTTTCCCAGAGCTGTTCCGGGTTCATCTCGCCAAGGCCCTTGTAACGCTGTATGGTGGTCTTTTGGCCATCGCCATTATCTTTTCGAGTAGCTCACACAAGAGATTTGAATCGTTCCCAACGGGATTTTAGCCGCGTCATAAACTCGATAAACTGTGGGTGGTTTCGAATATTTTTCAGATGTGGATCGTTGTCGAAATAGGTGTAGTTTGGAAATCCGTTCTCTGCTGCGTACTCCAGCCATTTTATAGCCTCATCGGGCTTATCCAGGACCGCATAGGCGGACGCGGCATTGTACGCTGTGTGATGAAAATGGCCGAAGCCCTTTCCGATTTGAACGGCGCGCGTGATCGCATCCTCTGCCTCTTTCCGTCGGCCGGCTTTTGCGAGCAGCAATGCCTTCACGCTCGTAAAACTCCCGCCCTCATCCTGAGGATATTTGCTCAAATAGTCGTCGACCAGTGCTTCCGCCTCGCTTAAACGCCCAGTTTGGATGAGTGCCTCCGCCATGCTTCGGTCAATGAGAAGCGGGGTAAAATCGCTAGGTATCGTATTGAAGACCGCGATCGCGTCGTCGAACCGTCCTTGATAAGCGATATAAACGCCTGCTCGAAAACGCGCCAGGGTATTGTTCGGATTTATTTCCAGCGCCTTCTTAACGCTTTGTTCAGCCTCGTCCAACAAACCGATATGTGAATAAACCAAAGACAGCTGATGATGCGTCTCGTCCAAATTCGGATCAATGGCTAAAGATCGTTTGTATGATTGAATGGCCTGCTCGTGTGGAAATCGTTTCGTATTGGTCCACAGGATTAGCCCGCGGGCGAAATGGCCCTCGGCAAGATTCGGATTCAAAGCGAGTGCTTTTTCTATGGCGACTTCGGCGTTTTCGTGATACCGCTTTCTGTCCGCGTCCGCACTGTATTTGAACGCCATCGTGTTGTAGCCACGCGCCAATTGTGAATAGGCCTCGGCATAGTTTGGATCGATTGCAACGGCCTCTTCCAGAACTTTGATCGCCGCCTCGGTGTCTTCACGATTTTCGCTGCCCAACTTTACTTTGCCGCGAACGTAGAGATCATATGCCGGAGAGCGGCCAGAAGACGATTCAGAATCTATCGAAGCCGAAGGTATAGGAGTTTCGTCCGCCTGCAGCCTATCCATTACGAACCAAGAGCCAACCCCGATGGCACCGATCAATACGGCTACAGCAGCCGTCTTAACGTAATACCGCTTCGACCTACTTTGCGAAGGAGGCTTGTGGTCGCTCAAATCCGGCTTCTTCGCGGCAGAGCCATTTTCCGCAGCCGTCTGGCTGCCAATACTATCGACTCTGCGGACATCAGCGATGAACCGATACCCGTGTTTGGGAACGGTTTCAATATATTTCTGATCGCGCAGTTTTTGTCCGAGCGCGTGTCGTATGGCGTGGATAGATTTATTAAGGTTGTTTTCCTCGACTGCCGTATCGGGCCAAATCGCATCCAAAAGTTCGTTTTTTGTAACCAGCCGGCCCTGATTGCGTACAAGAAAAACCAATGTTTGGAACACTATTTCAGGAAGAGGGCTGTTTGTGATGCCGTCGGAACGCTCGAACCTGTGCTGACCGACATCCAGGCGGAAAGGGCCGAATTCGTATATTTCCTTCGCTTCGCTGAACATGGCGGGCTACATAAAAAAGCCGGAATAAAAACAGAATAATAAATTCATAGAAACCGAAAGACCCAAAATGGGTATTTCAGATAAAATCCGCCCGGGTCACAAAAAATGGCGGCTATTCTGGTTAGCTGAAAAGTTAAGTCTAGCGCCAAATGACAACAGAGACAATATTTTTGTTTCACGGTATTTGTGTACCACAAAATGGAAGTTCACCAAGGAGAAAGTTATGAAATTGATCACATTGAGAAAAGGATTGATAGTCGCTCTCGGATTTGGAGCACTTATTTTGGGATTCAGCGTATATGCGGCCGTCAATGTTACGATTGCCGACGGCGTGTATGCAAATTTTGAGGAGTTTGGCGGGAAGCCCGCCTCAACCAGAATGCGGACGCTGACTATAGCACCGGGCGAAATTCTTGGCTGGCATAATCATCCCGGCGTCGGCGCCTACACGATTGTCAAACAAGGCACTCTGACCGTCGAGGACGGCTGCGGCTTTGATACGGTTTATACCGCCCCCCAGGCCTTTCTTGAGCCTGCCGGTCGCGTCCACCGAGGCAAGAATCTGACATCCGAT
>JAYSON010000068.1:0-4891 GCA_043722725.1 Chloracidobacterium sp.
CGACCGTCTTAATAACCGTCCTCGTAAGGCCCTGGCTTTCCGTACCCCTAACGAGGTCTTCAATAACCACTTTGTTGCACTTATTACTTGAATCTAAGCTGGTCTTAAAAGGCCGCCTAGGTTCCACATTTCAGGCGTTTACTTATATAATCTCGCGGCCATGAGCATTATCCCGAAACTTGCCACGTCGCTCAATCGCCGTGATGAAGTTCCGAATCAGGAACTCGCTGCTGAAATAGTGAAGGCGCGAGACGATCAAGCTGTAATCGATCTTGTCTGTAACCTTTTGAATATGAACAAAGGCATTTGCTACGACTGCATTAAGGTTCTTTACGAAATCGGTTACAAAGACCCAAGACTCATCGCGGAATATCTTAATGTGTTTTTGGAACTGCTTGACGGCAAAGACAACCGCATGCAATGGGGAGCGATGACCGCGCTCGGCTGTATCGTCCGCGAAAAGCCGGACGAGATATTTATGGCCTTGCCAAAGATTATCGACTCGGCGGACAAAGGCTCGGTCATTTCCCGCGACCATTGCGTGAATATTCTTATAAACCTTTCAGCCATGGATAAATACGCGGGAGCGGCTTTCCCGCTTCTGCTCGAACAAATGATGGCCTGCCCGACAAATCAATTGCCGATGTATGCTGAAAACGCGATCCCGGTCATAAACGGCTCGAACAAAGATCGGTTCGTAAAGGTTTTGACATCGCGGCTTGAAGAGATCGAAAAGAAAAGCAAGCGAAATCGCGTTGAGAAGGTCATCAAAAAGATGCAGAAGCTCGCACGTTAGTAAGGGCGATATACCAAGAAGATGCAGAAGCACGCACGTTAGTAAGGGCGATACACCAAGAAGATGCAGAAGCACGCACGTTAGTAAGAGCGATATCAGGACTCTAATTTACATAAATATGAAAGTCCGCCGTTCAGCAGCAATCTACTTTGCCGTTCAGGGTTTGGCGGTCATCGTCTGGTGGTGCGTTCTTTTCGCGGTTCCGGCATCCCGCAAATATTTTATCCTCGAACGCGCATCCGAACTTTCGCTCCTGGCTTTTTGGCTCGCCGACCTGGCATTTTTGGGCCTTGGATCGCTGGCCGCCGCATGGCTTTGTTTTCGAAGTCATGAGTATTCGCGGATAGCATCGTGGTTTATAACCGGAGCTATCAGCTATGCGGCGATCTACTGTCTTGCCTTCGCAATGATCACCGATTTCGGCTGGCTGGGCGTAACACTGATGCTCCCGGCGATGATCTGGAGCGGCGTGTTCGCTATGGGGCTGTCATTTGAAAAAACTATGTTCCGAAAGGCCGCCGAGACTTCGACCGGATGGATAATCTTCAAAACATTTACGCAGATAGTCGTCGTGTGGTCGATAATTTTGATCGTATTTCCATATCTGATAACGCTGCTCGAAGGCAAGTTGGGCATCACACGCTTCGCCTTTCCATTACAAAAACCGGTATCTGTAATTATTTTTGTGGCGATAAGCTCGATCGGTGTTTACAGCGCATATATAATGTCCCGTATCGGCAAGGGGACGCCGCTGCCGCTCGACCACGCGAAAAATCTGGTCATTCTCGGCCCGTATGCGTGGGTCCGCAACCCGATGGCCGTTTCGGGCGTCGGACAGGGGCTGGCCGTTGCTCTTTTTCTCGGTTCGCCGCTTGTCGCTTTGTACGCATTGATGGGTTCGTTGATCTGGCAGTTGATATTTAGGCCGTTGGAAGAGAATGATCTGCTCCGCCGATTTGGATCGGAATATGAAAATTATTGCGGTAAGGTCCGCTGCTGGACACCGCGTACGAAACCGTATTCCGCGAGCCCTGAAAACTGATGAACTCGGGCCTCAAAATTCTCAATTCTCAATTGTTTATTGGCCCTTCACAAAACAATTCATAACCAAATCAATTTACAATTGAAAATGTGTAACTGAGAATTATATCTATCCATAGCTACCAAATGGACGGCACGACGGATTCGTCGAATTCCATAGATTCTCCATTCGGCAAAATGTGAATGATCCGCGAAACGCCCTTCGCCCTTAACATCGGCGCGAGCATCCCGACGCGGTGACAGTTTGCACGCGGAATTTTGTGGTCGGACAAAGGCTTGGATTCGGAGCACATCATCACAGTCCGGACATCCGATGCGATCTCGATGATCCGTCCAACGCCCCACGCGAGATCTTCGGGAACAGGCTTATTTTTACCGCCTGTCTCGGGCAAATGCTCGTAGCCGATTCCGTTGTCTTTCAATAGTTCCCGCAAAACCAACCCATTGAATTGCGGCCACCGTGACCGCGCAAACGCCCGCACATCGCAGACGAACTCAATCTCAAACTGCTGCAACAATTCAAGAAAGTATGCGAAAGCATGCCGGCCGTGGCCGATGGAGTAGACATCTATTGATTTGATCGCTTTATCTCCTCAACTGCGTTGGGGTTTTCGAGTGCCGAGAGGTCGCCGGGGTCTTCGCCTAAGTAGGCCGAGCGAATGACGCGGCGCATTACTTTTGCGTTGCGTGTTTTTGGCAAGGCCGAGACGAAATGGATCTTTGACGGGGTGAGCGGTTTGCCCATGTCGCGGGACACAAGGGCTTTGAGTTCGGCTTCAAACGGAGCGAGGACACTCTTGTCCTCATCTTTTTTGTCGCGCGCGGGCGATTGTTCGTGCTTCGCACTCATGCGGACAGGAGTGTCTGCGCTCCCTAAAACACAAAACGCGACCATGGCCGTTCCCTTTACTTCATCGGGGACGCCGATTATTGCTGCTTCGGTGACGAGCGGGTGGGCGACCAATAAACTCTCGACCTCGGCTGGACCGACTCGTTTGCCGGCGATTTTTAGCGTGTCGTCGGAGCGGCCGAGGATGAAATAATGGCCGTCGGCGTCGCGCATTGCCCAATCTCCGTGTACCCAGATGTCTTTGAAGCGGCTCCAGTAGGTTTCGAGATAGCGTTCCTTTTCCTGCCAGAATCCGCGGGCCATGCCGATCCAGGGCTGTTTAATCACGAGCTCGCCGACTTCGCCGGGTTTTACCGGCTGGCCATCTTCATCCAGGATATCGACATCCATTCCGGGACAGGGAGCGGGAAACGAGCACGGCTTGATCGGCAGCAGCGGATTGCCCATCAGAATGCCGCCGGAGATTTCGGTGCCGCCGGAATAATTGATGATAGGTAATTTGCTGTCGCCGACCTTTTCGAAAAGCCACCACCATGGAGCGGGATTCCACGGTTCGCCCGTTGAGGCAAAAATACGAAGCGATGAGAGGTCATGGCGCCCGTGTGGACGGGCGGACGGTGGCGTCCGCGTTCCCGCGCTGCTGAACTCCCACTCTGAGGGTTCGGCGCAAAATCCTGCCTTAACGGGGTTATTCTCAATGTATCTAAGGGCTTTTGCGTAATGGTCCGCGTCACGAATGTATCGGTCGAAATAGTCTGGCTGCCAGATTGAGCCGGTGCGTCCCAGGAGTTTGTTGATCTTGTGGGATGAAACGCCCTTGATGTCCTTCATTATCGCCGAAAGGCTTTCGTCAGGGTTGGGGCGCAGAAGGACATGGGCGTGATTAGGCATTATAACCCAGGCATCGACGCGACAGCTCTTGCCGTGTTCGCTCAAAATGGTATCGCGCACGATTGCGGCTACCTCGGGGTTGCTCAGAATACACTCCCCGGCGCCGCTGTCGAGATACTCTTCCAGCCTTATTCGCATCTCTCTTGCCGAATCCTGGGCTTTTTCTTGCTCAACCTCGCTCTCGATCCGGCGAAGAACGGATTGCGGCAGGGAGTCGGCGAGACGGAACGTGATGAACTGGGTTACATCGCCGTCGAAATGCGGGAGATAGCCGCGGCTGTGCCATCCTTTTTTGTTGCTCGGGGTTTCGGCGGGGACTTTTTTTTCGGACTCGCGGACGATGGCGTCCGCGTTCCGCGCCAGCGACCGAACAAGAGTCGGCGAGATGCCGAGGACTTCAACTTTATGCTTTGCACAAAATTCCCACATGCGGTCGCGCGTCGGGTAATCGGGAGCACCGTCGTAGATGCAGATCGTCGCCCCGTTTATCAGCGCTCCGTAGATCAGCCACGGCCCCATCATCCAGCCGATGTCCGTGTACCAGCAGATACGCGTGCCCCTGCCGACATCCGTGCCAAACGCCATGTCCTGCGCCGCCTTGATCGGAAAACTTGAGTGCGTGTGAACAATGCCCTTCGGCTTGCCGGTCGTGCCGGAGGTGTAGAGGATTATGAGCGGGTCTTCAGCGGACGTTGGTTCGGAGTTCCATTTTTCATCCGGTGAATCAAATGATTTTTCGAGCAAATCTTCATAATCGATAACACGCTTGTCACTTCGATCAAGGCCATTGTATTTCCAACGACAAACGATGAAAATGTTCTGAACCGTCGGCACCTTATCGATAGCCGCCATTGCAGTCGATAAAGCGTCAAAGTCTTTACCTCTTCGCGGAAAATGATCACAGGTAAATAGCGCTTTTGCTCCGACCGCGTTTAACCGACTTGCAATTGCTTCAACTCCGTAGCCCGAAAACACCGGAACGGCAATTGCTCCGATGCGACCTATGGCGAGTAAGGCGACGACAGTTTCAACCATCATCGGCAGATGGATTCCGATTGCATCACCCTTGTTAAAACCCGCCAACCGCAGTCCTTCGGCACACTCTTCCACCTCCTCGAAAAGCTCTTGGTATGTACAGGTGATTTGGCCGTAATCAAACCTTTCACCTCCAAATTCAAGCGTTCTTATTCCGTTATCGTTTCCTTCTTCACCCTCCCAGATCACCGCCGGGTGATCTTTCATCTCGTTTGTTTGCCAGCGGTCGAGGCACATTTCGGTGATGTTTAGGCCAGCCGACGGAACGCGGACGCCAT
>JAYSON010000069.1:0-13997 GCA_043722725.1 Chloracidobacterium sp.
CGCTTTCGTCGTAAACCTCAGTCACAACGGCCGTAACGTATGGGATCTCCTCGCCGGTCGTCATCAGAATCTGTTCGCGGACCATTTCGGCGACGAGCACCCGCATCGGCTGATCCGTCAACTCGTCGTCGTTGAAGATCGCTTCGGCAACGGGAAGATGCTTGGTGATCTGAGCCAAAAGCGTGTTGACCGCTTCGCCCCGAAGAGCCGAAACCGGGATGATCTCCGCAAACTCGTATTCCTTAGAATAAAATTCGATGAGCGGTAGAAGTTCATGTTTCTCTTTGATCTTGTCGATCTTGTTCAGCACGAGGATCGCGGGATTTTCTGACTGTTTGATCAGATCAAGCACGAATTTGTCGCCATTGCCGGTCGATACGCTCGCGTCACGCATCAAGATGAGAATATCGACCGACAGAATCGCGTCGTGTACCGCCGTCATCATCCGCCGGTTGAGCAGATAACCGGGCTTATGAACGCCGGGAGTATCGACAAAGACGATCTGGCCTTCGGGCGATGTGACGATTCCCTGAATTTTATGACGGGTAGTCTGCGGTTTGTTTGAAACGGCGGCGATCTTTTCACCGACCAGGCGGTTCAAAAGCGTTGATTTACCGGCGTTCGGACGGCCTATGAAAGCGGCATAACCGCTACGGAAATTGTCTTTGGACATGCAACTTGAAGTTAGCAGATTCGGCAAGTTTTCACCACAGAGACGCAGAAAGCGAAAGAAATTCAACTTGGAGGCGCGGAAAAGCAAAGTTAAAGGGAAAAAATCACCTTTGACTCTTAACTTTTTACCTCGCCGTCTCTGCGTCGAAATCTTTACTGATCCTTCAAGAGTCTGGCCTTTGCGGAGAGTGCTTCGCCGTGTGCGCCGCCGGCGACAGGGCCGATCTGGATCGCCTTCTCATAGAAGGCAATTGCGTAGCCCTTGTCATCATAGAACTCGTATATCTTTGCCAGGGCGACATATGAAAGCGACAGCAAAGCAGCATCTGTCGATCGGGTTGCGGACCTGATGACATTCTCAAAAGCGACTTTTGCCTCAAGCAGTGCCGCTTTTTGCTTATCAATGTCCGTGATGCCCTCGGCTGAAAGACTGGCGACGCGGCCGATATTGTAGTAAATGCGAGATTCGCTCGGATTTTTTGCGAGGAGCTGCTTTAGTTCAGTGTTCGCCTGAACGTAGTTTTTTGCATCGATCAGCTTTTGAATCTCGACGAGCCGCGTACTCACGGGATTTTCAATAAGGCTGCTGGTGACGGGATTTTTCTTTCGTTCCTCGCGTGCGGCAACCGCGCGTTTTCGGGCGTCGGCAAATTGGGCGAGCCGCCCTGTCTCCTTGGCCGGATCGAACGAAAGGATCATTTCCTTCATCGACGAAGCGATATCGAACCCGGAGTCTTCGAGTCCTTTTAGCTGCTCGGCGAAATAAAATACGAGGATCGCACCCTTTTCGTAATCTTCGGATAGCTGCAGAGCGGTTTCGTCGCCCAATCCGCTTTTGTACTTTTCCAGTTCTTGAACGATCGCACGTTTTTCCTGATCCGTCCCCATGCGGTCGATACGCTGCCGGGCCTGTGCCGTTGTGATGCGGATCTTTACATTCTCAGTTTGTTTTGCGTCGATGGCCGCGACCAACGAACGCGAGATCGTCAAATAGACATCGGGTGAAGCTGAGGAATCCGTTTTGCGACGCTCATCCAAAAGCGTCTTAACGCCGGGACGGATCGTTTCAATGTCTTTGCTGCTTCCGTTGACCAGCGGGTCGATCACAAACTGCAGAAATCCGCGCCGGACCTCCGAAAAACTAAGATCGCTTTCAGCCGGAAGCACGACGTGATAATCGTCCTTGATGTTGAGAAAGTTTACGTTTCCGACCGGAGCAAGCAATTCGGGCACGATGTAGAAGCGGCGTTCGCGATCTCTGACCTCGACGTTCCTCAAAGTCGCGGACTTGCTCTTACCTTTTCGTGTCTCGGTTTTGATCTTTTCAGAGAAAAAGAGCTGCGGCCTGGTATTCAGGTAATTCAGCAATTCACTGACCATTTCACGAGCCGAAATACGAAGCTGTCCGTCCGCCGTCTTTTGATATGTTTTTACGTATTCGTTGATATTTCCGCTGACGCTCGACCGGCGGTAAAAATCGCGGACGAGCGGTGCAAAATCGAGTACATCCAGCAGGTTTCCCGGTAGATCGCTCGTTACAACCGGATCGGCCAGCTCGGGAGCGGGCGTCAAGGCGTATGCCATCGAAATGAACGGAGCGACAAGCTCGGCATCGGTAAGTTTCGGATTGCGGTTCTTATATTGCAAAACGAATGTCGAGATTTTTAGTCTCAGATCGCTGTTCAGGGCGGCAAGGTCGCTCTTTAACAGCTCTCGAAACTTCATGCCCTCGGGTGTCAGCGGCGTATTTATCACCGGAACCTCTTCGCCTGCCGCATTTGTCGTCCGCGCGGACTCAAGCGTCGCTAAAACGAGCATGACGCGTTTGTCGGGCTCGATACGCACACCGTAATTTGAAAGATCGAAACCGGTCGCGACATTCTGAGCGACTAGATTCGTCGAAAAAATGGAGATAAGAAATAGTATAATCGACTTAGCCATTAATATTTTGGAGATGAGCACGTCCACGTTTTCTTCAGCGCGAAATAGTGGTTTCGATTTTGATTTAGGAATGAATCACGGAATTACACGAAAAGACACGAAATAAATTAACAAAGCAAAATTGTAAAGCTATAATTTCAACTTATCCACTAAGCAAGTTCTTAATAGAGATGAATTTATGCGGTCCAAAGATGCTTGCAGCCGGAAACAAACAAAGGATAAAGGAAAAATCACATTTATCCTTTATCCCTTTCATTTGCAATTTCGGTATTCGGTTTTAGTTGTAGCTGCTCAAAGCCTCGGCTTCGTCGTCAAAGACATCGAAAACCGTCAAAAGCTTGGTGATCGCCAGCAGATCCTGGATCTTCTGAGTCAGCTTCAAAAGCTTCAACGTGCCGCCCTCTTTATTGACAGCCGTAAAGCTCGAAACCAATTCGCCGATACCGCTTGAATCGATGTACCCGACGCCGCCAAGGTTCATAAGGATCTTGTTCTTGCCATCGCCCAACAGACGGCGTATGGTAGTGCGAAGCGCGACGCTGCCTTCGCCGATCGTTACCTTGCCGTTAAGATCAAGTATCGTCACATCGCCCGCCTGGCGTTCTGAAATAGTGATATCAGCCATTTTTGTCTCCTCGTTTAATTAATTAAGTTTTGATAGCAGATTTTAGACCAATCCCGATATAAAAGTCCACAAAAGAAGTGAAATGTGAAAAGCGAGGAGTGAAAAGTGCAGAAACAGAGTGTTTGCTGACAGTTATCACTTATTACTAATCACTCTTCCTCATCTTAACGACCATACCGCCGCCAGCGTGATTGGACCATTCGACCTCGTCCATAAATGAACGCATAAAAAGGATTCCGCGGCCCGAAGCTTTCAGCAGGTTTGCCGGGTTGGTCGGGTCGGGTATCTCTTCCGGCGCAAAACCCGGCCCGAAATCCCTGACCGAAATTTCCACGCCCTTAGCCGAACGCAGAAATGTCACCTCAACCTGCTTTTCCGGGTCGAACTTGTTGCCATGCTTTACCGCGTTGGCAACCGACTCGCGGACGGCGAGGTCAATGGCAGAAATGAATTCGTCGCCAAAGCCATGGTGCTTTGCAAACGCATCGGCCTGCATTGCCGCCTCGTCAACCGATTCGATACGGCTTGGTAATTTAAGCTCTTTAGTTTCAGACACAACTTTTTCTTTGTAAGTTAGCGGTTAATGATATGTCATGTCAAGACAAACGGTAATTATTCAGTCTAAAATGTGTTCTATGAAGATTAATCGTGCCGGATACCTTAGTGGCGAGATAATTTTACCCGGCGACAAATCGATCTCGCATCGCTCGGCGATATTCTCCGCACTCGCGGTCGGCGAGACGCTCATACATAATTTTGGAACCAGCGCGGATTGCGCCGCGACGGTCAAATGTCTTGAAGCTTTGGGCGTCCGGGTAGAGCGTGACGGTTCGAATCTTACTATTAACGGCGTTGGAAAGACCGGCTTTACCGCTCCGGCAAATCCGCTCGATTGCGAAAACAGCGGCACGACCATGCGTTTGATGTCGGGCGTTCTGGCGGGGCAGAATTTCCATTCGGTGCTGATCGGCGATGAATCATTGCAAAAACGGCCGATGAAACGGGTAATCGATCCTCTAAGTTTGATGGGAGCGGAGATCGAAGGTGTTGATAACCATGCTCCGCTTCGGATATCAGGCAAACATCCGCTGCGGGCGATCGATTTTGAACCGACAGTTGCTTCGGCCCAGATAAAATCATGCATTCTGCTTGCCGGACTCAATTCCGATGGCCAAACGTCTGTTCTCGAAACAACGCAGACTCGAGATCATACAGAGCGAATGCTGCGTTGGTTCGGCGTCGATGTCGGCCAAACTGAGCTTTCCGGCGGCGTCAAACTTACGGTTTCCGGCGCCGCACGACTAACGGCGAAAGATCTGCACGTTCCGGGGGACCTTTCTTCGGCAGCTTTCTTTATTGTCGCCGCGGCATTCCTGGATGGCTCCGAGATCGTCATGCCGAATGTCGGGATTAACCCTTCGCGCAAAGCCGTCGTCGATGTGTTGAAAGGACTAGGCCTCGATGTCGAAATATACGATCAGACAGAGATATGTAATGAACCTGTCGGGAAACTGATCGTTCGGGGACACGCCGATATCGCCGCGACGCAAACACAAAATATATTCAGCGGTAGTGTCATCGCAAATATGATCGACGAGATCCCGATATTGGCGGTTGCCGGAACGCAGTTGGCCGGTGGGCTTGAGATCAGGAACGCTTCCGAGCTAAGGATAAAGGAATCGGACAGGATTGCCGCAATCGTTGAAAATTTGCGGCGAATGAATGCCACGGTCGAAGAATTTGACGACGGGTTCAAGGTAGGGAAGTCGGATCTTAAAGGCGCGGTTATCGACTCGTTCGGCGATCATCGGATAGCGATGGCCTTTGCGGTTGCGGGACTTCTGGCGGACGGCGAAACCGAAATTCGCGGTGCCGAGTCCGCTGCTGTTTCATTTCCGGGCTTTTTCGATACGCTCGCGAGCGTACTATACTAGCCGGCATGGGCGAGCCGGAGACCACTAGAAATACCGCAAGAGCAGAAAAGCGGATCGCGCTAACGGGATTTATGGGCGTCGGTAAAACGAGCGTTGCCCGCCACCTTGCAAATATGCTGCGCTGCGAAAGGCTCGATCTCGACTCGCTGATCGAAATAAACGAACAGCGACGGATCGCCGAGATCATTGATGCGGACGGCGAGGCCGAGTATCGCAACATAGAGACAGAAAACCTCAAACTCGCATTGGGCAAGGCAAATGTGCGCATTCTGTCGCTGGGAGGCGGTGCCTGGACGGTCGCCGAAAATCGCGAGCTGATAAAGGCACAAGGTCTTACCAGCGTCTGGCTCGATTCGAGCTTCGATCATTGCTGGAATAATATTCGCTTTTCAAAAAAAGAACGGCCGCTTGCACGCAATAAAATTTTGGCCAAAAAATTGTTCGACTCCCGGCAGGTGATCTACTGCCTCGCCGATTGGCATTTTGTTGTTAAACCGGACCTCACATCATTCGATGTAGCACGCCAGATCTTCGAAGAAGTCTTTTCATGATTATCGCAAGCTTCCTGTTGAAAAAAGTTTGCGGATGAATCAATATTACATATCAATTTTTTGATGGTCCGACCGCGTGTCGGATAACTGGAAGTTTTGTAGAAGACCGCAAGGTTTCTGCGGCCATTTGCGATTATAGAATCGAGGATATTTAACAGATTTTTTCAGGAGGAAAAATGAAAATCAAATTTCTAACAGTTTTGAGTTTGGCCATCGCTTTGTTTATCGGAGCATGCGGCGGAAAAAGCGATGCAGACCTACAAAAAGCAGCGGCTGACAAGCTTGCAGCTGACAAGGTAGTCGGTGTAACGGTTGCCGTTAAAGACGGCGTCGCGACGCTGACCGGCGAAGTCGCGGACATTACGGTTAAGACAAAGGCCGAAGCCTCGGCAAAAGTCGAAGGTGTCAAATCGGTCGTCAACAGCATCACGTTAAAGGCTTTGCCGCCACCGCCGCCGCCGTCACCTGACAAGATGCTGGAGGGCACGGTTAGTCAAGCTCTTATGAAAAAGAACATCTCGGGCATTACCGTGACAGTTGCTAACGGCGAGATCACACTAACGGGTACGGTAGAGAAAGCTAAGTTGGCCGAAGTTATGGCAGCCGCTCAGGAATCGAAGCCGAAAAAGGTTATCAACAATCTAACCGTCAAATAGGCGGATACAGGAGGAATTATGTCATTACAGGAAAAATATCAGACACTTCTTGATCTGGCTAACCAGAACGGCACAACCTATGAACTCAGCGAAGGCGATGGCGTGCTGCACGTTACCGGAACGGCTCCGAATGATGAGGCAAAAGCCGCTCTTTGGGCTGAATACGAGCGTATTGACCCCGAATTTCGGGCAAGCGATATGATCCTTAACATTCAAACGTCGGCGGCATTGGCCGGAGGCGGTGGAAACACTTATACAGTAGTTTCAGGCGATAACCTCACGAAGATCGCTAATAAGTACGGTATCCAATGGAAGGCTATCTGGGACCACAATCGCGATATCCTTAATCATCCTGATAAGATCTATCCGGGACAGGAATTGAAGATCCCTTCGTAGATTGATCGTTTAACTTAACTGAAAAAGCCCGTGTCTACAGGATGCGGGCTTTTTATTCTGCTTCGTGACGGTGAATTTAGCCAAGGAAAGAGATTAACAAGAATGAATAAGAAAAGGAAGAAAAAAAGGTTGAGTAGGCTGTAAGGTTTCGCCGGTTCCCGTAATTTGTTACATTTCTCTTAATGTCTCTGGAAACGGATTTTATTGTTATTGGAAGCGGTGTTGCGGGTTTGCGGGCATCTATCGCGTTAGCGGAATCGGGTGCCCGCGTTACTGTCCTGACAAAGGACAAGGCGAGCGAATCTAATACGGAGTACGCGCAGGGCGGCGTTGCAGTAGTGCTTTCGGATGACGACAACGCCGAGCTTCATGAAGAAGACACGCTGGTGGCGGGTGCCGGACTTTGCGATCCGGAAGCCGTCGAAACGCTCGTTTCGGACGGCACAAAATACATAAAGCAGCTTATCGAATGGGGAATCGAGTTCGACCACGATGGCGGCAAGCTTGCGTTTACGCAGGAGGCCGCGCATTCGCGTCGGCGGATACTTCACGCTCACGGAGATTCGACCGGAAAAGAAATCGTTAGAGCTTTGATCGCGCGTGCAAGGCAGGAGAAGCGGATAAACTTACTGCCGTTTGCCAATACCGAGAGCCTTTTGATGGTGGACGGACGCTGCATGGGAGTGCATTTCCTCGACCCGATCCTTCGTGCGCCGCGCGATATTGTCGCAAAGGCAGTAATTCTTTGCACCGGCGGAGCGGGCCAGCTTTTTCTGCACACAACGAATCCGCCCGTGGCGACCGGCGACGGAATGGCCATGGCATATTTCGCGGGTGCGGAAATGGCCGATATGGAATTCATACAGTTTCACCCGACAGCTTTGAGTATCGAAAAAGCACCGAGATTCCTGTTGTCCGAGGCGATGCGCGGCGAAGGCGGCGTACTTCGAAATCTGGCTGGCGAACTGTTTATGGACCGTTATGACGAGCGGTTGGAACTAGCCCCGCGTGATATTGTTTCGCGGTCGATCGTCGCCGAAATGCGTCGGACCGGGTCGCGTCAGGTCTTTCTTGATATGACCGCGCTCGACGGGGCGTTTCTCAAAGAGCGCTTTCCAAAAATATACGAAACATGTAAATTCTACGGCCTCGATATCGCCAAAGATCAGCTTCCGGTTTCGCCCGCATCACACTATTGCATGGGTGGCATTCGCACGGATTTGCATGGCCGTTCAACCGTACCGGGCTTATATGCAGCGGGCGAAGTAAGCTGCACGGGAGTTCACGGAGCGAATAGACTGGCTTCGAATTCGCTGCTTGAAGGCCTGGTTTTCGGGGCAAGAGCGGGCGAAGCTGCGGTGGGGGACAATTCCAAATTTCAGATTACAGATTTCAAATTGGGAAATGAATCGTCTAAATCTGGCATCTGGAATCTGGAATCTGGAAACAGGTCAGGAATTTCAATTGCCGTCAAAAAGCGTGTAAAACGTGTTATGTGGGAGCGGGTGGGAATTTTGCGTGACAAGAGTTCGCTACAGCGGGCACTTCGCGAATTCGAGCAGATCGCCAAATCGAAACTGAGCAAGTCATCGGCTAATTTCGTTACACTCGCGATGTTGGTCGCAAAGGCCGCGTTTTGGCGCGAAGAATCACGCGGCGGGCATTTTCGGAAGGATTTTCCAGGGCAACACGAAGAATGGCGCGTTCATTCCATTCAAAAAATCGAAACTGAGATTTCGTCGAGCGTGCGAATCGATCCGGATCAGAACCGGGAGCGGTAAAAACTACGGTTCTGACTTCACTCTGTGTTGGGTTATAATCTAGGCCTCGGCATAACCCTAAGCAACAGGTCTGAATTTCACAATTCTTATGGAATCAAGCGCGACCACACTCAATCTGGCGTCTATTGTTACCCATCACGCAAAGCTTGCCCCGCACAAGGAAGCGATCGTTTGGAACGATATTCGGATGACCTACGGACAGCTTGATGCAATGTCCAACAAGGTGGCGAATGCTCTGATGAAGATGGGCATCGGGCACGGCGATAAAGTTGCATTGAACTGTCCGAACCTGCCGTATTTTCCGATAGTTTATTACGGAATATTGAAGGCCGGCGCCGTGGTAGTGCCGATATGCGTACTGTTTACACCGCGTGAGATCGCACATCAATTGAGGGATTCGGATGCGAAGGCAATTTTCGCGTTTGAAGGTACGGACGATCTGCCGACCGGGGCTTCAAGTAAAGCGGCGTTCGACCAGGTCGATTCATGCGAGCACCTCATCGTAATGACGAAAGACCCGGCCGGAGTTTCGCCGTTCCCTGAGCACAAGACGCTGGCATCGCTCATATCTTCGCAGCTCGAGACGTTCGAAACCTACCCGACCGCTCCGTCCGACACCTGTGCCATCCTTTACACTTCCGGCACTACCGGGCAGCCAAAAGGTGCTGAGCTGACGCATCTAAATATCCATTCCAACGTTACCACGACATATCTGATTCATTTGCCGGTACTCGATTTCACCGACGGTTTGCAAAAGACGGCCTTGATCACGCTGCCGCTGTTCCACACCACCGGACAAACCGTGCAGATGAACACGAATATCTATGGCGGAAACCGTATCGTTTTGCTGCCGCGATTCGACCCGAAGGCGACGCTGGACACCATGGTCAAGGAAAAGGTGAATTTCTGGGTCGGCGTCCCGACGATGTACTGGGCATTGCTAAAATATGTGGAAGAAACGGGTTACGACATCAGCAAGGTTGCGGAAAACATGAAGGTCTGCACTTCAGGCGGAGCACCGATGCCGGTTGAGGTGATGAAAGAATTCGAATCCAAATTCAACGTTCGCGTTACGGAAGGATACGGGCTTTCGGAAACCTCGCCGCTGGCGACCTTTAACCATTTCGAAAAACCGTCCAAACCGGGAACGGTCGGTCAGGCGATCTTCGGCGTCGATGTGAGGTGCTTCGACGAGAACGACAAAGAGGTGCCGCGCGGGATGCGTGGTGAGGTCGTTATTCGCGGGACGAACGTTATGAAGGGCTATTATAAGCGGCCAGAAGCGACGGCCGATGCCTTTCGAAACGGTTGGTTTCATTCGGGCGACATCGGCATTATGGACGAGGAAGGCTATCTGTCCATCGTTGACCGCAAAAAGGATATGATTCTTCGCGGCGGCTACAATATCTATCCGCGTGAGCTTGAAGAGGTCATAATGATGCATTCGGATGTGTCGCTGGTCGCCGTTCTCGGCGTCCAAGACGACCGGCTGGGCGAGGAGGTGAAGGCGTTTGTTGTGCTCAATAAAGGTTCGGAGTTAACCGAAAAGGCATTTATCGGATGGTGCAAAGGGCAGATCGCCGCGAACAAATATCCGCGTCATGTGGAATTTCGCGAAAGCCTGCCGATTGGGAATACGGGCAAAATATCGAAGCTTTTGCTTCGCCAAGAAAACTCGTAGTTCAACTTTGCGACCTTGCATCTTTAATTTTGCATCCATTGCGGTAAACACTTTTTTAACAGAAAATACGCTAGGGATTGTTTCGTTTCCGATTTAATGTATCGCTCTAAGCTATTGATAATATTGGTCTTTGGATTTGTTTCTCTATCGGCCTGTGTTGATTCCACGACAAAACGGTTTGTGATCGCCGACAGCAAATCCTATGAAGCGTCGCTTTTCCGCCAAAACTGCGCAATCTGCCACGGGCCGGAAGCTCAAGGCAAGACGCTCGACCACGGCCGCGTAATTCCCAACATCCGCGACGGCGAACATAAATATAAGACAGGCGGCGAGATCTACCGCCACATCTCCAACGGCGGCAACGGCATGGTACCGTTCCGGGATCAGTTGACCGAACGCGAGATAAATCTATTGGTAAATTTTGTCCTCAAGGACCTTCGGAAATAAATTGCCCGCGAAACACACTAATGCACGAAAAATAGTTTCATCCTACCGATATGTGGAGATCGCGAGATTTGTAAACGCATTCGTTTAGTGTATTTCGTGCCTTTCGTGGGCTAAAATAGACGTATGAGAATTTTGATAACCGGAGCTAGTGGCTTGATCGGGACTGAGCTCCAGAAGTCGTTTAACGAGAAGGGCTACGAGATGCTTCTGGCGTCGCGGAGCGACCCTAAAGAGGAGGGTCACATCCGGTGGCACATGGACACGGGCTTTGCGGACGACGACCTGGCGAGGCTCGAAGGGCTTGACGCCGTGATCCATCTCGCCGGTGAGAATGTCAGCGGCCTCCGGTGGACAGAAGACAAGAAAAAAGCGATCCGCGACAGCCGCGTTTTTGGTACGCGAACGATGATCGAGGCTTTTGCGAAGCTCGAAAAGAAGCCGAAAGTCTTTGTTTCGGGATCGGCTATTGGCTTTTACGGCGACCGTGCCGATGACGAAATGACCGAGACGAGCGCGGCCGGCGACACCTTTCTCGCCAAGGTGTGCAAGGAATGGGAAAGCGAATCGCGGCGTGCAGAAGATATGGGAATCCGCACGGTTTTGCTTCGCACGGGCATTGTGTTGTCGAAGGATGGCGGTGCGCTTGCGACGATGCTGACGCCCTTCAAACTCGGCGTTGGCGGAGTAGTCGGCAGCGGCAAGCAATGGATGAGTTGGGTGTCGCTCGACGACGTTGTCGCTATCATCGATTTTGCATTGGAGAACGAAAGCCTGCGTGGCGCGGTAAATGTAGCGTCGCCAAATCCGGTTACGAACGAGGAGTTTACAAAAACGCTCGGCAGCGTTCTTTACCGCCCGACGTTTTTACCGCTGCCGGAATTCGCGGTCAATCTCGTCTTTGGTGAAATGGGCGATGCATTGCTGCTCGCCAGCACTCGCGTGATCCCAAAGCGTCTGCTTGATGCGGGTTTTGAATTCAAATATAGCGAGCTAAAAGCGGCTGTCGAGCACGCGGTGGAGTAAGATTCTCACCGCGGAGACGCGGAGACGTAGAGGAAGCGAACTGAAAATGGAAAATGGAAAACTGAAAGTAAAGAAATAGAACTTCGACATTTTCCATTCTCCATTTTCCGTTCCCTCGGCGTCTCGGCGGTTAAACTAACTTGAATAGTAGTGGACGGCTCGGGCTGGCATCCGCGGTGAATGGGGCGATCTGGAGATTTAGTAGATATTCGCCATCCGCGACCTCGTTCGACACGTAGATCATTTCGGTGATCGTGCTGTTAAGCCGTGTATCCTCATTAATTTCAAAGCTTCCTTCCTCTACGTTCCAGAACATCCGGTGATTTATCAGTTTTCCTTCGTCTAAGATCCGGTCAATCGAGGGCAGATCGACGAGCAGGTGTTTGAAGCCGCATTCAACGATATACCGCATCGCGTCGGTTGAAAAATACGGCGGGATTACGTCGCCGTACTCACACGTCAGTTTGTCTTCGTTGTTCGGCAGCGTACGAATAATTAAAGCCGTGTCAGAACCGCAAAACTCCCCTCCTGTCTTAGGAGGGGTGGATGCCGCTTCGGCAGACGGGGTGGTAGCGGGTGGTTCAATGTTAGTCTCGGAACCGCACTCCAAGAATCCGGTCGCTACCGCAGGTGGTTCTGACGTAATCGCCGCTTCGATCGATTCGCGGATTATCACCAAATCATCAGACTCGCCAGTCCATTCCGGTGAGACCGATATGAGTACCGCCGGAATAAGCACCTCCTGTAAACAATCCAGAATCGAGATCCGTTCGTTTGTGATGTGGCCGACGCATTCGGTGTGAGTGCCGCTGCAATGTGGAATGAACGTGTACTGCTCGAAATTCACGCTGCCGCCAAGGCGCGTATCACCGACAAGATCGTCGGCTTCAACCGGTTTTGAGGATGCAGGTGCAACGCCGTAAGCGTTCGGCTGAGGGCCGTTGAATTGAAGTGGGATCGAGATGTCGATCAGGTTGTCGAGATCGTATCGAGCGCCGCCTATTTGGATGGTCGCATTCATTTTTGTTGATGACAGAAATGTCTGCGACAGAATCGCATATTCGCCGTCGACTTTCCAACGGGCGTCCAAGCCGCGAAAGACGCCTGCGTGCTTGCGCTTTTGAAGAAGAATGTGTAGTTGTTTGGAGTTTCCGCGTTAGCAGACGTTTTTTCCGGTCGCTGATGGCGACAAATATTAAAGCCTAGGGTGAAGCAATTGAAATGAGCGTAACCCTAGGTAGGTGTCGGACGTGATTTCCGTCCCTGAGGGACGAACATTCACGTCGTTGTTCAACACCTTCAGCGTCGGAATATTTTTTTTGCAATAAACCTGAGGTGCCGTTCGCTCCGCTCCCTCTACCCCAGGCTTTAATGTTCGTCGCCGTTGGCGACTATGACGTTGAGTTCAACCCGTGTTCCAAAGCTTTTTTAACTGCATTCGTATGGCCGTCTTCTGCTAAATAGCTCAGCAAGGTTCGGTCCTCATTGTCCTCATTATCAATCAGCACGCCTTGGTTAAGAACATGATCGAAATCTTCAAGGTGGAAAGAAGCAAATGGAGAACGGCCATATTTCCAGCACTTCCAAAGGGCATCTGTGTTTACCAAAACTTGTGGAGAAATACCGAGCAGACCTGCCCGCTTGATTTGATAGTCACGCGGTTCCGAATCCAAAAGGGAAATATAGTCGATCTGTCGTTCAAAGAGTATGCCGGGATCCCATATTTTATCGCTTTCAAAAAAATCTTTCTTATCAGATTCAGCCCAAACCGTATCGTAATTGCCATAAGAAAGTATTAATCTTCCATCCTCTGCAATCGAAAACGGTGTCAATTCCGTTCGCGGATTTGGCGGGCAAATTGTCGCGATCGCGTCACCTTCGATTTCGTACTGGAAAGAAAGAACGTAAATTTTCCATTTATTCTGATTGCCATGCTGCAAGAGTCCATCACTCGTAAAGCGGAGATAAAACTCCCCAATTTCAGCGGTATTCTCCGGAGCGGAATCTAACACCCAGTAACCGATCAACGAATTTAATTCTCGTGACATCAGATTTTTACGCGGACTTTTTTCATTACGGCTTCAACATCGATCTCGTTCACACTTTCGACACCAGCGGAGATATCCATCAACAACCGATCTTGCGCATTTCCTTTTTCCTTAGCGACCGAATAGGGCAGGTCTTCGCGGAAGGTGACCATTGAGTATTTTGAGAAATAGTCGGGGTACGTTTGTTCAAGGAGCGTTTCGAGTTCGCGTTTGCGTTGGAAGACGGGGTCGGCGGTCGCGTC